>JANPGB010000531.1:0-4123 GCA_031423695.1 Verrucomicrobiota bacterium
AGTCGTCTGGATGAGCTCACGCCTCCCCTGTGCCTGCTGTGTGCTGAACGGCGCGTCGCCGACTGCCACCGGCTTCAGATCGCGGAGTTTCTCGCGTCCAGAGGCGATGAGGTTGAACACCTTGATGGCGACTGACGGAAAACCTTCCAACACTCGGCAAAATTATCAGCCAGAAACCGGAAGCCAGCGACCAGGCCGCAAGCATTTAGTCGGGTGACAGTCGGCCTGAATGATTTTGGAAGCTTTATTTTTTACCAGCCGCCGCTTGATGCGGCAATTGAACCATGAAACTGAACCTTCAAATCATTGGCCGAGTGGAAGACAAAGTGATTGAAACGCTCCTGCAGGTTCAAACCTTGTATGGCCGTCCCTTTGAATTGCCATCCATCGAATGGAATCTGCGCGGCGTCTGCGCCGGGCGTGCCCATATCCGTGAAAACCGAATCCGTCTCAATCCCGTGCTCCTCACGGAGAACACGGAACATTTCATCCTGCAAACGGTGCCGCACGAAATTGCGCACCTGGTGAACCGCGCATTGCACGGGCCGCATGTCCGCGCACATGGACCGGAATGGCAATCCATCATGCACGCCTTGGGGTTGCCAGCCGAACGCTGCCACCAATACGACGTCGCGAACGCCCGGACACGCACGCAGCGCCGGTATGATTATCACTGCGATTGCCGGTCGTACCCGGTTTCACAGATTGTGCATAACCGAATTCGTCGCGGTTCGACCTATTTGTGCCGCCGCTGTGGCAGTCGGATCAGGCCGGGCATGTCGTCGCAGAATCCTAGACTCGCGCTGAAACCAAACTTAACCAATGAAAACGAACTTTCCAGGATTTGAAGTTCACGAACTGGACCACACCCATAAATTTTGGGTGGGCCGGCTGCCGGATGCTTTGCTCCCCGGCACTGCGGAATTTGAGCAACTCTGGCAACTGCACCCGGCGAAATTCCATGAAGTTTTGATGCACGGTCGCCTCGTGAAAACGCCGCGCTGGCAGCAGGCGTATGGCCGGGACTATTACTACACTGGCAAAGTCAACCAGGCACTGCCGGTCCCGTCGATGCTTGAACCCTTCCTGCGTTGGACTCACGAAAATGTGGATTTGGCGCTCAACGGTCTCTTGCTAAACTGGTATGACGGACAACGCGGCCACTACATTGGCCGCCACCGCGACAGCATCCAAAACATGATTGTGGGAACCCCGATCGTGACCATTTCCATCGGCGAAGATCGAACCTTTCGGCTGCGTCCCTGGCCGGCGCAACCCGGCGCAACGCCCATTGATTTCCCGGCCAGCAACGGCACGGTATTCGTGATGCCGTGGGAAACCAATCGCGTCTTCACCCATGAAGTGCCGGCCTCAACCCGTAAAACCGGCCGCAGAATTTCCATCACGCTCCGGGGATTCATAGATGTGCCGCCGGCCTGAAACGTCGTTTGGGTCCGGTTGACTGGAGGGTGTGAAATGCGGTAAACCGTGTTTGGAGGGACAACACCTTAAGGGGGAAAATGCGGGCCGCCGTCAGAAACAATACCACTATCGAACCACAGCTTGAACTGTTCACCGTCAACACACTGAGGATACCCATTTATGAAACCACTCACCCAATACGGCCGAACGGCCGAGAAACACTGGCGCACGTTCCGCCCGAAAATGGTCGCGGAACTCGAAGCACAAAACCAGCTCCAGGCGATGCTGCTGACGGCGGAGGAGCAGACCGAAATGGAACTGGACCAGATTCGCCGGAAGCTGATCCAGCAGGGAGCGACACCGCAACAGGCGCACGATCAAGCCTGGGAAATGGTCTGTCAGCGATACATCTTCCTGCCGCCGGAGTCGTAGCGGACGCTGACGAGGTTGAGGCTCCGGCGCAATGTGTCAGTGACGAACCCGAGCCAGCGCGCAATCAAAACAACTTCCACATCACCGACGCGGAACGCATCGGTGTTGGGTCGTTGAAACAAAAGTGCCGTGACAATCTCGCCGCAATCGAGTTGCTGAAAAAGCTCGAAGCCGAAAACCGGCCAGCCACAGAAGCCGAAAATCGTGTGCTGGTTCGTTATGTCGGCTGGGGTGGGCTGCCGCAGGTCTTCGACTCACAGAACGAGCAGTGGAAAAAGGAACGCGAGCAGTTGGTGTCACTGCTGACACCGGACGAACTCGACTCAGCCCGCGCCACCACGCTCAATGCCCATTACACCGCACCGGTCGTCATCCGCGCGATGTATGGGGCACTGGAGCGGTTTGGATTTCGGCAGGGTCGCGTGCTTGAACCCGCCCTGGGTCTTGGCCATTTCATTGGACTCATGCCTGATGAAATGCAGTCACGCTCACTCATCACCGGCGTGGAGATTGATTCCATCACGGCGAGGCTTGCACGACGGCTGTATCCCGACGCTGACATCCGCCATCAACCCTTCGAGGAGACCAAACTCGCTGACAGATTCTATGACGTGGCGATTTCCAACATTCCGTTCGGCGATTACAAACCGTTCGATTCGCATTTCAAATCCTGGAACTTTCTCATTCACGATTATTTCTTTGCCAAGGCGCTCGACAAGGTGCGGCCCGGCGGCCTGATTCTATTCATCACCTCGCGCGGCACACTCGACAAACTGGACGGTGCGTTGCGCGAATACATTTCCAGCCAAGCTGATTTACTCGGCGCGATCCGGCTGCCGAACGATGCCTTCAAGAAAAACGCCAACACCGAAGTTACGACCGACATCGTCATGCTGCGCAAACGGCTGCCCGGCG
Organism: Verrucomicrobiota bacterium; assembly: GCA_031423695.1. Lineage (GTDB taxonomy): Bacteria > Verrucomicrobiota > Verrucomicrobiia > Limisphaerales > CAIQOK01 > CAIQOK01. The sequence goes on from JANPGB010000531.1 coordinate 2,770, forward strand.
AACTCCCCAGCGGTGCTGCATGGAAGGAACTGGGTGAGATCATCAACTCAGTGGGCGAAACCATCGCCATCAACGAATACTTCGTGGCGCACCCGGAGATGATGCTGGGCGAAATGCGCCTTGAAGGAAACATGTATGGGCGCAACGAGCCGACCCTGATTCCCAATGGCCGTTCACTGGCCGAGCAACTCCCCGAGGTTATCGCCCTGCTGCCGAAGGACGTGTTCAAACCGGAGACCCAGCGGGTGGCGCGTCCCTCAGTCGAACAAGCCTTCCCCGCCCCTGAGCACATCAAACCCAACGCCTACGCCATCGTGAACCAGCAACTCGCGATGCGCGACGGGGACGCACTCCATGTCTTGACGGGATTGCCTTCGCAGGTTGCCCGGCGGATTCGGGGCATGATCCGGGTGCGGGACGTGGTGCGGCGCTGCCTGTGTTCGCAGCTCGACGGCACCCCCGATGACGATGTTGTGCTGGCACGGCAGCAACTCAACCAGACCTACGATAGTTTCGTGGCTCGGTTTGGACCCATTTCCGAACGCGGCAACACGTCGGCCTTTCGTGGCGACCCGGATCTGCCGCTGCTCCTGTCATTGGAGCTTTACAACCCGGAAAGCGGTCGCGCGGCCAAGTCCGCGATTTTCCGGGAGCGCACGATTCAAAAGAAGCGACCTATCGCACACGCGGACACGCCGCCTGAAGCATTGCTTGTGACTTTGAACGAACGTGGCTGTGTTGACCTGGATTATCTCGCGCAACTCTTGCATCGCCAGTCATCGGAGTTTTTGCCTGAACTCAAAGGCGCGATATATCTTAATCCCCAGACCAACCGCTGGGAAACTGAGGACGATTATTTGTCGGGGAACGTCCGGGCCAAACTCTTGGCAGCGGAAGCGGCAGCATTGGTGGATGAACAGTTCACCGGCAATGTGACCGCGCTGAAAGCGGTTCAGCCGACAGACCTGTCGGCGACGGAGATTGACGCACGGCTGGGCAGCACCTGGATTCCGGCGGAGGATATTCAGTCGTTTGCCACCCAGGTGCTCAACGAGGAAGGCATCTCCGTCAGTCACGCGCCGCAACTTGGACCGTGGGTGGTGCGCGGCGGTTACGGCGTCCGGTTCAGCGTCGCCAACACCACCGAATGCGGCACCGACCGCCGCAGTGCGCTGGAGCTGATTGAAGATGCCCTCAACCTGCGCATCCCTACCGTCTATGATTACGACGCTGAAAAAAAACGCGACGTCATCAATGGTTCGGCCACGGAAGCCGCCCGCGACAAGCAGGAAAAGTTGAAGGAGCGGTTCAAGCAATGGATCTGGCAGGATGACGAACGGCGCGAGCGGCTGGT
>JANPGB010000532.1:0-1708 GCA_031423695.1 Verrucomicrobiota bacterium
CGGTCGAGATGGACTTCCATGTTGCCGGTGCCCTTGAACTCTTCAAAGATGACTTCGTCCATGCGCGATCCGGTGTCCACGAGCGCCGTCGCGATGATGGAAAGCGAGCCGCCTTCCTCGATGTTGCGCGCCGCGCCGAAGAAACGCTTGGGCTTATGCAACGCGTTGGCATCCACGCCGCCGGAGAGAATCTTGCCGGAGTGCGGTTGCACGGTGTTGTAGGCGCGCGCGAGACGCGTGATGGAGTCGAGCAGAATCACGACGTCGCGTTTGTGCTCGATCATGCGCTTGGCTTTTTCGATCACCATTTCGGCGACCTGCACGTGACGTTCCGGCGGTTCGTCGAACGTGGAGGAAATCACCTCGGCCGGTTTGCAGCTCCGTTCCATGTCGGTGACTTCTTCCGGGCGTTCGTCAATGAGCAGGATGAAGACGTAAGCCTCGGGATTGTTTTTCAGAATCGCGTTGTCGAGCTTCTGCATCAACACGGTTTTGCCCGTGCGCGGCGGCGCAACGATGAGGCCGCGCGAGCCTTTGCCGATGGGGCAGACGAGGTCGAGCACGCGGGTGGACAGTTCGTCGGCGGCGGTTTCGAGCAGGTAGCGCTTGTTCGGGAACAGTGGCGTGAGGTTGTCAAAATGGGTTTTGTCCTTCGCCTTGTCCGGGTCTTCGCCGTCCACGCCCTCGACCTTGAGCAGCGCGAAGAAGCGTTCCTTTTCCTTGGGCGGGCGAATCTGGCCGGCGATCAGGTTGCCGGTCTGCAAATCAAATCGGCGGATCTGCGACGGCGAAACGTAAATGTCCTCGGGGCAGGGGAGGTAATTGAAACTTTGCGAGCGCAGAAAGCCGAAGCCTTCCGGCAACACTTCCAGGACGCCTTCGGAGAACAGCACACCGGCGCGTTCGGCATTTTTCTGGAGAATGTGGAAGATGACCTCGTGCTTGCGCATGGTGCCGAAGTTTTCCACGCCCAATTCCTTGGCCATGTTGTTCAACTCGGTCATGGTCATCGCTTGGAGCTTGGCGATGTTCAGCGAAGTGGCGATGCGATCCTTGTCGCCCACGTCCTGGAGTTCAGATTTTTCCAGTCCGCTGGTCTCAATGGGGGTTGTGGGCGGCTGGCAGGTTTGATCCTGCAAATCTTCGACCGCCGCCGTCGGCACGGATTCCATGAACGCGGCTTCCTCGACGGGCGTGGCTGGTGGTGCGGCGGCACGCGGCTTCTTGGCTCTCGGCTGGGCCGGTTTTTTATTGCTGACTTTCGGAGGCATAAAATCAAATGGTTAAAATTAAATTAAATCGTGCTGGTAAAATCTATCAGGCCGTCGCCGGCTCAATCGCTTGATTGGACGGTCAAGGACGCGAATGGTTCAAACTAATTGGAATGACGACCAACCGAAAGCGCGCTGCGAAAGCTCGGGATTTGTTTTTTAGTAAGGCAACGGAAATCTCGCAGTGAGTTCTCGCACACGTTGACGCACTTTGGCGAGCGTGTCAACATTCTTGATGTCCATCAACGCCTCGCTGATCATATCGGCAATCGCGGCCATTTCGGCCTCTTTCATGCCGCGCGTGGTGCTGGCGGGCGTGCCGAGGCGGATGCCGCTGGCCTGGAACGGCGAGCGGGTCTCGAAGGGAATCGTGTTCTTGTTCACCGTGATGCCGGCCTCGTCGAGCGCGATCTGACAGTCTTTGCCGGTCAAATTTT
>JANPGB010000533.1:0-10666 GCA_031423695.1 Verrucomicrobiota bacterium
CACTGCTCAACGCGATCAACGTCAGCGTGCGCAACGGTTCCGTCCGATCCTGGGGCGGCTCGGGCATCAACCTCCTGGATGCAGCCACCAGCGCTACCAATGTCGCGGATATCGTCGCCGCTCAGAATGTCGTCAACGGCAGCCACGGTATCACGACCGGCTCTGGGTGCACCATCAGCCGATGCACCGTCCGCAGCAATGTGGGCGACGGCATCAACGTCTTCAGCTCGTGCCTGGTCCTCAACAATGACTGCAGCCTCAACGGAAATGGCGCGGGCGACGGCGCGGGCATCCACGCCACCAGCGCCGACAACCGCATCGAGGGCAACAACTGCATCGGCGCTGACCGCGGCATCGACGTGGACGTAGCCGGAAACATCATCATCAAGAATACCTGTTCGGGTAACACCAGTAACTGGGAAGTGGTCGCTGGCAACGTCATCCTGATAGTCAGCGCCACGACGGCCGGAGCCGTGAGCGGCAACAGCGGCGGGACCGCGCCCGGGTCAACCGATCCCAATGCGAATTTTTCCTACTGACCCCAAACGCGCATCACCCTCCCAATGAATCGTATGAACACTGAAACCATCATTCGCCTCGTCATGCTCGCGCTCACGAGCTTCACCGCGTCGCATGGCGTTCTCGCCCAGGGCATCCTCACGCCGCCCGGCGCGCCCGCGCCGACGATGAAGTCGTTGGCGCAAATCGAGCCTCGCACGGCGATTTCCTCGCTGCCATTTTCCATCACCAATTCTGGCTCCTACTATCTGGTCAGCAATCTTACCGGCGTTACCAGTCAGCATGGCATTTCGATCTCTGCGGGCGGCGTAACAATTGATCTGAATGGTTTCACTCTCATCGGCGTTGGAGGTTCGTTAAGCGGCATCAATGTGTCGAGCGTTCGGACGAACTTGGCAATCTCCAACGGCTCGCTTCAGAACTGGGGCGCCGACGGCATCAGCGCGCTGAACGCGACCAGTTGCCGCTTTCACGATTTGGCTGTTTCCCACAATGGCGGCAACGGCCTCTATGCCGGTCCTAATTCTCTCATAAAGGATTGCACCGCCCGCACCAACGCCCAAGCCGGCATTCGAACCTCTACCGGCTGTCGAATCACCGATTGTTCCATAAATCTAAACGGAACCGACGGCATAGTAGTCGGAGCGGCCAGTGTTATCAGCGGGTGCACGAGCAGCGACAACGGGGGCTACAGCATTAATGGAAGCAGCGCAACGAGTATTAACAATTGCTCCGTGTACTCCAACGTCGGTGTTGGAATAGACGTCGGCACTGGCGGCACAATCAATCAATGCACAGCCTACCAGAATGGAGGCGATGGAATTCTCGTCGGCAGCGGCAGCAGCGCCAGTGGTTGCTCGACTTACAGCAATGGCGGTTATGGAATCAATGGGGGAAACTCGTGCGCGATTAATAATTGCACGGCTTATTTCAACTCGGGGATTGGCATTGAAGCGGCGAGCGGCAGCGCTGTCATGCAATGCATCGCCTATCAAAATGGCACGAATGGAATTTCGGTTGTCTCAGGCTCCTCGGTCGGCGGCTGTACTTCACGCAACAACAGCGGCAGGGGCATCGTTGTCGGCAGCGATTGTTTTGTCGAAAGGAACAGTTGTTCCGGCAATAACGTCGGCGGTATCTCTGCAACCGGTTCACATAACCGCATTGATGCCAATCAATGTTACAATTCCATTTCTGTCAGCGGCACAAACAACCTCGTCACGCGCAACGTCGCTCATGGGTCTATCGGCGGGGCCGGGGGAAATTATGTCGCGAACGCGATAGATCCTCCCGGCAATTTCTTTACCAGCACCGACCCGTGGGAAAACTTTTTTTACTAACTCCCGACCAAAAACTAAAAATGACCATGAACTCCAAACGCCGCATCCAATGTGGAATAGTTCTGATCCTCTCAACGCTCAACGCTCAATTGTCAACGTGCGTCGCTTAAGGCAGCCTCACCCCGTCCGGCGCGCCTGCGCCGACGATGAAAACGTTGGCGCAGATTGAGCCGCGCATTGCGGTTCAAACTCTGACCAATAATGATGCGACGGCGCAGTTCATCATCACCCAGCCCGGCTCGTATTATCTCACCGGCAACCTCACCGGCGTGGTTGCGAAAGCGGTCATTGCCATCAACGCCGACAACGTGCATCTCGACCTCGGCGGGTATGTGCTCACTGGCGTTGCCGGAGCGACGCGGGGCATTGAAATTCGTGGCGGTCGAAATCAACTCGTCATTGAGAATGGCAGCATTCGTGGTTTTGACACCGCTGGCATCAGCGCGGCGTCCACTCAGAAAGACGTGCGCATTGAGCGCATCTCGGTGGCGACGATCAGTGCCGGCTCCGGCATCACATTATCCTCGGCGAGTACCGCTGTATTGATCCGTGGTTGCTCGGTCAGCGACATCACCGGCGGCAGTGGCATCGTGATCTCCAGCAGTCGTGGCACGGTGGAGCAATGCGCGGTTACGGATTGCTCCAGTTCCGCCGGCTTCTTCGGTATACAGGCGCAAAATGTGACGGACTGCGAAGTGAGTGTGCTTGTCGGGACTGTCGGTGGCAGCCCCCAGGGCATTTCCGCGCTGGCGGTCAAGGGTTGCGCGGTCAATTCAGTGACTTCCACCGGCAGCGGCAGTGCTGTTGGAATTTCCGCCACCACGGTTCTCGGCTGTAATGTAAGCACGGTAACCACCGTCAGTGGCTCCGCGACTGGCATCTCGGGAACGACGGTCGGGACATGCACGGTCACCAGCGTGAATGCCAGTGGTAATGGTAATTGCACGGGCATTTCCGCCATCGGCCCCGTCGCCAATTGCCGCGCATCGAGCATCGGCAGCAGCAGCAGCAGCGGTGGCGACGCCACGGGAATCAGCGCCGCGGTCGCCGAGGGCTGCTCCGTCTCCAGCATTGGTGGATCCGGCAGCAGCAACAGTCCGACCGGAATCAACGCCAGCACGGTCGCAAATTGCAACGTCTCTTCGGTGGGTAGCAGTAGTTCTTTGGCGGGAGCCGTTGGCATCAACTCCAGCGGCATTGTCTCCGGTTGCAATGTGTCCTCAGTCAGCGGTGGCAGCACTGGAAGTACAACCGGCATTGATGCGGATGAGGTGACGCAGTGTAGTGTCGGGCTCGCCTCGATGGCGGGAGGTTCTGGCAATCTCTCTGGAATCCTGGCTGATGTAATCATTGGTTGCCGGGTTCACCTCCTCAACGGCGCGGGAACCGGAAACGTAGTGGGTCTGGGGAGTTACCACCTTGTGCGTGATTCCAATGTCAACACGTTGACTCACTCCGGTTCCGGGAATCGCTACGGCGCCACCACCAGTCAGTCGGGCCGCACTGAAAACGTCACAGTTCTCACCAGCACTGAAGTCGGCATATCGGTTGGAGGAAATCATACTGTCACGGCTTGCACAATTGGCCCCGCGGACACCGGCATTCTGGCCATCGGCACGAAGAACATCATTGATGGGAACAACGTCACTGGTCCAGGCGACACCGGCATCACCGTTGAAAACGGATTAAACACCGCCAGTGCTCTCGTCATTCGCAATCAGGTCCGCAGCTATACCACGAACTTCAATCTCGATTCACCTTGCCAGTCCGGCCCGGTAATCTCCGCCACGGGTGCCATCGCGGCCGGGGCGAATCCATGGGCGAACTTCACGGATTAATCGCCCAAGCTTTCAGAATTTTATGATTTGTGATTTGCGATTTACGCTTCACGAAAGCAAACGAACTATGAAAACAAAATTCAAACTCCTCGCCGCCTTCCATCTGCTATCCTCCATCTGCGTTTCTGCGCCCGCCCAGGGCAGTCTGACTCCGCCTGGCGCGCCCGAGCCGATGATGAAGTCGCTCGACCAGATCGAGCCGCGCACGCCGATCTCGTCGCTGCCATTTACCATAGATCAGCCGGGAAGCTATTACCTCGTCAGCAATCTCACCGGGGACGCCAGCGGCGGCATTACCATCGCGGCCAGCGGCGTGACGCTGGACTTGATGGGATTCGAACTTGCCGGCGGAACGGGCTCGGGCATCATCGGGAGCGGCACGCCACGCAATATTACCATCCGCAACGGCGTGGTGCGCGATTGGAGCGGTGATGGAATTGCTTTATTTCTCGACACCAGCAATTGCCAGGTCGAACGTTTGCGCGTTTCCAGCAATGGGGGACACGGCATTTCCGTCGGCATGGGCAGTGTCGTGCGCGATTGCATCGCGTCGGGAAATGGCTCGCAGGGTATTCGGGTGAATTCGGGATCATCGGTGCAAGGTTGCACTTCCCGGTTGAATGTAGGATTTGGATTCCGGCTCATTGACAACTGCCTGCTGCAAAGCTCGGTGACGACATCCAACACCTCCTCCGGCATTTTTACCGGCAATCAGTGCATGATCAAAGACTGTGTGGCGGGTTGGAATGCCGGATCGGGAATTGTCACGGGCACGGATTGCGCCATTCAAGGCTGCACCGCGACGGCGAATGGGCCTATCCCAGCCGCTCTTTCAGCGGGGATTCAGGCGGGCACTCGCAATCGCATCAGCGACTGCACCGCGACCGACAATATCTATTACGGCATTTGGGTAAATGACCATTGTCTGGTTTCAGATAATTCCGTGCAGCTTAATTTCGTCGCAGGCATTTTCGCCGCGAGTTCACGAAATCAGATTGATAACAACAAACTGGCTTTCAACACGATTGCCATTCGTGTCACCGGGACGGGCAATACCATTCACCGCAACACCGCAAGCGAAAGCTCCAGCGGCAACTACAGCATTGTCGGCGGCAACGATAGCGGGCCGATTGGCACAGCCGCCACCGCCACCAGTCCGTGGGCCAATATTTCCAACTAACATGTAAGACTATGAAACCAACAATCCTCAAACTGGCGCTCGTGCTTGGGATTTTCCCCGCACTCCACTTCCAACTCTCAACTCTTCACGCCGCCACCACCATCAACTCCGCCAACAAATTTTCCTACGGCGCAAACCTCGGCTGGATGGATTGGCGCGGCGACACTGCCAGCGGCGCGGTCATCGGCGATTACGTCTGCTCCGGCTACATCTACGCCGCGAATGTTGGCTGGATCAATCTCGGCGGCGGCTCGCCCACCAACGGCATCCGTTATCTGAATCTGGGCGCGTCCGATTTCGGCGTGAACCACGACGGCCTCGGCAATCTGCGGGGCTACGCCTACGGTGCGAATATCGGCTGGATCAACTTTGAAAACACCGGCGCGGCTAAGGTGGATTTGAAAACCGGCAAGTTCACCGGCTACGCCTACAGCGCCAACTGCGGCTGGATTTCCTTGAGCAACGCCTTCGCGTTCGTGCAGACCGATACGTTCTTCGCCGGGGCGGACACCGACGGCGATGGCATTGCCGACGCCTGGGAACGGCAAAAGTTCGGCAACCTCCTCACCGCCAGCGCCAGCAGCAACTCGGATGGCGATCCGGCGACGGACTTGCAGGAATATCTCGCTGACACCAATCCCACGGATGCCACGAGCTACCTGCGCATCACCGCGCAAGCCTTTGCCGCCGGCGGCACCACGGCCAATCTCATCTGGACGAGCGAGCCGACGCGGTTTTATTTCCTGGAAAAAACCCTGAACCTTGGCGGCGTGCCCGCGTGGGCGGACAGCAGTCTGGGCAGGATCACTCCGGATGGTGCGACTACCACGCGTGGCTTCGCGGACACCAACGCGCCCGGCCGCTTTTATCGCGCTCGCGCCGTGCGCCCGCTCGCGCCGTGAAGTTCAGGCACCCTCTGGCGGCGTGAATTTGGGACTGGTAGGGACGCGGTGCAAGGCGTCCCTACCTCCCGGTTCTGGCGGGATCGGTTTCGGGGACCAGAACGACGACGAGCAGGAGTTCAACGGCCTCACCAGCTTTTAAACCGAACTCCGAAGCTGAAATCGGGAGTCAGCGGCAACTGGAGGTAGCGCAGACATTCTGGTCTGCGGGTTCTCTGGACATTCCTGTCCCGTGGGCCGCGCAGCTGGCGACTGGAGAGTCGCCCGCACCCGCAGGGGCGAAAGTCTGCGCTACGGCTCCGCTCGGGCCGCAATTTTGGGGGTTATGAGGTTGAATCACACCCGCGCAGGCATCCTCAGAACATTCAACCATTGACGCCGGGCCGTTCCTTTTTAGAATCTCCGCACATTATGCCACCCAAGAACAAACCGAACGCGCAAAACTCGATGCTTTCTGAGGAACGCGTCTTCAAGCCGGCCAAGGAATTTTCCCAGCGCGCGCACATCAAATCGCTCGCGCATTACCGCAAGCTCTACAACGAGTCCATCAAGTCGCCGGAAAAATTCTGGGCACGCGAGGCCAAGAATGAACTCGTCTGGTTCAAGCCGTGGAAGAAAGTGCTCCAATGGAAAGAGCCATTCGCCAAATGGTTCGTCGGCGGCCAGCTCAACGTCAGCTACAACTGCCTCGACAAATGGCTCGGCACGCCGCACGCCAACAAGGCCGCGATCATCTGGGAAGGCGAACCCGCCGGACATGGCAAGCCCGGCGAGGAGCGCACACTGACGTACCAGCAGCTTCACCACGAAGTCTGCCTGTTCGCCAACGTGCTGAAACGAAACGGCATCAAGAAGGGCGACCGCATCCTGATCTATCTGCCGATGGTGCCCGAGGCCGCCATCGCGATGCTGGCCTGCACGCGCATCGGCGCGGTGCACTCCATCGTGTTCGGCGGGTTCAGCGCGCAGAGCGTGGCGGATCGCGTGTTTGATTCGCGGGCCAAGATGATCATCACGGCCGACGGCGGGTTCCGTCGCGGCGCGGTGGTGCCGTTGAAGAAAAACGTGGACGACTCGCTTGCGATCAAGGACGCCAGCGGAAATTCCCTGACCAAGACGATTGAGAAGGTCATCGTCCTGCGCCGCGCCGGCAACGACATTCATATCGAGGAAGGCCGCGACGTCTGGTGGCATCGCGAGCTGGAATACGTGGACGCGAATTGTCCGGCGGCGAAAATGGACAGCGAAGCGCCGCTCTTCATTCTCTACACCAGCGGCTCGACGGGAAAACCCAAGGGCATCCTCCACACCACCGGCGGCTATCTGCTGGGCGCGAAGATGACGAGCAAATACGTCTTCGATCTGCGCGACGAGGATGTTTATTGGTGCACGGCCGACATCGGCTGGGTGACGGGCCACAGCTACGTGGTCTACGGCCCCCTCGCGAACGGTGCGACGAGCCTGATGTATGAAGGCGCGCCGAATTTTCCCGAACCCGACCGTTTCTGGCGCATCATCGCGAAATACGGCGTGACGATTCTTTACACCGCGCCGACGGCGATCCGGGCGTTCATGAAATGGGGCGTGGAGTGGCCGAACAAACATAATCTGACCTCGCTGCGCCTGCTCGGTTCCGTGGGCGAGCCGATCAATCCCGAAGCGTGGATGTGGTATCACGAACACATCGGCGGCAAACGCTGTCCCATCGTGGACACCTGGTGGCAGACCGAAACCGGCGGCATCATGATCACACCGCTGCCGGGCGCGACGCCGACGAAACCCGGCACCGCCACGCTGCCCTTTTTCGGCATCCTGCCCGAGGTCGTGGATGACCAGGGCCAGCCGGTTCCGAAAAACACCAGCGGCAAACTCGTCGTGCGCAAACCCTGGCCTTCGATGTTGCGCGGATTGTGGGGCGACCCGGAGCGATACAAAGAAGTTTATTGGACCGAAGTCAAAGGCAGCTATTTCACCGGCGACGGCTGTCGTCAGGACAAGGACGGATATTTCTGGATCGTGGGCCGTATTGATGACGTGCTGAACGTGGCGGGCCATCGCATCGGCACGGCGGAAGTCGAAGGCGCGCTGGTGAGCAATCAGAAAGTGGCCGAGGCCGCCGTGGTGGGGCGCCCGGATGAATTGAAGGGCCAGGCGCTGGTTGCTTTCGTGACATTGAAAACCGGCGTGAAAGCCACCCCTGAACTGCGCGAAGAACTCCGCCAGCACGTCGCCAAAGAAATCGGCCCGGTGGCCAAGCCGGACGACATTCGGTTCGCCGAAGCCCTGCCGAAAACCCGCTCGGGAAAAATCATCCGCCGCCTGCTCAAGCAGATCGCGTCGGGCATTGAAATCAAGGGCGACACCACCACGCTGGAGGATTTCAACGTGCTGGCAAAATTGCAGAGCGACGAGTAAGCGGCAAATAATCGCTTGCTTGAAGGGCATGGGCCGCGTATTTTTTGCGGCCCGGGAGCACCCATAGCTCAATTGGATAGAGCGGCTGACTACGGATCAGCAGGTTATAGGTTCAACTCCTATTGGGTGCACCACTTTTCCCAAGAAAAGTAGTGATTTCCTTGACTCCCGCACAAATTCCGCACAGATTTCGCAGGAATCAACTACGCACAAAATGCGGTTCCCAAAGATCATCCGACACCGCAAAGCCGAGGTCACAATCTACGGCAAGACGAAAAATTATCCCTTTTACAGAATCGCCTATCGGGCCGATGGCAAACGGCAGATGAAAAATTTTGCCAAATATAGTGAGGCATTGGATGAGGCCGAAGAAAAGGCAAAAAAGCTGGCTGAGGCTCATCCAATTGTTGCTTTGAGCGCTGCACAAGCTCGAGATGCCATTACTGCTTTGCAGATGCTGGATGCATTTCGCCCGGAAGGTCACCGCATCACCCTTTCGACTGCGATATTGGAATTCATCGAGGCGTCCAAAAAACTTGGCAGTCGGAAAATTCGGGAAGCCGTTGAGAAATTCATGCAAACCGAGGCTGTGGTGAAGCCAATAAGCGTATCGAAAGCAGTCGAAGATTTCATCGAAGTCCGGAAGCATCTCAGCGAAGCAAAGGAGGGAAAGCGAGCCCAACTCTCGCCGACGTATGCCAGCAACATTAAGACATGGTTGAGGGATTTTGCCGCCACATTCGATGGAACGTCGCTTTGCGATCTGACCAAAGACCACCTCAACATATACATTCAAAAGCACAGTGTCGTTTCCCCAAAGAGTAGGAATGACCGACGTGCCACCGTGAAGATGTTTTTAGCATGGGCGACCCGGCTGGATTATCTGTCGGCAAGTCACCGTTTGCTTGAAGCTGATGGCATGGTTCGCGAATTGGTTGAATCGGCCGAGACTGATTACTACCGACCAGATGAGTTCCAGAAATTCCTAAACAACTCAGAATCAGATTTGAGGGGAGCAATCGCAATCTGCGGTTTGGCTGGCCTGCGAGGTGAGGAAGTCATGCGGTTGGATTGGGCAGAGGTATGGAGGTGGAGGGACACATTGAGGTCACCGCAAGTAAAGCCAAGACACGGCAACGCCGTTTGGTAGTGATTTGCCCCGCTCTAGCAGAGTGGTTAAAACCTTATCGAAAAAAATCAGGCAAAGTTTTCCCCAGCGGTGTGAACTATTTCCAAGAACTGTTTGGTGGTTTGCGCGACGAATTAAAGATTTCAATTCGTCGTAACGGGCTTCGCCACGCCTTCTGCACCTACCATTACGCCCTTCACGCCAACGAAAACCTGACCGCACAACAAGCAGGGAACTCGCCCGCGATGATCCACCAGCATTACAAAGGACTGGCGACAAAAGCTGATGCGGAAAAGTGGTTTGCAGTGATGCCGCCAAAATCATCATAGCGAAATCCGTCATGCCCTCTCCAACCCGCAACCAAATCAATCCCAAGAAACTCAGGTTGAGCAAGTGGACGGCGGTGAATCCTCAAGAAAAGGAGAAGCATTTTCTGGTAACGAAGGTGATTGATCCGGAAAAACCAAAGCACCTGATCGAGTTGGTGGTGATGGAGGCGGTGTTGACTCGGCGCACATTTACGATGAGGTGGGTGGAGCTGACTGATGCGACGAGGTGGATGCAGGGGTGGGTTTAAATAAAAAAGGCACCCTGAATTAACGGAGTGCCTTTGGGAGAAATCTAAAATTATTTCTTCACTCCGAGGATTGCGTCTTTGGCAGCTTTGGCGACGCGAAACTTCACGACTTTCTTGGCCTTGATCTGGATCGTTTCACCCGTAGCAGGATTACGTCCGATGCGAGCTTTGCGATTGACCAGAACGAGTTTGCCGAGACCTGGAATCGTGAATGAATCCTTGGCGTGTTTGTAGGCTAGTTGAACAATTGACTCGAGAATTTCAACAGCTTGCTTTTTGGTGATGCTGTTCTTGTCTGCGATTTCAGAGGCGATTTGGGATTTGGTCAGAGCTTTTGCCATAATATCGTTTTGTTCGTTTTGTGTTGTTGTTCAATGTTTACAGGCACATTAAAGTGGTTGAGGATGTGCGAGCCAAGAGAAAAGCGCGATTTTGTCAGGGATATTCAACTTTGCGGACGAGGAATGGCCAAGCCTGACCGAGTTTGACGGGTGATGTGAGTTCGCCGCGTCCGTCGCATTTCAGCTCCATGCAGGTAGGTGGTGTCAAGGCAGAGTCACCGCGCTTCCCACCGCTTGGGTTTCGGGTTTTGACAAGACCGCGGAACTTCGGATCGGGAGCAGCAGCTGCCGGACTTATTCCATGAACAATCACATCGGTAAGTATGACCCTTGGGGTGAAGGTTACCCATGCTTTCAGTATCAGAAGATGTCCGGATTTATTCGGCCCGGACCGGTGAATACTTTTGTCTTCATCGACAACGGAT
>JANPGB010000534.1:0-6774 GCA_031423695.1 Verrucomicrobiota bacterium
CATCGTGGCGGCGGGCGCGGGTTTCCTCCTTGGGAACGTCGGCTCGGCCGGCTCCGGCGGCATCATTGCCAGCAACGGCGCGACGGTGGGGCTGAACAACGCCAACAACCCGGCCTCCTTCATCCCCAACACGATCACCACGGTGGACAATGCCACGGTGACCCTCCGCGGTGGCGGCAATCAAGCCAATGCGCTCAACAGTCAATTTGTCGGAAGTGCGACGGCGACAAATATCCTGACGCAGTCTTGCTCCATTGGCGGCGTGTCAACCTTTGCCAATTTCTTTGGCACGGTCATCATCTCCAATACCAGCGCCCGCTGGTTCAATGCCAACGGCGGCGGCGACAATACCACGTTTGATTTCAGTCCTCAGGGTGGCGGAATGTTCAGCCGTGATGCCAACAACATCCATCTTGGAGCACTTCAGGGCGGCATGCCGACCGCTGGCATCGGTAATCCGAGCGTGTCGTTCCCGGCTACCTACACCATCGGTGGTAAAGGTTTGAGCACCACGTTCTCCGGCGTGATCAATGGCTCCAACAACATTGTCAAAATTGGTGCGGGCAGCCTGACCTTGAACGGTATGGTCATCACCACCAATACCGACAGCGCCACCTACACCAACTATCTCTACGCGCCGACGATCGCCTATCTCGGGAACACCACTGTCAGCAATGGCACCTTGGCGCTGGTCGTTCCGAACTCACTGACCAACTCGCCCATCATCACGTTGGCCGGCTCGACCGCTGTTTTGGATGCGACCAAGATGGGTTACATCAGCAACCAGCTTGATGATACGTTTACCTTGACCAACCAGGTGCTCGTCACCAACGGCGTGTTTGAGCTGTATGCTGGTCAAACTCTTCGCACCTTTGCTGTCAGTGGCCTCGCCGGTTCAGTGCTGGGCTCGGTTGTCCAGGACGCGGGCTCCACGCTCACGATGGACATCGGCACGCTGGCGGTGTCCGGGGCGTTCACCTCCGCGGGAGCCATCAGCATGGAGTTGAACAACACCAACGCGCAGAACAGCGATCGGATCACGGCGGGCGGCGCGATTAACCTCAACGGGGCCAGCCTCGTCGTCAGCAACACCGGCGCCGACCTCGTGACCGGGGACGTCTTCACCCTCTTCAACAAGGGTGTCACGGGTGCCTTCGCCCTCAGCCTGCCGGCACAAAATGCGGCGGCCACGATCACGTATGTTTATCAAACCAACCTGGTCACGGCGGGCAGCTCGCCGGCGGGCACCATCAAAGTGCTCGCGGGCGCATCTGCCGTGAACACCACCCCCACGAACATCACGTCCTCGGTTTCGGGCAACACATTGACGCTGACTTGGCCCACGGATCACATCGGCTGGCGCTTGCAGGCCCAGACCAATACGCTCGACGTTGGCCTCCGGAGCAACTGGGTGGACGTGGCGGGTTCAACCTCCGTGAACACGATGAACTTCACGGTGAATCCGGCCAATGGCACCGTGTTCTATCGCATGGTTTATCCTTGATTAGGCAGCCCCCGGACCGCTCGGCGGTTCGCGGGCGGGTGAGTTTATGGCGGGGCGCAGTTTTCAATTGCGCCCCGCTTTTTTATTGTGTGAACTGCGGCACCCGGGAATGGCCGGGTCATCCCGGTGCCGCCATCAAACCGTCACCAGAACTGGCGATACCTAAAACCTCCAACTCAGGTAGAATGATTTGACTGACGCACCCCAGAATACCGCGAATGAAAGCGGGGCATGCTTGGGTGCGCTGTCTGAATGATTGCAGGCTTTTGAAACCATAAAATAAAATGAGCTCTTCCATGAACCAGAAAACGCGGGGCGCTTCCGCGCCAGGCTTCACCCTGATCGAACTGCTGGTGGTGATCGCGATCATCGCCATCCTGGCGGCCATGCTGCTGCCGGCCCTGGCGTCGGCCAAGGAAAAAGCCAAACGGATTGAGTGCGTCAACAACATGAAGCAATGGGGCCTTGGCTGCGTGCTGTATGCGGCGGATTACGACGACAGATTCCCCGACACCCAGGCGGGGGGCAATCCGGTGAACGTCATCAACGGCGGTTATTACACGCGTTGGCTCTGGTTCGGAACCCCTTCAACCAAGGTGGCACAAAGTTGGACCCAGCCCGCCGGCTCAGCGTTTCAGAGCCTGGGCGAGCTTTATCCGCAAAAACTCTCCGGCGGTGGAAAAATAAATTATTGCCCCAGTCTCGTCTCCAAGAAATCTCCGCTTGGCTCGCAGGATTATGAACCGCTCTTCACCTCCGACACGGCTGGCAATGTCCGCGGCAGCTACATGTACAACCCTTGGGTCGTGAACCCGGCGGTCGGCGGAAATGCGGCCCATACGCGTTTGTACCAAAAATCAAGGGACGTGGTGAAGCGGAAGATGTTCGGCATGGATTTCATCGACAGCTCCTCTTGGCTGCCCAGCGGCGACGTGGACATCAACGGCATCAATTTCGCCCACAGCCGGAGCAAGGGGTGGAACGTGTTGTATAGCGACAACAGCATCGAGTTCCGAAAAGTCACTGCCGCCGTCAAGGCGTTGTATAATGCCAATCCTGGGGACTTTAACACCCAGTACGACATCAAGGGCATCTGCGACCTGGCGAAGACGGTGTTGGAATAAACGGGCTGGGGTTGCGGGAAAGTTCCCCTCGTTGGACCGCTTCTGGCAGAAAGCGTAACCCTGTTGGCAATAGTCTGGTTGGAAACAGCCTGACATTTTAGCCACTCAGGCTAGTCTAGGTTTCAGCCAGAAATTTTCAAAAGCGATTTCAACCCGGTGCTTGGGAATGAAATCTGTTTGAAACGATTTATGACCACTAGAACATCTGAATGCCGTTGACCGACCCCTGAAAAAAAGGAACGCCCCCCCCCCACTTTTCCCGTAGCAAACCCAGCCCAACCCCTCAATTACATGAACAAAACCCTCCCTCCACTGATGAAATTCACGGCGTTGCTCGCAACGTCCCTGCTGCTTCAAATCACCGGCTTCGCCCAAACTACCGCCACGTGGACTGGTCCCGCCAGTGGCGGCGAATGGAACACGGCCGCCAACTGGAGCACCGGCGCGCCGCCGCTCGACTCCACCACCAATGCGTTCATTGGCGCGGCCACCAATGTGAATTACAACGTGCCCATGGCGGCGACCAGCTTCGGGGTTTTCTCCCTGGGTGGAATTTTGAACCTCAACGCCAGCGGGTTCAACTGTGCTTCCCTCACCGTGAGCAACAGTGCTTCCAGGCTCTTTGTGAACAACGGCGGCGTGGTGAACGCTTCCGGGGGGGGCGGGCTTTTTTCCAGTGGAGTCATCTCAATGGCGGTGGGTAGTTCGGTGACCCTCGGCGGAACGTTGAGCTTCGGCGCCTCTGTGGTCGGCACCGCCTTTGGAATTGTCACCAACATTGGGGGAAACTTCACGGCCGGCGGCGTGTCGTTGAATCCAAACAACCAGAGCATCGCCACCAGCTCGCGCTTCGTCATCCTTGGCGGCACCAACAACCTGGGTGCCTATTCGGCGGCACGGAGTCCGGGTGCTAATAGCGCCCCGCCGACGCTCGGCACGGATGGGTTGGTCATCAGCAACGGGGTCGTCACCACGACCAGCATTCTTTTGGGAAACAACGCCCACGGCGTCATCTTGTTGGCGAACGGAATCTTTACGAATACCGGTGCCTTCACCATCAGGAACGGAACTGTAACCCGTCCGGCGCGCTTCCTCCAAACCGGGGGGTTGTTCGTCGAAAGCGAGCCCAATCTGGTTCTCCTCAATCCGACCGGCACCACCGGAGATACGGTTTATTCTGTGCTTGGCGGAACCAACCTTGTTCCCGGAATCCTATTGGGGGCGACCACCGGTGCTGGCACGATCTATTTTACGAATGCAGCCACCATGTATATCGGTGGCGGAGGCATCGCCACCAATGGGTTGCTCAACGGCAACGGATCTTTGGCCATTACCAACAACGTTTCTCTCAACACGGGCGGCAAGTTTGGTTCCACCGCCGACTGGACCAATGCCGCGCCAATTACTTTGAACGGCGGTTCGTTCGATGCGCAGGATGCCACCGGCGTGGCCCGCAATATTTACAGCTCAGGACTGTTGCGCGGCACCGGTGCTTTGAACAAAACCGGCCCCGGCACGATGACGCTCACCGCCACCAACACCTATACTGGTGCGACCACCATCAGCGCGGGAACGCTGGCCTTGGCCATTGACGTGTCCGGCTCAATCGGCTCGATTGGGGCCAGCAGCCCGATTACCGTGGCCAGCAACACGGTGTTCGATGTCTCCCAGGTGGGCGGAATGATCCTCGGTTCATCCAAGACCATCGCCGGCGGCGGGACGGTGACCGGCGCTTTTGCGGCGGGTCCGGGTTCCAACATCAGCCCGGCTGGCAGCGGCGCGCAAGGCACGTTGACTTTTGCCACCGGCCTGGGAGCGACGAATGCGAACTTCAGAATGGATCTGACGGATGATCCGACTTTCAAAACGAATGACGTCGTCCGCATCACCGGCGATTTGAACGTGGACGGCACGAACAACATCATCGTCACGCCGGTGACCACCCTCGCCACGGGCACTTACAAATTGATCAAGTTCACCGGCATTCTGAACGGGGGCATCACGAACTTTGCCTGCGCTTCAGGAACGTTGACCAACCCTCCGGGATCGGGAGAGATCAATTTGATCGTTGCGCCGGCGCGCGGCCCGGCCACTCTGGTGTGGCGCGGCGACGGATCGGCCAACTTGTGGGATACCGCCGGCAGCAGCAACTGGCTCAATGGTGTCGCCCTGGACCGTTTCCTGGGTGGTGACACCGGTGTCTTCAACGACACCGCAACGAATTTTCTGGTCAGCCTTACCGGGATTCTCTCGCCCGCGGCGGCGGGTGCCGTGACCATCAACGCGACCAATGATTACACCTTCACCGGCAGCGGCAATATCAGCGGTCCGAGCGGTTTGACCAAGACCAACTCCGGCAAGCTGACGATCTTGGCGCTCAGCGATTACACCGGCATCACGACCCTCGCCGGAGGCACGTTGAGTGTCTCCAATCTGGCGATTGGCGGCTCGCCCAGCCCGATCGGCGCCGCCGGCACCAGCGCGGCCAACCTCAGCTTCAACGGCGGAACGTTGGAATATCTCGGAGCCAACAAGACGATTGACCGCGGTGCCACGCTGCTGAACGGCGGCGGCACCGTGAGCGTGAGCAATAGTGCCACCACCTTGACGGTCTCCGGCGGCTTGACGGGCGCCGGCACGCTGACCAAAACCGGCCCTGGCCAGCTGACGTTGACCGGCGGCAACAGTTATGGCGGCGGCACGGTGATCAATGCCGGCATCATTCGCGCCAATCCCACCGTGGGTCTGGGAACCAACCTCACCTTGAACGGCGGCGCGACTGCGGCCACGTTCCAGTTCGCTGGTGATGCCCAAACGCTCAGCGTCCCCCTCAATGTGATTGGAAATAACAACTTCGTGACCGTGGGTGGCAATGACACGGTGAACGCCCTCACGGGAAATGGAACCGTAAAAGTGAACGGTACCGGCACGCAGCTGCTTACTTTTGGGGCTGTGGATATGTCCAGCTTCAACGGCACGGTTTACTGGGAGACGATCACCACCAACCGCCTCTTCCCCAACAGCGGCAGTTCCATCAACGCCGCCAACACGACCTTTGATCTGGGCATTGGTTCCGGCGTGTTGATGAATCGTGACGGCGGCAACTATCGTCTCGGTGCGCTGGCGGGCGGGGCATCCACCCAGTTGCGCGGCAGCAACAATTCCGGCTCGGCTGCCACGACCTACGTCATCGGCGAAAAGAACAGCGACACGACCTACGCTGGCGTGATCAGGACCGGCACCGGTGGCGCCGGGGCGCGGACGGTGATTGTCAAAGCCGGCACTGGCAAACTCACCCTCACCGGCATCAATACCTACAACGGTTCAACCACCGTCAGTAACGGCGTGCTCGCCTTGGGCGATGGCGTCACGGATGGCTCCATCTCCTCCACCACGAACATCAACATTCTTGCCGGGGCGTTTCTGGATGTCTCCGGCCGGAGTGACGGAACGCTCTCCCTTGGCTCAGCCCAGACGCTGCAAGGCAGCGGCACGGTTCGCGGTATTCTCGACACAACCGCCGGCGGCACCGTTGCACCGGGCGCCTCCATCGGCACGCTCACAGTTACCAACGCCGTTGTCTTGGGCGGTACGGTATTGATGGAAATCAACCGCGCCGGCAGCCCGAACGCCGACAAGCTCGTGTCCTCGTTGTCCACCATCACCTATGGCGGCACCCTGCGGGTCGTGAACATCGGCGCGGGCCTGCAAGCAGGCGACTCGTTCGACCTGTTCGATGGTGCCGGTCTGAGCGGTGGGACGTTCGCCACGCTTGCGCTTCCGAACTACTACACCTGGGACACGAGCAACCTGGGAGTGAACGGCACCGTGTCCGTCACCGCGGTTCTGCCCGGCCCGACCATCAGCAGCATTTCCAATGATGGCGTCAACGTCACCCTCAACGCAAACAGCGGAGCCCCGAACGGGCCGTTCACCCTGTTAAGCTCGACGAACCTGGCGCTGCCCCTCGCGAGCTGGACCACGGTCACGACCGGCACGTTTGACGGTACCGGCGCGCTCAATCCGCCGCTGGTGGTTCCGGTTGACCCGGCCGCCGACCAGCAGTTTTACCTGCTGAAGGTTCAATAATCTGCCGTGCTCGCAGCTCGCCGGCGTGCGGAGCAAAAACTTCGCACGCCGGTTTTT
>JANPGB010000535.1:0-3529 GCA_031423695.1 Verrucomicrobiota bacterium
GGCCTTGACCTTCTCGGCGGCGCGCTGGCGGACGCCTTCGGGTTTGCCGTCGCCCCAGACATCGGCGGGCAGAATCGCCTGGTGCCGTTCATCAATCAGATCGCACACGGCCTGGCCGACGAGGTGCGTGGAGAGGGCGAAGCATTTGAGCCTGTGCTTGGCAAGCAGCGTCCATTTCTTTTTGCAGTAGTCGGGTTCGGCCAGCGCGCGGTCCGGTTCAAAGTGGTCGCCCCAGCAGGCGAGCTCCACGCCGTCGTAGCCCATCTTTTTGACGAGCGGCAGCAGTTCGGCGAGCGGGAGATCGGCCCACTGGCCGGTGAAAAGCGTGACGGGTCTGGACATAGGCGCTTGGTTGATCAGGTTGTTTTTGGTGGCGGGACTTTGCCAGAACCATCCGCGAAAGGTCAACTTCACTGTTTGAAACGAGTCCGCGAGCTGGAGCCGGCCGGCCTCCCAGCTTGACTCGAAATCGGTTTGTGAAAGGATGTGCCGATGTCACCGCCACGTTCCGACGCGCCCGGCTCAAAGTTCTTCTTGAGCGTTCAGTTGCCGTTGGGCTTGCTCGCGGTCTTGGCCTTCACCGGCGGCTGCACCTCGACCCGGACCGGCACGCCCGCACCGCGCCGGGGCGATGAGATTGTCGCCGCCGGACAGTTCTTTCACACCGGCACGCCAGTCGTGCTCTGGCTCGACCCCGGCGGCTACGATGCCTATCGGGTGGAGCGGCGTTTTGGTCCATTTGAAACATCAGACTGGGAAACTTCGCACACAAACAATCCGAACCTCAAGACGCCCAACCGCTACAACCTCCGCAAGAAACCACTGAAGCCGGAGCAGATTGAGAAAGTCCGTGGCGGCGGATGGGATTTGCCGCTGCTCCAGAGTGTCGTGGATCAGTTCGTCCTCCATTTTGACGTGGCCGGCACCAGCCGCACCTGTTTCAGAGTACTGCAGGATGGTCGCGATCTGAGCGTGCATTTCATGCTGGACCTGGACGGCACGATTTATCAGACGCTTGATTTGAAGGAGCGCGCCTGGCACGCCACGATATCAAATGATCGTTCGGTGGGCATCGAAATTGCCAACATGGGCGCTTATCGGCTGAGTGAAAAAAATCCTTTCGAGGAATGGTATAAAAAAGGGGCCAACGGCGTGACCACGCTGACGCTCCCGGAACGCTACGGCGACGGCGGGATTCGCACGCCAGGATTTGTCGGTCACCCCGCGCGGCCCGAACCGGTGCCCGGCAACATCCAGGGGGAGGAACTTATCCAGTATGATTTCACGCCGGAGCAGTACCGGGCGCTGATCAGGCTCACGGCGGCTTTGTGCAAAGTGTTCCCAAAGATCCAGTGCGCGTATCCCACCGACGCCTCCGGCCAGCTCGTCCCGCGCAAACTGCCGGACGATCAACTGGCAAGCTATCACGGCGTCCTCGGTCATTATCATATTCAAACCAACAAGAACGATCCGGGGCCGGCGTTTCAATGGGATTACGTTATCAGCGGCGCGCGGAAACTTCTGCCCGACCCCCGCCCCCGAAAACCGCTCCTTTCGCCGCGCCTGAGTGAATCCGCCGCAGCTTCCAGGAAACACTGATTCATTCAGCCACACGCGGCGCGACGAAATCGCGTGAAGTCCTAATAGACCCGCTGCCAGTTAGCAATCGCACCGACCAATAGTTTTAGCCCCGGGAACGCCTGTGCCGTACTGGCGGATGTGGCGCCCTCGCCAGACGGTTTGGAAAAGCCTTGAAAAGTCTGGCGGTTCCGATTCAACCGTGGTCAGGTTCCGGCAGGTTTTTCAGGAAAAGTGGCGACCACCGTGTAGGTGCCGTCGGCCTGCAATGTCGGTTTAACCTTTGCGCCCTGCGCCTTGTATCCCGCCACGACAGTTTTCAATTTGGCTGCCGTGACTTTGGTTTGGGTATGAACTCCGGTTGGCATGGGATTCCTTTATGGCTGTGGTTGAATTTTCAACTCTTTCACGGCTTTTTTCCTGGCTTCGGACAACAAATCTCCGGTCGCCAAGGTCTGAATCGGAACATCAGGCATCTGGTTGGCAGTGAGCCAGTCTTCGATGGCTTTCTGGCGTCTTGGATCAATGGCCGCATAGCTCGCATCGCTGCGATTTTCCGAAAAACTTTCCTCGGTGATGAGATGGGTGTCATCGGTGATGGTGGCGACGCGCTGCACGTCATCTTCAATGATGATCAGATAATTCGTGCCCAACTCGGTGGTGAAATGCGTGCCGGTACCGACCACGGCGTTGCTGCTGGTGGTGAGGGTGCCCGATTTGGGAGACTTCCAATAGTTTTGAAGCAGGTTCCCGGCGGCATCTTCCTTAAAGCTGGTGCGGCGCACTTTGTTCAAATCCTTGATGGCTTCGATTTCTTTGTTGCCGGCATCCGCCTGGATTGCCTGCAACGCGCCCACAAAGGTTCCGGCAAAATAATAGGTGTCCAAGTCAGACAAGGCCTGGGCGAGCGGATACTGGTCGGTATCCTTGTTTATTCCATTGAGAATGGGCAGCAACATCACCTTGCGCTGGGCGTTCATGCTCGTGATGAGCACGGGCACGGTCTTCTCGAAGAAAAAGTTCTTGTCCACGGCCAGCTTGCTTCCCGTCACCCCGGAAGCCACGGCGGCGAGAATGGTCTTGGTGCCAGCCCCGCCCACCGCGGTCGTGGCCAGGTTCAACCCCAGTTCCGTGACCTCGGTCCCGAAATCGAGGGTTTCCTTGGTGACGGAAAAGCGGGCGATAAACTGGTTGTAGTTCAGATTGATCAGGGCCAGCCGGCGGTCAATCATCGTATTTCGGGCGTTTCTTTTGTCAGTTTCGGTGGCGTTGGGAGCGTAATATTCTTTGATCAAATCCGTCTTGTTGAAGACATCCTCCAATTGTTTGATCTGTTTTTTTGGGTTGTAGGATTGTCGCGGGAAGCCCGGCGTGCCACAGCCTGACAACCAGGCCGCCAAAACAAGAAAACAAAAACCGGTGAGTGATTTTTTCATAATATGATCAATTGCGAATCCATGTTTCAACCGCAGCCTGCTGAAACAACCTGACCCTTTGAAGCCTCTAAATTTTCCTGGTTGCGAATGGTTTACGCCCGTTTCAAAACCATGTCGAGAAAGAATCCAAATTCCCGGCGCGAGTTACGCGGACGCGCGCGGCGGAGGGTAAAACCCCCGTGTGACAATCCCGCCCTGCGGCCCCGCCAACGCCGCAACAACGAATGTGACTGTTTGGCCTGGTCCACACGCGTTTGCAAAAACTGCATGACTGAAAAACTTTGCAATCCACCGGTAAATTCACTTGAAGTTGAACTGCTGAATTCTATCATGCCGTCAGTCGTCAAATCGCACACATAAAAACCCAAACTGCACATTCCATGAACCACGAATCCCCATCTTCCGCGCCGTCACGCGGCACGCGCCGTGAATTTCTCAAGCAGACCTCCACGCTGGCGGCCGCGGTGGCGGTGGGCAATCTTTTGAAAACGCCGGTTTATGGGCAGAACCAGGCG
>JANPGB010000536.1:0-1895 GCA_031423695.1 Verrucomicrobiota bacterium
TCCACATCGTCCCGGCCCTGCTGCTTCGCGGCAACCGTGCCGCCGTCGTCCTTCTCGTTCCAGCCGATGGAGTAGAGCAAAAACTTTCCATCGTCCGTGCGGCGATAATGCAGCGGCTCGCCACCGATGATGTCGTGCGGAATTTTTCCGATGAACTGCGGCGCGAGCGCGGCGAGGGTTTCGGGATAATTTCCATGTGCGAGCCGGTGGCGCTCCAGCGCGCAGGCGAGGACGTTCTGGTCAAAGAAGCTCTCGGTGCGGAAATAGTGGCTGACGGCTTTTTGCAGGGCGGGAAACAACAGCCGGCCAAAAATGTTGTAGGGCGTGGATCTGCCCAGCACTTCCAGCATGGCGTTCGTGCGGCACCGCTCGGGATACACACGATGCGCCGCCGCATCGGCCACGCGCAGGCTGATCTGCTCGTGCAGGCGGTTGATCGCAATTTGATTTTGATAAAACAAACCACGCGGCTCAAACCACCCCAGGAACTTGAAGCCCGGATTTTGTCCGCCCATCGAGGCGAAGTTTCCGGCGATGTACTGGCCCATGAGCTCATTGCTGAAGGCCCGTTCGCCGCGCATCATCCGGCCATAATCCCCCAGCAGATCACCCGACAAGAGCAGGCCTTGCAGTTCCTGGAGTTGCGCGGCTGACCAGCGGTGTTCCGCCAGCCCCCGCCGCACCGGCTGCAGGGCGAGGTTCAAAATCGCGATGCGAAACATGTGTGACATGAGCAGCGGCTCCCCGCGCAACGCCTCTCCCAGGCGAAACATAAACCGCACATCCGTCAGGGCGTTTGATGAATTGCCGGCTTGGAGGCTGGCGAGCGCGTGCAGTAAAGCGGTTTGCGCCATTGATCGAATCACCATGAACATCTCCATCCGCGCGGCCATATCGCGTTCGGGATGGATGGAAAACACGGCCGCCGGCCGCTCGCTGGCGGCGCGCAGTTCCGTCAGGATCGGCTCAAACTTTTGCAGCGCGAACAGGACATCGTCGGCCGCATCCTGCGGCTGGGGCCGGGTGGGAAAGTTCGTGTTGCTCCGGAAGTACTTTTGGGCTGCTTTCAAATCCCCGTGCTCAAGGTCGCCCACCAAGGCCCCGCCGACAAGCCCCAGGCTCTTGGCGTGGGCGACGCCGTTCGAGTCCCGCCATCGCGCCTCGCCATTGACGATCTCGTAATCCAGCAGCGGCGCGAGGAAGGGGGTGGCGAAAAAGTTCTGTTCCGGGGGCACGGGCTTGGGGGTGAACGCCGAGAGATCAAAACGCTCGCCCTTGGCTTCCCGCTCCGACTTGTAGTTTTCCCAGTCCCGTTTGCCGCGCCAGTTTTCCTCGGTGACCAACAGTGCCAACAAAGTGACGAGTCCGACCAACCCAATCAGCGCGCGCCGAAACATCCGCCAGTTAAACAGCCGGTGGATGAAGCTGCTGGCGAAGGATCGCGGCGGAGCCGTGGTCTGAGGTTCGTTCATGTTAGTTCACGTTTGGAGGAATCGATTGCGCCCTTCGCTGCGCGGCATGGGCGGGCCTTTCTTGGGGCGATCCGCCTCCGGCACTTTTTGCGGCTCGACAAAGTCATGCAACCATCGTTCCGGTTCCCGCAACGCCATCAGCAGGGCGGGCGAAGGTGGTGTGAAATCGTGGCGGGCCAGTTCGGTGTGACGAAGGTCATGGAGATTGACGACCCCGATCAACACCCACGCCGCCGCGATCCCCGCCCAGATGCGGCGGCTGGGCCAGACCAGTTCGCGCCAGAGCAGGGTCGGCCAGCCCAGCGCAGACCAGCTCGCCGGGTTCTGCGTGCCGCGCGGTTGTTGGCTGGCGGCGTTTAGAATATCTGCGCGCCACTCGGCGGGAATCTGGCGAGGAATCTGCCGTTGAAGCTTTTGTTCAAA
>JANPGB010000537.1:0-2822 GCA_031423695.1 Verrucomicrobiota bacterium
ATCGCAACGCCGCCCCCGCTCGAAATGCATTCTCTTTCTCCGACGGCACGACCGCGGCGCGGCCCGGTGTGAGGCTGATTCCGAGACTGGCGGCGGAACAAAGCAGGGGAAGGAAACGGCGAAGCATGGAAATCGCCGCGAAGGCTAGCGGCGCGATGGCGCAAGGCAATAGTCAATCGCGTATTTGTGGCAGTTCGGTCCCGATTCATGGTCGCCCGAGCGCGAACCGACCCAAATTCCAAGCCGCGCTTAAGCCTAAAAGCGGTGATAGAGATTGCCGCGGAGAACTCGGAGGACGCGGAAAACGCGGATGAGGCGGGATCTTGATGCAAAGCGGCCACATCGATCGCATTCACCCAATGGGTGAGACGGAGTTGGTTTTGGGTGTGTCCTCCAAATCTCTCCTCCTCCGCGTCTTCCGCGTCTTCCGCGTTCTTCGCGTCCTCCGTGGTAACTCCCATCGCCGTTTTCAGGTTAAGATTCGGATTTCATCATTCCTTCCCTGCGCCGGCCCGCTATTCTTTCCCCAACAATGGGCCGTTTGCTCACAGCCGCAGGATCGTTCGTCGATCGCATCAAGATTAACGCTTTGACCCGCGAAATGTGGGACGGGCGTCCCGTCTGGATCAAACGACGCCGCGTGACGTCCGGTCCAATCATGGTCGTGGCGAACCGCTTTTTCCGCCTCGTGGGGAATCCCGTTCATACGCTTCGCGATGCCGCCTGGCAGCAGTGGGAGGTCACTTGTTTTGAAAAACTTCACGGCGACGGTTTCCGCGCGTTTTCGTGCGGCACGGACGCGGTCGGCGCGGACGAACTTCCCGGCCTCAGTCTCGCCCATCACCTCAGCGCCGGCACCATCGCGCCGGAGATGCTGGCCGCTGCGGGACGCGAATTGCGCCGCGCTCACGAATGGCGTTGCGACACTTTTGGAGATGCCTGGTCCCACGGGGATCCTCACTCGGGAAATTTCATCTACGACGCCTCCGATGGGCGAGCGCGGCTCATCGACTTTGAAGTGATGCACGACATGACACTTTCCGCGGACGATCGCCATGCGGATGACCTTGTCGTCTTCCTCCAGGATCTCATGGGTTTCATAGCCCCGGATCGATGGCTGCCGGGCGCGCGCAGTTTTCTCGAAGCGTATGGCCGGCGCGAAATCATCGCTTTGCTCGCGGAAAGATTCGTCGTCCCGCGGGGGCTGGCGCGATTGTGGTGGTCGGTGCGCACCACATACCTTTCGCGTCCGGAACTCGCGCGGCGGATCGGCGAATTGCGCGCGGCCCTACCCTCACTCTCCGCGTGACGCGCCATCAGATCCGAGGGCATTCCGCGCGACGATCCACTCCCGCACCGGCGCACCGCCGAGCAGATGCTCGCTGAGAATCCGCTCGAACCGCAACTCATCGATCGCGCCGTACCAGACGCCGTCCGGATAAACGCACAGCCACGGCCCGCCACTGCAAATGCGAAAGCACGCGGCCTTGGTCCGCATCGCGCGCAGCCCGCTCTCGCGCACGCGGCGCTTGATGAATTCCCACACGCGGTCCCCATCGCGGGAGTCGCAGCAATCCGGCCCGATGCAGATGAACAAATGCTTTTCCGCGGAATCGACGCCCGCTTTCGCGAGCCCGGCGGCGATGCATGAATCAACGGGCGACTCGTTAGAATCGGGAAGCGACATTTTCAATATGCGCGGAAACGGTCTTCCGCGCGCGACGGGCGTGACGTGGATGAACCGCGAGATCGCTTAGCGACGGCGGCGCAGGCCGAGCATCGTGAGAAACCCGCCAACGAGCAGCGTCACAGTGCCGGGCTCTGGCACGCCTTGCACGGGAGCGCCGAGTAGAGCGGCTCCGTCGCCGATCGCAGCACCGCCGAGGTCCGCAGCACCATCGGCGAGTTGGAAGCCGGCCACGCTTGGAACGGGCGTGGCTGTCAGTTCGGCGTAGCCACCGTCCGCGATGTTCAGACTCGTCAGGAATTGGTCGGCAGTGAAATACGTGCTGTTTCCGTTATTCACGTTGACCGTGGTATTCGTCAGCGAAGCGTTGACCACGGTCGTGCCGCCGTCGCCGTTGATCGTGGCATTGTCGAGCGGGTTGTTCAGGTTGACGCGCCCCTCTTCGACATTCAGCGATGAGTAAGATTGGGTGCCGTTGAGGTTCAGGGTGCCGGTGCCAAGTTTGGTGACAGACCCGCCAACACTGGAAAGGTTCGCCGCCCACGTGATCGTCTGACCGTTGGTATCGACCTTGTAGGGCTGGCCCCCAGTCGAGAGGAAGCGACTCGAGTAGTCTGTGGTGTTCGCTGCGGTATGCTGCAGAGCACCGCCTCCAAAGGAAATGGACCCTGTGATGCCAAGAGCGTTCGCACTGCCAGCGGTAAGCTTGCCACCATTGATGCAGTAACCAGCCGTGAAGGCATTGTTGTTCCCGCTTAGGATCTGAATGCCGGGACCCGTCTTAAGGAAGCAACCCACTCCGGAGCCGGAAAGGTTCCCGGAGAAGTCGTTGGTGTCGGAACCGTTGACCCCAAGGGTGCCAGTCCCAACCTGCACCGCACCGCTTCCAGTGAGGCCGCCAATAGTCAAATCATTACTGCCATAGCTGAGCAGGTCGTTGGACATGTTGAGTTCGTTGCCGATCGTGAACGACTGGCCCTGGCCCGGCAGGGTCACTCCCGCCGAGAACCCCTGGCCGCCGCCGGTATTGGCCCAGCCGATGGTGATTTCGTGCGGCCCGGCGCTCAAGGTGGCCGTTCCCGTGCGATTCGTGACTCCCTGGCCGCGGTTGTTGTCGAGCACGGGATTGCCATCA
>JANPGB010000538.1:0-8065 GCA_031423695.1 Verrucomicrobiota bacterium
TGGTTCATGCGCGAACTCGTGGATCGTGGCGGTGTGATTCTGATGATCAGCAGTGACATGGAGGAAGTTCTGAACGTCAGCGACCGCGTGGTTGTGATGCATGAGGGTAAAATCATCGGCATCTTCGAACGCGCGGATTGCAACGAGGAAAACGTGATGAACCTCGCCGTCGGAAAAACCATAGCGGCGGCAAAGGCGGCGGTGAATTGAAATTTTTTAACCACGAAACACACGAAACACACGAAACGCACGAAAATTTTACCGAGCCATGACAAAAGATGAGGCAATCATGCTTGCAGAACTTAAGGCTCTAAAATTAAAAATCCCATGGAGTAGAGATGATGTGGTTGCAAAGCGGAGAAGGATATGGCCGTTTCCAGGAAATTGGCGGATAATTGCTCGGGTAAAAGATAAGGGAGCGACTACAACAATTGATGTTTCGGAACGCAATGGTTTCGTTATGCCAAAGCGTGTTCTCTATTCGGCAGATAGTCTAAAATGATTTTCTTTCGTATGTTTTGTGTATTTCGTGGTTAAGAAATTTTTTTGAAATGAAAAAAGAAATCGGCATCTCGGTGTTGTTGTTCGTGCTGTGCGCAGTAACTTCGATCATGAACCCGAAGTTCTTGTCGGCGGTGAACCTGGTGAACACGGCGAACCTCATCGGGCTTTATGGCGTGTTCAGCCTCGGCCTCGGCCTCGTCATCATCACCGGCGGCATTGATTTGTCCGTCGGCTCGATGTGCGCGCTGACCGGCGTGATTTTGGCGATGGGATTGACGGAATGGCATTGGTCCTGGCCGGTGGCGGCGTTGATTGTGCTGGGTGTTTCCGGTTTGCTCGGCCTTGCGCATGGCCTGCTCGTCACGCGCGCGAAACTCCAGCCCTTCATTGTCACCTTGTGCGGGCTGCTGCTGTATCGCGGCATCGCGCGTTTCATGGCAGGCGACGCCACGAAAGGGTTTTCCGGCGCGGAAGGCATCGAGCCGTTGCGACATTTTGCCAGCGGAAAAATTTTCGGCATCCCCGCGCCGTTCGCCATTCTGATCGTGCTGTCGGTCGTGATGTGGTTTGTGCTGCACCGCTCGATTTATGGTCGTTACCTGCTGGCCGTGGGCCGGAACGAACAGGCCGCGCGCTTTTCTGGCATCAACACCCAGCTCGTCACCGCCAGCGCCTACACCATCGCCGGATTGCTCACGGGAATTTCGGGAATCATGATCGCGTTCTACACCAACTCGGTCGGGCCGTCGAACCACGGAAATTTTTACGAGCTTTACGGCATCGCAGCGGCGGTGCTGGGCGGATGCAGCCTGCGCGGTGGTGAAGGCTCAGTGGTCGGCATTGTTATCGGCACGGCGCTGCTGCTCGTGCTGCAAAATCTCGTCAACCTCCTCGGCATTCCCAGCTCGCTTAACTTCGCGGTGATGGGTGCCGTCGTGCTGTTCGGCGTGCTGGCGGATCAGGTTTTCAAGAATCGCAGTCAGAAGAAGCTGGCGCGCTGAGGTGGGTGTTCCATCTCCAAGCCGCGTCCCCAAGGGGTGTGATTCAAGCCGGGGGAAGGGGTTGTGCCGGGCTGCAAACAGTTTGTCCTCGAATCCATTCTAGTTGCGGGAGCGAGTAAGCACCCCCCCCGTTTGGGTAGTACTGAATGTATTGCCTTCGGATTCGGAATCTATACTTTTCGACGAATCGCACGCTGAATTACCAACTAAAACCAGATCAACATGCAAACCATCCAACTCCACGGACTTGATTACGCCATCCTGCTCATCTACTTCGTCTTCGTCCTCGCCATCGGCTGGATCTTGAAGCGGCGGATGAAGGCCAGCACGGACTTCCTGCTGTCCGGCCGCTCCATTCCCGCGTGGGTCACCGGTCTGGCCTTCCTCTCGGCCAACCTTGGGGCGCAGGAAGTCATCGGCATGGCGGCCTCCGGTGCGAAGTACGGCATCATGACCAGCCACTTCTACTGGGTGGGCGCGATTCCGGCGATGGTGTTCCTCGCGATCTTCATGATGCCGTTCTATTACGGATCCAAGGCCCGGTCGGTGCCGGAATATCTCAAACTGCGCTTCGATGAAAAAACGCGCGGATTAAATGCCATTTCCTTTGCGGTGATGACGGTGTTCTCGTCGGGCATCTCGTTGCACGCGCTGGCCCGGCTGCTGGAATTGCTGCTGGGCTGGAACTACCACATGAGCATCTTGATCTCCGCCCTGATCGTGCTGGTGTACATTTTCCTCGGCGGTTTGACCTCGGCGATTTACAACGAGGTGCTGCAATTCTTCATGATCGTGCTCGGCTTCGCGCCGCTGGTGTTTCTCGCCTTGAAGGACGTGGGCGGCTGGACGGTGCTGAAGGAAAAACTCATTCCCGTGGCCACCAGCCAGGGCTATGCGGCGGGCACGTTCACACAGTCCTGGTCGCACTTGGGCACCACCATCGCGAACCCGATGGGTGTGGAATGGATCGGCATGGTGATGGGCCTGGGCTTCGTGCTGTCGTTCGGTTACTGGTGTACGGACTTCCTC
Organism: Verrucomicrobiota bacterium; assembly: GCA_031423695.1. Taxonomy (GTDB): domain Bacteria; phylum Verrucomicrobiota; class Verrucomicrobiia; order Limisphaerales; family CAIQOK01; genus CAIQOK01. The sequence continues at coordinate 2,535 of JANPGB010000538.1, forward strand.
GTCGTGCAACGCGCCATGGCCGCCAACTCCATGTCCGCCGCGCGCCGCACGCCGCTCATCGCGGCCATTCCCAAAATGCTGTTCCCGGCGCTCGTCATTCTACCGGGCATGATCGCCATCGCCCTGAATCAAACCAGTCACAACGTCATCCCCCTGGGCGCGGACGGCTCACCGGATTACAACATGACCATTCCGGCGCTGCTCGCGAAATATCTGCCTACCGGCTTGCTGGGCATTGGTTTCACCGCGCTGATGGCGTCGTTCATGTCCGGCATGGCCGGCAACGTGACTGCGTTCAACACCGTCTGGACCTACGATATTTACCAGAGCTACCTCGCCAAAAACAAATCCGACGCGCATTACCTGATGATGGGCCGGCTGGCGACCGTGGCGGGCATCATCATCAGCATCGGCTGCGCGTATCTGGCGTCGCAGTTCAACAACATCATGGACATGCTGCAGCTGGTGTTCGGCTTTGTGAACGCGCCGCTCTTCGCGACCTTCCTGCTGGGCATGTTCTGGAAGCGGGCCACGGGGCACGGAGCGTTCTGGGGCTTGCTCGGCGGCACCGGCAGCGCGGCGTTGTTCCACGGACTGTCCCTGGCCAAAGGCAATGTGCCTGGCATCAAGGGCGGTTGGATCACGGACCATTTCCATTTCTACAATGACATGGGCCAGAACTTCTACATGGCCCTCGTGGCGTGGACCTCGTGCTTTGTGCTGACCATCGCCATTTCAATGCTGACCACCCGCACCAAGACGGACAAGGAGTTGGTCGGCCTGGTCTACTCACTGACACCTAAACCCAAGGCGGAGAACGAGCCGTGGTATCAGCAACCGGTCACCTTGGGCGTCATCATCCTGGCGGCCACCGTCGTCCTGAACATTATTTTCTTCTGAACCTTCAACCCAAGAACTGACTATGAACTTTGATCTGCGACTCCCCATCGGAATAATGTTCAGCCTGTACGGCGCGATGCTCGTGATCTACGGGTTGATCAGCGACAAGGCCATCTACGAACGCTCCCTCGGCATCAACATCAACCTCGTCTGGGGCGGCGTGATGCTCGCCTTCGGGCTGGTGATGTTCTGGCTCGCCCAGCGCGGCGCCAAGAAATCCTGAGCGAACCACGCAAGGTCCTGCTTCAGAGATTGCGCTAAAAACTCCGGGCGGACCGACCAGTCCGCCCGGATTGCGTTTTTAGTCCTTCACCGCCGCACCTGGCGACGGCACTTGCAGCAGCAAGTTGGCTCCGCCGCCACCCGTGCCCATGAAGTAGGTTGGATATTTTCCGTCCCACTTTTCCACCCGGGCCTTTTCCACTTCCAGCGACTTCAACTGATAGAGCAGCGGATTTTGCTGCGCCTCATTGAGCGCGCGGTTCACTTCGCGGATGGCCTCGGCTTCGCCGGCGGCGGCGGTTTTCCGCGCATCGGCCAGGCCCATCGCCTCGCGCCGTGCCTTTTCGGCCACGGCGTTGGCTTCGAGTTCGATACGGTTGTTCTCTTTCTTCTGCGCCTCGAACTTCGCCTCGGCCACCACTTTCAACTGCTGCGCAATAAACGTGGCGTCAATCGACTTCTGGATCTCGGGATTTTCATAGGTCATCCCGCCAAACATCCCGACGGTCGTCACGATGACACCGCGCGTGGCGAAGAAGGCTGTCAGATCGGTCTTCACCGCGTCGGCGATTTCCTGTTTCTTCGCCCGCAAAGCGTCGAGCGGATAGCGGGCCGCGACTTCCGCCGCGATCTGCTGCACGCGCCCGCGCACTTCGCGATCAATCACGTCGGCGAGCGAGCCGCTCGGATACCAATAGAGGAACTTCGCCGCCTCATCCTCAGGGATGAAGGCCGTGCAGGTGAAACCCATGCTGAATCCGACGCTGTCGGCGCTTTCGATCCAGATGGCCCGATCATTTGCCGTGCCGCGCAACGGTTGGCCCGCGTAGGCCTGACCTTGCGGTGTGATCCACTCGCGCGTCACCGGCGAGCGGTTCACCTTCACCAGCCGCACGGTCGGAATCCAATGGCCGTCGCCGAGCAGCCGGCCTTCTTGCGACCAACGATGCACGATCTGCACGCGCTTCGTCGCGACCTTGCGTTGTTTCAAATAATCTTCGCTTTGAAACTTCGCCTGCTGCGTCGCGTCGCCTTCGAGCGGAATCAGGAAGCCCGTTTCCGACGTGTCAATCTCGACGAACTCCGGCCGGTCGTACGATTTCATGCAACCAGTCAACCCGACCAGGCACAGCAGTCCGAGGGCAACCGGCGTGGCCTTGCAACACCGCGCGGTGATTTTTTTCAACGCCATTTTCAAGATGCTGCCAAAGCATGCCCAAGCGGCGAGCAATGTGATTCCACCAGCCACCAGGTGAACCAAATCCTTGCCCGCTTCAAACTGCCGCAGGTGGTTGGCGTTCGTGTTCGTCCCGTCGAATTGCTGGAGCGCGAACTTCGTGGAGAAGTCCGGCTGGTGGCTGTTGAGCCACCAACTTTCCAGCGACCAGACGGCCAGGGTTATCAATGTGAATGTCATCAGTTTTTTCATACGAGTCGGCTCCGATTCAGTTATGCCGCGTGGCGGTTTTCGCCCGCCTTCGCGAGATGAGGGGACGACGGCACGAAGCCGCCGCCCCATCGCGACGCGACACGGCACAACTTTGTTTTCTGTTGGGGAGACCAGATGGTGCCGATACACACGGCCCTAGAGGATCGCCCTTCCAATTGCCGACGAGGTTAGCTGACGGGCTCGGCCTTGAAAGTGGCCTTGGCCGTGGTTCGCACGGCCGTTCGCCCCGTCCGGAGTTCCGCTCCGGATTTTGGGTCCCCCGCACCGGCTTGCAGGAAGGCAGGCCGGCTTAGGCTTTCGACGATGAAAGCAATGACACAGTCCGGCGGGTTGTCAAATGAGGTGGGGAAAAACGCCGTGAACAAAGGGCTTCGACCCGCATTTCAAAAATCATTTCCGAAGCACTGTGTCCTGCTGCGCCCAATCTGGATTCTGATTTGGGTAATCCAGATTGTAGTGCAATCCCCGGCTCTCGGGGCGCAGGAGCGCGCAGCGGACGATGAGTTCCGCCACCGTCGCGATGTTGCGCAGTTCGAGCAGATCCGCCGTTACGATGAAGTTCCAATAGTATTCGTGAATCTCCTGCTGCAAGTTCGCCAGCCGCGCCTGCGCGCGCTGCAGCCGTTTGTTCGTGCGGACAATGCCGACGTAATCCCACATCAGGCGGCGAATTTCATCCCAGTTGTGCGAGACCACCACCAGCTCGTCGGGATTGTTGGCGTCGCCGGATTGCCACAGCGGGATGTTGAAATCATTCATCGGCAGACGGATTGAAACCACTTGCTCCGCCGCCCGATGCGCACAAACCAACGCTTCCAGCAGTGAATTGCTCGCCAGCCGGTTCGCGCCGTGCAGGCCGGTGCAGGCCACTTCGCCCACCGCATAAAGTCCGGCAATATCGGTTTCGCCGTCCACGTTCGTGACGACCCCGCCCGCCTGGTGATGCGCTGCCGGCACGACCGGGATCGGCTCCTTGGTGATGTCAATGCCGTAGCTGAGGCAGGTCTTGTAGATGTTGGGAAAGCGTTCGATCACGTACCGCGCCGGCTTGTGCGTGATGTCGAGCAGCACGCAATCCGCGCCGCTCTTCTTCATCTCGCTGTCAATCGCCCGCGCCACCACGTCGCGCGTCGCCAGGGACTTGAGCGGGTGGTAATCGTTCATGAACTCCACGCCGTCCAGCGTCATCAGCACGCCGCCCTCACCGCGCACGGCTTCGCTGATGAGAAAGGATTTCGCCTTGGGATGATACAGGCACGTCGGATGAAACTGGATGAACTCCATGTTCGCAATCGCCGCGCCCGCGCGATACGCCATCGCCACGCCGTCGCCAGTCGCGATGTCGGGATTCGTGGTGTAGAGATACACTTTGCCGCAGCCGCCGGTGGCCAGCAGCGTGACCGGCGCGGTGAACGTCTCGACCTTGCCTGAGGACTTCTCGAGGACATAAACCCCGAGGCAGCGATTCTCGCCGACCTGCCCCAGCTTCTGGCTGGTGATCAAATCAATCGCGATATGATTTTCAAAAATTTGAATGTTCGGCTGCTGCGCAATCGCGTGCAGCAACGCACGCTCGATTTCCCGGCCGGTCACATCCTTCGCGTGCAGAATGCGCCGCTGCGAATGACCGCCTTCCTTGCCCAGATCCAGTTCCGGCTTGCCGGGGTTGTGCCGGTCTTCGACTTCGGAAAACTTCATGCCCAGCTCGATCAGCTCCTGAATCCGCGCGGGTCCCTCCTCCACGATCTGGCGGACGACCGCCTCGTGGCAAAGCCCCGCGCCGGCTTCAAGCGTGTCTCGCACATGCGCGTCGAACGAATCCTCCTTGCTGGTCACCGCCGCGATGCCGCCCTGCGCGTAGTTCGTGTTCGACTCCGCCTTGTTCTTCTTGGTGATGATGGCGACGCGCCCGCGCGGGGCCACCTTCAACGCAAACGAAAGCCCCGCGATGCCACTGCCCAAAATAAGGAAGTCGAATTGTTTCACCGTCGGAAAGGATGGGGGCAAAGCGGCCCGGACGCAATCAGATCGGTTCGCTTCCGTGAGACGCGGGAAGAAATGGGCAATAAAGAAAGGCTTGGAATTGCTTCCAAGCCTCTGCTGAACGGCTGCGTTCAGGCGCAACCCGAAACGCGTTAGTTGATGAAGTGTGACACGCCGGGGGTGGTGCCGGGCACGAGCAGACAGACCGGTTTGGTGCCGGTGTCGGAGACCGTGTAGCTGGTGTCGAAGGTCTTGGCGGTGTCCGCCGGGCAATAGACGCTGGCGATTGAGCCGCTCGCGCCGCGACCCAGATACGCGGTGATGTTCGCCTTGGTGACCGTGGCGGCGGCGCCGGCGTTGTTTTCCAGCGCCCATTGCTGGATCGCGGCGTCCACCTGGCGCAGGTTGTTAATGCAGGCGTTCATCTGCGCCGTGGTGCGGGCGCGGACGCAGTTGGGGATGGCGATCGCAGCGAGCAGGCCGATGATGGCGACCACGATCATGATTTCCACGAGCGTGAAGCCCGCTTGGAGGGAGTTTTTGTTTTTCATACTGGTTAATGTCTTTCTTTTTTGGTTGCGGCGTGAAAGCGGTCAACCGCTTTTTCTTTTTTTAATACGGCTGCCGTTCACATATTCCCGGTTACCGACTGATGCATCTAACTCAGCAAAGCGGGTGCCATGGGGTAGCGCTTCTGAAATTGAAGCCCGGAAGCCTGTGCGCGTGGCAAATCCAATGTTTGCCGGGTGATTTGAGAAATTGGTGCCCCCTGATCCACTGCGATTCCTTAGGCATGTCCAGACCTTGGACATGCCTTGCAACATTCAGGCGGCAACTTTCGGCCTGCGAATTCCTCGGAATTGGCGCTGCCTTGATGGGGTGGAGTGCGTGAGCTGGGCGAGTGCGCAGGAAAACCAAATTTCCGGCAAGCTCCTCGCCCGTCTTTGCTTCTCAGTGCCGGTCAATCTTCTGAAAA
>JANPGB010000539.1:0-15808 GCA_031423695.1 Verrucomicrobiota bacterium
CAGGAGCGAGGCGGAGACGGAAATCTGCCGCTTTTTTTCGCTTTCGTGGTAGTCCGAAACGGTCGTCCCGGCGGCGATGCTGCCCATGCGATTGATGACGCCAGCGCACGCCAGCATGGCTTCGCAGAGCAGCGTCTTGCCGGCGGAGGCGTGGCCGACGACGGCGAAGTTGCGGATGTCCGCAGGTTGGAATTCTTTCATGGGATCAACCTTTCTCTTTTTGAACTCACCCGGACGATTGCCGATGGCAGCGTCGTGTTCATGCGCTGACTTTAGAAAGCCCCGGGCCGCAAGCCAAGCCCGAACCCTGCCCGGATTTTGTTTTTTTCCGGGCCGGTGGAAATCAGGCCGTGCATCCCGGGTCTTGATCTCGTGGTCAGGGACGTTGCACAATCCGGCGAGATGCTCCAAGCCACCCGCAACGAAGTTTCTTGATGAGCCCCCGCGTCCAACGGGGAACCGTGCTCTCCCGGCTGGCGGACTCTCCGTTCGATGTCCTCATCGTGGGCGGCGGCATCGTCGGCGCCGGCATCGCGCGGGATGCCGCGTTGCGCGGCTTGAAAACCGCGCTGGTCGAACAGCACGATTTTGCCTTTGGCACCAGCAGCCGCTCCAGCCGGCTGCTCCACGGCGGACTCCGTTATCTCGCGCAAGGCCGCGTGGGGCTTGTCCGCGAGGCCAGCGTGGAGAAGACCCTCCTGCATCGGATCGCGCCGCACCTTGCCGAGCCGTTGCCGTTTGTTTTTCCCACGTATCGCGGCAACCCCGACTGGCGGCTCTGGCAGTTGAAGCTCGGCGTGAAGATTTACGACCTGCTTTGCGGCGGACGCAATCTCGGCAAGTCCACCTGGCTCGGCCCGGAGGCGGTGATCCGCAAAATTCCGGGCCTGCGGGCCGACGGGCTTGGCGGGGCCGTGCGTTACTTCGATGGCTTCACCAACGACGCCCGGCTCGTGCTGGATACGCTGCGCTCGTCGGCCAGGGCGGGGGCGACGCTGGTGAACTACTGCCGGTTCAAGGATGCGCCGCGGCCGGAAGCGGGCGGTTGCTGGCGTTGCGAAGTCGAGGACGGGTTGACCGGAAAAACGTCGCACGTCCGCGCGCGCGCCGTCGTCAACGCCACCGGGCCGTGGGCCGACGGGCTGCCGCACAGCCGGGTGAAGCTCCGGGTGACCAAGGGCATTCATCTTGTGGTGGAGCGGAGCCGGCTGCCCGTGCCGGAAACCGTCGTCATGACCGCGGGCAAACGCATCCTCTTTGCCATCCCGTGGGGCGAACGCACCATCCTCGGTACCACCGACACGGATTACCGGGGTTCCGCCGACCGTGTGACCGCCGACCCGGCGGACGTGGATTACCTGCTGAACATCACGAATCAATTTTTTGCCAACGCGGCACTGACGGACGCGGACGTCATCACCGCATGGGCCGGGTTGCGGCCTTTGCTCGCCAACAAGAATGGGCAGCCCTCCGACATTTCGCGCTCGCACGAGATTAAAAATCCGGAGCCCGGCTGGTGGGATGTCACTGGCGGCAAGCTCACCACCCACCGGCTCATGGCTGAGCAGGCGGTGGATCAAATTGTCAGGTCCTTCCGAAAGCAAAACGCATTGCCGCCGGATCTTTCACCCTGCCGCACCGCGGGGGAACCGCTGCTGCCCGCGAGCGAGACACAAAACCTTAGCGGCATTCTTCCGCCGGAATTCTGCCGCCGCGTGGTGGAACACTCCTGCGCCCACGAGTGGGCCGTGCATCTGGAGGATGTGATGGTGCGGCGCACAGGTTGGCAGCGTTATCATCGGGATGCCGACGCCAAGGCGGAGCAGGTCGCCGACTGGATGGCCGAACTGCGCGCCTGGACCGACGCGCAGCGCGCCGCCGAGTTGGCCCGTTACCGGGCGGAAGTGGGCTGGGCCTGAGCCGGCGAATCCGTGGGGCCTCTTATCCCAGGTTCACGGCCGGCCGGCCGTCCAGCCGTTTGGATAAATCAACGGGATCGCCCACGGACACCTGCAGGGGATTCACCTGATAAGCCCAGACTTCGAAATGAGCCAGCTGGGCCTCCCCATAGATCGTCGCAAACGCGCCGTCTACCGCGTCCGCGCCATGGGCGACTTTGACGCGGTCGATGCGCGGGACATTGAAACGCGCGTCAAAGGTGAGCCACTCCTGACCCAAATAAACTTCCAGATAGGCGTGAAAGTCCATCGCCGTGCCGGGATCAACGCAGCCGATGTCCGGCAGGTGTCCAGTGACGTAGCGCGCGGGGAGATTGAAGGCGCGACACAGCGCGATGGCCGCGTGGGCGAAATCGCGGCAGACGCCGTAGCGTCGCGCGATCACTTCCGAGGCGGAGAGGTCGGCCCGTCCGGAGGCAAAGCGGTATTCAATGTTGTGGTGAACCCAGTCGCAGATGGCTTGCACGCGCGGAAGGCCGTGCGGGATCTGCCCGAACTGCTGCCACGCAAAATCCATCAGCTTGTCCGAATCGCAATAACGGCTCGGCAGGGTGTAGCGCAAAAGCTCGGCCGGCAGTTGCCCCACGCTCGCGAGGTTGCCCACGATCTCCCGGCTGTCCGGCAGGGAAGACACGGCCACTAGGGCATCGTGCCGGATCTCGTTGCGCCCCGGCATGAACATCGAGCGGTAGGTGATGTTGCCGTGGCTGTCCTGGAATTCATACGACGGCAGGCCGATGCCGAACGAAAGTTTCTGCTGCATCACAAGCACCCGACCTTCGAGCCGCGGCTTGAGCACAAACAACACGGGGGTCTGCACGGGGGTTTCGTAGGCGAGGCTGCAGCCGACGCGAACGGTCAGGTTCAAAGGAGTCCAATTCATGGGTGTTGGCTTGGCTCAACGGGTGAGCCGGGTAAAAGGTTCATTGCGACGCTGGCCGACTGCTGGATCCCGCCGGCTGACGTTTGGTTTTGGCGGAGCATTCCGTTTCCCGCCGCCAGCTTGCACTTTTAGGCCCGGTCCGTGCCATGGGGTGTTTGCCCCATGTCTTTCCAACGCACACGTCAGGCGCCAGTTCTCCAGACTCCGATTTTCCGCAGCAAGGAAGGGCCCGGCTTTAGCCGCGCCCGCGCCTGCCATCTTCGATCCGACATTTCTTCACCACTTCGAATCTTGAGGTTCCGACGCCACCCGCTCCAATCGGATTTTCCTTCTCTGCAGCCGATGGGGAGACTTCCGGCACTTGGGAAGTGCCGGAAGGAATTCGCGCAGTCGAAGGCCCACCGGGCCGAGCGAGCGGGCGCGATCGAGTCAACATGGCCGCAGGTCGGATGAGGTGATTCGCGGGTGAGGCTTCTGGGTTTTACTGTCCGATTTCTCATTCCTGCTCATTGCGCCCCGCTCAATGTCCCGGCATGACCCGGATGATCCAACGCATCCACCGTGGCCACAGACCGCCGCGCATTCACCGACGGATCAAACGTCGCCTCCGGAAAAAAAGAAAAGGGTGAAGCTTTCCTCTGACTTCACCGCTCAATCCGGTGCCGGATAAATTTCGCGGGCTGCCGCGCGTCCGGATCCAGTTTGACGGTGAAAAATCCGCCGTCCTTCCACAGTTCGATGCCGGTCAGCGACGGGCAGAGCCGGACGTGAAACGGTTTCCACTCGCGTCCCTCGCCCAGCGCGGCACTCATGCGGCGCGCGGAATTGCCGAAACGCTTCAAGGTGGGCATGCCCGACAACAGGCGGCTCAGGCGGAAAATAAAATCCGAGTGCAGATGGCCGATGATGGTCTGTTCGATCTGGGGAAATTTTGCGCGCACAGCCGCTTCGCGCCCAAGGTGGGGCAGCGCGGTCGGGTCGTGACAAAACAAGATGACGCGTTGGTTGGGCTTCAACGCGGCGAACGCCGCGCAAATTTTGGCGAGGTGCTCGGCGCGCAGCCGTTTCCATTCGGCGAGTTCTTCGGGAAAGGTTTCCGCATCATAAACGGGCAGCGCGATGAGGGAGGACACCACGCCAATCAAAACATACCGGCCCAGTTCCTCGCGCCAGAAAGGCTCCAGCCCCAGCTCGCCTTGTGCCCGGTGAAAACTGGCGAGTCTCATGCCACCGCGGCCGCCGATGAAGGCGCGCTTGCCGAGTTCGTGGTCGCCATAGGTCGCGCGGAAGCGGGGGCCGAAGCGGGCGCGCAGCCTGCCGAGACTCTCCCGCGCGCTCTGGCACGCCGCGTCGTCGCTGACCCCGACGAATCCGGTGTCGCACGAAAAATCCCCGTTGGCAATCACGAGGTCCGTGGCGGGCACCTGCGCAAGAAACTGATCGAGCAAATGATTGTGCTGAAGCTGGCGATGCAGCCAGAAAAAGCGGTGGTGAACTTTTAGAAATATTCGCGCGAGCGGATTGCTCACGCCCTCCAGTTCGTAATCGTCGCCGCGCGCCTGCTCGGCGGCCGAGGCGTAATGCACATCGCTCAGGATGGCCAGGGTGGTCGCGGGCGGCATGAGGAACCGGCACTAGGGCGCGGCGGGAACCGGACCCGCCGGCAGGCGGATGATGAACGTGGTGCCCTGGCCCGGCCGGCTTTCAAAGCGGATGACGCCGTTGTGCTCCTCAATGATGCGGTGGGTGACGGCCAGCCCCAGACCATTGCCGCGCGGCTTCGTCGTGAAGAACGGCTCGAAGATTTGCGCCGTGTTCTCGGCGGGAATGCCGGGGCCGGTGTCGGCGATGCGAATCTCAACGTGCCGGCCGGCGGCCAGGTCAAACACCTCCGTGCTGATGCGGACGTCCCCTTCTTCGCCGATGGCGTCCACCGCATTGAGCAGGAGGTTGAGGAAAGCCTGTTCCAGCTGGGATTCGTCGCCGGGGAGCAGGTCGTCGCCCGCGTGAAAATCGCGGTGGATCGAAATTAACTTCGCGCTGATGCGGGGGTGGATCATGTGCAGCGAGTTTTCCAGCACGGTGTGCAGATGCACGCCAGCCAGCACGGGATGCGGCGGGGCGGCGTATTTTAGCATGTGGGTCACGAGGCCGTCCATGCGGCTGATTTCCCGGCGGACGGTTTCGGAAAGTTCGGCGTCCTGGTTTTTTTCAAGGAGCAGGTCCACGAAAGTTTTGACGGCGACAAGGGCGTTCTTGATTTCGTGGGCGAGGCCGGCGGAGAGCGTGCCGACGCGGGCCAGGCGGTCCAGCCGCCGGAGATTGTGTTCGAGCCGGACGGTGACGGAACTGTCGTTGAGCATGGCGACGACGCTGGTGCCGAGTTCGCCGGAGACGGGCATGGCGGAGACGGACAGGGTGGTCGCGGGTTTTTGGAGCGGGTCGAGTGTGATCTTCCGGTTCGCGGCGGGTTTGCCGGTCCGGAACACTTCGTGAATGAGCGCGTTGATCGGGAGCGGCAGGATTCCGGCGGCGACGGCGGGCTTGGGCAAGGCCGCCAGTTGGAGCACGCGCTCCGCTTCGGGGTTCAGCGAGCTGATGTTACCCATGTGATCCACGGTGATCAGACCGCAGGCGTGGCAATCCTGCAGCAGATGCTCAAATGTTGTTCCCTCCTGGCCCCCGGCCGTGCTGCTTAGGCTTCGCGAAGGCATGGCAAGTCAGTCGGGGTTCCGCCGGGATCCAGCGGCGCTGGCAGCGGAGCCGGGCGGAAAGGGCCGCGCGGCCATGATTTCAAATGTTTGACCGGCAAGCGGTCGGCACGACAAATTCATGAAACTGATTTCCGTGTTCAACGCATTCCCGAAAACTGCCCACATGGAAAGCTGATGCGTCCATCATTCACCGCCGGGCTGACTTTGGCAAGTTTTAGTGGACGCCCGCGGCCATTAAAAATGGCAGCCGAGCGAAAGCGACACGGTGGGAATGAACAACTGGTATTTCCCATTGGCGGACTCGCCGGTGAACGGATTGGGCTGACCGTTGCTGATCGTGCGGACCGGACCACTGATCAACTGGCCGGCGAGCGCCCAGCGCCAGCGCTCGCCTTTGTGGCCGATGCCCAGGCTGCCCACATGCAGCGCGGTGTCGGGAATGGCGGGGGTGAAATTCTTGTCGGTGGCCGTTTCGGTGCAGTAGAAATAGCCCGCGCTGGCAAACCAGCCGTGCTCGAAATAACGGGTGATGCCAAATTCGTAAAACAAGCTGTCATGCCAGTCGAGCTGCAGGGGCAGGTCAAAGCCGAAAATATTTCTGGTGCCAGCCAGCGTGACGGTTCGCACAGGTCGCCAGTCGCTCCAGTCCACGTCCGCCTCGAGATTCCATTTCGGCGTGGGTCGCCAGGAGATGCCGGCGGAAATGATCTGCGGAAAGTGCGCGCGCGCCGCCGTCTGCGCCGCCGGGATGATCACGCCCGGGTCGTAACGGGTGGCGCCGCGGAATTCCATGGTGGTGGCGCTGCGATAATTCGCGCCGAACGACCATTGCGGATGCGGCTGCCACAACAGTCCGGCATTGAAGCCCAGGTCATAATCGCTGCCCTCAAAATTGAGCATGTCGCCGGCGGCGGCAAGGCCGCGGCGCAACTGGAGCTTGGAATAATTGACGGTCAGCCCGCCGGCCAGCGAGAGCTGCGGCGTGATTTTCCAGGCGACGACGGGGTTGACCGTCAGGTATTGCAGGCGGGACTCGATGGCGAGCGAACGGAAGCCGGTGCCTTCCGGCCACTCGACGCCGAGACCGAACGGAGCATAGAGGCCGAGGCCGAAGGAGAGCGGAACATTGGTGGGTGAATAGGTGGCGTAGAGTTGCGGGATGGGCAGCACCTCGAATTTGGAATCGGCGGTCGCGCCGGACGGGGCCTCGTAATGGGTGTTGATGCCGAGATAATTCAGAACGCCGAGCTGCACTTCCACGCCTGGCAGTTGCGTGATGCCGGCCGGGTTGTAATAGAGTGAGGAGGGATTGTCGGCGGTGGCGACGAAGGCGTTGCCGCGCGCGATGGCGGCGGCATCCTGATTCGGAACGCGCAGGCCGATGCCCCGGACGACCACCGGACACAGCGAGAGGGCAAGCAACCCCGCGCCCGGGAGACGCCGCCCGAACCGTTTCCACACAGACAGAAGCATTGCGCCATTCATGTTTGGTTCCGTTCTTTCCGGAGGCCGGCCGCCGGAGTTGAATTTGATTTGTGACCCGCCCGGAAAATGCTATGGATTGGCGGAAATATTCAGCGGCGCAGGGTGCTGCGACCCCTTGGCATCGCCCGCCGAAAATCAACTGATGCATACACGCACACCAACCGCTCCGTCCGCCGGCGAAGTGAACAACAATCCGGGCGACAATGGGAGGAAAAAATCCCGGGTGGTATGCCGGACGGGCCAGGGGGCCGAGCTGTCGGCGGCGTTGTTGAGGATGACCCGGTTCACGGCGGCGTTCGAGGTGTATCCGCCGGACACGCTGTTGCAAGCTTCCGAGGTGTTTGAGGACTTCCAGATTGTCAGCCAGGGGCGGACGATTTATGCCGGCAGCGCCGTGATCCGCAGCCTGCTGGACTTCGGTCCGATCATGGTCTGCGAGGCGGAGCTGGACGCGGGCGCCTGGCAAGATGCGACACCGACCGCCCCGGCCAGGGTTCTCCCGCGCGACGGGTTCAACCAGTTTCTCCGCGAGTGGGAGGGGTTCTATAAAATCCTGCCGGAGTTCAAGGTCGCGGTCGCCGATCTGCAAAGTTTTCTGGACGGGCTGCGGCGCTGGCTGGAAACCCTCGAGGCAGACCTTCGCGCCCTGCCAGTGCCCGCCCGCGCGGCGGCCGAGGAGGAAACCCTCCAGGAACTGAGGAGCACCGCCACGCCCGCCATCGGCGCGATGTTTGAGCGGTTTGAATTTGTCGCCGCAACCGTGCCGGAGGAATTGATGCCGGCGCACCAGGCGTTCTGCCGGCGGCAGCTCCTGCCGCTGCTGTTGTGCTGCCCGTTTATGAACCGCATTTTCACCAAGCCGCTGGGTTACGCGGGGGATTATGAAATGATGAACATGATCGTGCGCAATGCGCCCGAGGGCGACTCGCTATTCGCGAAGCTGCTCCAGATTTATATCCTGAGCCAGGCGCCGGCCATTGCGGTCCGCAACCGGGTCGATTATTTCGCCCAAAAATTCACGGCCGAAACCGCCCGGGTGTCCGCCACCGGGCAAACCGCCAACCTGTGCAGCATCGGCTGCGGCCCGGCGCGCGAAGTGGAACAGTTTATCATTCATCAGCCGCTGTCCAACCAGGCCGAATTCCGGCTGCTGGATTTCAATGACGAAACCCTGCGGCACACTCGCGAGCGGCTGGAGGCGGCCAGGTGTGAGCACCAGCGCCGGACCCGCATCGAGCTGGTGAAAAAGCCGGCGCAGTTTCTGTTGAAGGAAAATGGAAGGGTGGCACTGGGTGAAGCACGGTTCGATGTCATCTACTGCTCCGGACTGTATGATTATCTCAGCGACCGCGTGATCCAGGCGCTCAACACGCGTCTCTACGACCGCCTGCGGCCGGGGGGTGTGCTGATCGTTACGAATTTTGATCCTTACAATCCCATCCGGCACATCATGGAGTTCCTCTTCGACTGGTTCCTGATCCATCGCGACGGGAAGCAGCTGGCCGCACTGGCGCCAGAGCAGGCGCAGCGCGAGCACTCCGCCGTCCGGGCGGAAATGTCCGGCTGCAACATTTTTCTGGAAACCCGCAAGCCCGCTTGATCCGCGTGAAGAGCCTCGAATTTCAAGAAGCCTACGCCGCCCAAAACCGGCAGGATCAGATCTATTATTCCACCGTGGCTACGGCCCTCTCGATCGTCCTCAACTTGTCGTGCTCAGTGATGGACCATTTCATGTATCCGGATCTGGCCGGACTTTTCTTTCTGGTGCGGCTGGCCAGCGTCGCCCTGCTCGCGCTGGTGTGGGTCTGGTTCAAAAGCCCGTGGGGCAACGCGCATCATCGCATCTTTGGCGCGACCTGGTATGCGATCCCGCTGGTCATGATTTTATGGATGATCCACGCCGTCGAAGATCTTTATTCGCCGTATTATGCCGGGCTGAACATCATTCTGGTGGCGGTGGGCCTGCTGTCCCCGTGGACGTACCGCCAAAACCTGATTTCCGCCGCGCTCGTGGTGGTAATGTATGTGGTCGTGGAGTTGTCCATGCATGGTTACGAGGTGGACCGCTTTCTGGTCAGTAATACGACCTTTCTCCTGCTGACCGCCGTGATTGTGGTGTGCGGCAGCTACGCCAACGCCCGCCAACGGCAGCGCGCATTTGCCTTGCGGTGGGAGCTCGATCAAAACCGCCAGCTGACCGAGTCCAGCCTGCGGCAACTCAAGGAAAACGAGCTGCAGCTCGTGCAGTCGGCCAAGCTGGCCTCCCTTGGTCGCATGAGCGCCGGCATCATTCATGAAATCAACAACCCGCTCAACTTCGCCACCACGGGCCTCTACAGCTTGCGCCAGAAGGAAAAACTGCTCGCGCCCGAACAGCAGGCGGAGTTCGCGGAAGTGTTGCACGATGTGGAGGAGGGCCTCAACCGCGTCAAAACCATCGTCGGCGACCTGCGAACCTTCTCCCATCCGGACACCGATCAGCGCGATCAGGTGGCGGCGGCCGGCGTCGTCGGTTTGGCGCTGCGCTTCCTGAGCAACGAATGGCGGGATCGGGTCCGGATTGAAACCCGCATCGAGCCCCAGCAGACGATTTTTGCCAACCAGAACAAACTGGTGCATGTGCTGGTGAACCTGCTCCAAAATTCCCTCGACGCGCTCAAGACCAAATCCTTCCACGGGGAGGAGCCCGCCATTCACATCACCGGCCGGATGGAAGCCGGGCGCAGTCGGCTGACCATCCGCGACAACGGCCCCGGCATCGCTGCGGAGCACTTGGATAAAATTTTTGATCCCTTTTACACCACCAAGGAGGTGGGCGCGGGCATGGGTCTGGGCCTGAGCATCTGTCATCGCATCGTCGAGCAGAACGGCGGGAAGATCTTCGTGAAAACCGAGCCCGGCAAGTTTTGCGAGTTTGTGCTGGAATTTTCCGACAAGGCATGCGATTAAGCAGGCAAGCTTGAGGGAGCAACCATCATGGAAAACCAATTGGATTACAAGAAATTCGCCATCCTGTACGTGGACGACGAGGAAAAATCGCTGAAGTATTTCGCCCGGGTGTTTGGGGAACATTTCCAGATCCTCACCGCCACCAACGCCCACGACGGCTTCCGCCTGCTCCAAGCGCATGGGCCGCGCATCGGCATCCTCGTGTCCGACCAGCGCATGCCCGGCGAAAAGGGCGTGTGGCTGCTCGAACAATCCCGCCAGCTGTACCCCGGCATCATCCGCATCCTCGCCACGGCCTATGCCGAAATGGACACCGCCATCGCAGCCGTCAATTCCGGGGCGATCTACAAGTATGTCACCAAACCCTGGGATCCGGCGCTGCTGGAGCAGACGCTCAAACGTTCGCTGGAATTCTTCATGGTCTCCCGCGAGCGCGACCAACTCCTCCGCGAAAAAATGTCCGTGCTGCACAATCGGATGATCGCCGACCGGATCGTGAGCCTGGGCCTGCTGGCCGCCGGCCTGAGCCACCACATCCGCAACTCCCTCGTCGCGGTCAAAACCTTTCTGGACCTGGCCCCCGCCAAACTGGCCGACGAGAAGCCCGCGCTGGCCCCCTTGCGACATCCCGATTTCTGGCAGGACTACCACCAAAACGCCCTGCTCCAGATCGAAAAGATCAACCAGCTCCTCAAAGACCTGTGGGCCGCCGCCGAACCTTCCGGCTATGAGTTTCCCGACACCGTGCAGATCCACGAGCTGGTGGCCGCAAGTTTGGCCGCCCAGCAGGCCGGATTCGCCGCCAAACAAATCGAGGTCCGCAACGAGATCCCGGCGGGATTGCCGGCGTTGAAGGTCAACCAGGCCAAAATCCTCCGCCTCTTCGACCTGCTGTTCAAAGATGAACTGGCCAGCCTGCCGGCGGGCAGCCGGATCACTCTGACCGCCCGCGCGCTCGACAGCGCGACCGCCAATCCGGCGGTGGAAATTCAAGTCAGCGACAACGGCCCCGGGTTGCCGCTGGAGGCGTTGCGCATTGTGTTTGATCCGTTCGTGGTCCGCGCCGACAACCCCATGGAATACGGCATCCATCTCATGGCCTGTTATTTCATCGCCCATCACCACGGGGGCCGGATCGATGCCCGGAACGAAAACGGGGGCAGTTCCTTTACCATCCGGCTGCCGTTGGATCCCGCCACGGCTGCGGCCGCGCCCGACACCATGGATTTTTTACAACGCACGCTGTCGAGCGATGAGCTCTGGCACAGCGTGAATTCGCGCTAACAGCGCCCAAACACCGCGCAGCCCCCGCTATCCCCCGGCCCCGGCTTGCGTAATCGTCCAGAGAACGAATTCGGTATTACATCCCGTTGCGGCCCGGCACCCGGGAATCTACCTTTGTGAACAGTGTTAATAACAATGGATTGACCGGACGCAAATCGTATGGATTATGTCATGACAATGACGGTGGCGGGAAAGTCATTTTATGTTTCGAGTGACGGGCAGGGTCGCAGGCGAATCGTCAGAAGGGAAAAAATCCTGACGACCACGGGCACCACGACACCGCATCCTCAAAGCAAGCGCCAGCATCTCTACCTGACGCTGGCCAGCCGCTGATGAAATGAAAACAATCTTAGTGCTGGCCCCGCACCCGGAACTCGCCGAGAGCCTCCGGGCCGGACTGAGCCCGGAACAATATCGCATCGTTCATCGCGTTCAGATCGAGGAGGCCGAGCCGTTGCTCACCCACGGTCTGGCCAGCGCGTGCATCGTGGATGTGGAGGTGACCAGCGTGCAGGACGTCTGGATCATCGAAAAACTCCGCCGCCGCGCCCCGCGCTGCCCCATCATCCTGTTCGCCGCCGTCAAGCAATGGCAGTGGGAGGAGGAGGCCTACCTCAAGGGTGCCACCTACGTCCTGACCAAACCCGTCCGCATCCGCATGCTGACCGCACTGCTCGAACGCCTCTGGCTTTCCACCTCCGCCAGCCAGCTGCCCACCCCGCCGCCGCCACAATCCCCGTCGGCGGCTTGGGCGCCGGAGCCTGCTGCCGCCCCTGCTTCCGGCTTTTTCTCCGGCCAGCAAAACCTCGGTGCCTTGCGCGGCTTCTCGGCCATCCTGACCCACTCGCTCGACGCCAGCGCCATGCTCAAACAATTCCTGCTGCAATTGCGGGAAATGATCGGCATCAACCGGGCCGCCATCTTCCTGCGCCAGCCCGGCAGTTGGATGGGCGAACGCGCCACGATCAATGAATACCGCCGCCTCCGCGCCACCTGCGCCATCGGCGTCGCGCCCGACCTGCTGGAAAACATCGAGCTCTCCTTTGACTCCGGCATCGCCGAGCAAACCGCCCGCTTCGGCCGCATCGTGCGCCGCAACAGCGAGGAAGCCCGCCAGAACCTGGACACGCAGCGGGAGTTTGAACTGCTCGGCGGCCAGGTGGCCGTCCCGATCCTCGACCGCGAAACCGTCATCGGCGTCGCGATTTTCGACGGCCACATCACCGGCGAACCCCTGGGCAATGCCGAACTGGAACTGATTTTCCACCTGCTCGAAGAAGTCGGCCTGGCCATCAAAAACATCTGGCTCCACTCCCAGGTCGTCGAAAGCCAGCGCCTGATGTCCGAGATCCTGCGCGAGCTCGGCAGCGCCTGCGTTGTCGTCAGTCGCGATCTGGCCATCCTCCACGCCAACAAGGCCGCCCGCCAGTTCTTCACCGTGTCCAACCAGCACACCCGCGAGCTGGAGTTCAGCGACCTGCCCCAGCTCATCGGCACCAAGGTCTATATGGTGCTCAAGACCGGAACCGCCATCCCGACTTTCAAATTCGAACCGGAAGATGCCCCGGGCCACACCTACAACGTCACCATCGTCCCCACGCACGCGCAAAACTCCCCCCTGCCCGGCTCCGCGCTGGTGATGGTCGAAGACCTCACACAAAATGACCGGCTGCGCCGGCTCGAAATCGAGGCTTCCAATCTCCGCCTCATCCGCAACATGGCCGACCGCCTCGCCCACGAAATCGGCAACGCCATGGTGCCGCTCTCCACCCACCAGCAGCTGCTGGCGGACAAATACAAGGATCCGGAATTTCGCGCGTCCCTGGACGCCGCGCTGGCCGACGGCGTCAAGCGTGTCACCCGACTGCTCAATCAGATGCGTTTCCTCGCGCACGATTCACTGGCCAGCGAAGAAACCTTCCCGCTGCACCTGCTCATCAAGGAGTCCTTTGAGGAAGCCCGCAAACATCATTCCGTCAAGAACGCCCAGTTGAAGTACGAAAGCGACGACAAGCCCGCCTTCGTCACCGGCGACCGTTCCGCGCTCAAACACGCGCTCACTGAAATCCTGCTCAACGCGCTCCAGGCGAATCCAACCGAGCCCAAAATCAGCGTGCGCCTCGGCACCGACCTCAACGGCAAAGGCAGCCAGCATCTTTACATTGAAGTGCAGGACAACGGCGCCGGCTTCACCACCGAGACCGCGCAGAAAGCCCCCGCGCCCTTCTTCACCACACGCAACGTCGGCCTCGGCCTTGGCCTCACCGTGAGCCGGAAAATTGTCGAGACCCACCACGGCAAACTGGAAATCGTGCCGCCGAAATCCGGCCAGTCCGGCATCATCCGCATCTCGCTGCCGGTGGACACCGCCGCCCCGGCCCGCTCCTGACCGCCCGCTCAGGAAATCAATCCGCGCTTGCGGAGCAACGCGTCCGTGGCCTGCTCCATCAGCCAATCCGCCAGCGGCTTCGTGGCTTCATCCAGTTCCGCGCATACCGCCTGAAGCTGCTTCGGGTCACCGATTTTAGTCTCGGGATTCTCCACCGTGAGCGCCGTCTGCACCCTGGCCAACGCCGCCTCGACCTGTGCCGCGTAACTTTCCTCCAACGCGCCCGCGGCCGCCGCCAGCCCTTTGCGCGTGGCGTCCACCAGCGCCGCCGCCTTCAGCTTCGCCTCCACCCACCGCCGCGCCGCCAGGTCTTCAAACGCGTGCTCCACGGATTCCTCGACCATCTGCTGCACCGCCGCATCGTCCACATCCACGGCGGATTTCAGCTCCACGATTTTCTGCCGGCCGGTTTTGACGTCGCGCGCCAGCACATGCAGAATGCCGTTCGCATCAATTTCAAACTGCACGCCCACGCGCGGCACCCCGCGCGGCGCGGCGTCGAACTCCAGCGTGAATTTGCCCAAGCTCCAGTTGTCCTTCACCCGCTCGCGTTCGCCCTGCAAAACGTGAATCAACACCTCGCGCTGCTGATCCAGCGCCGTGGTGAACATCTCCCCCGCCTTCAAGGGAATCGTCGAGTTTCGCGGAATGAGCACGTTCATCAGGCCGCCGAAAGTTTCAATGCCGAGCGACAGCGGCGTCACGTCGAGCAACAGCAGGTTTTGAAATCCGCCGCTTAAAATCTCCGCCTGGATCGCCGCGCCCAGCGCCACGGCCTCGTCGGGATTTTGCGATGTGTTCAACTGCGGGCCGTCCGGCTTGTGATAATCCGCGCCCAGCCGCACGCCGCCGCGCGTCTCTTCAAAGTCCGCACAGCCGAACCACTCGCCCACCAACTCCCGCACCAGCGGCATCCGGGTCTGTCCGCCGACGAGAATGACCTGGTCCAGTTCCTTCGCGTCCAGCTTCGCATCCGCCAGCGCGCGCAGACAATGCTGGCGCGTGCGTTCGACGATGTCGCGGGACAAGCCTTCCAGTTCGGCGCGCGTAAGCACGTAGCTGAACGAGACCTCAGCCGTCACAAATGGCAGCGCGATTTCCACCTCGGCCTCGGCGGACAGTTTGATCTTCGCCGCCTCCGCCGCCTCGCGGATGCGCGAGCGGATGGGCAGGGTTAGCTCCGCAACGCCCGCCGCCTTCACTTTCTCCGCGAGAAAATCCACGATGCGCCGGTCAATGTCATCGCCGCCCAGCCGCGTGTTGCCGTTCGTGGCGAGCACCTGGAAAACGCCGCCGCTTAATTCAAGGATGGAAAGATCAAACGTCCCGCCGCCCAAGTCGTACACCGCGATCCTCGCGCGCTCGTGCAGCCGGTTCAGCCCGTAGGCCAGCGCGGCGGCGGTCGGCTCGTTGACAATGCGCTCCACCGTGAAGCCCGCCAGTTCGCCCGCCTGCTTGGTCGCGTTGCGCTGCGCGTCATTGAAATACGCCGGCACCGTGATGACCGCGCGCGTGACCGGTTCGCCAAAATAATCCTCCGCATCGCGCTTCAGCTTCTTCAAAACCTCCGCCGAAATTTCTTCCGGCAAATAATTGCGGCCGTGTATGGGGATGGTGACCGGTCCCGCGCCCGCGCCCTGGACGGGATAGGTGACGAGCATTTCCTCGCGGGCAATGTCCACGCCGCGCCGCCCGATGAAACGCTTCACCGAATAAGCCGTCTCCGCCGGTTTGATGACCCGCACCCGGTTTGCCGCGTGGCCGACCACCGGTTCGCCACCCGCCGGAACGTGCACGACCGACGGCGTCAGCCGTCGTCCCTCCGCATCCGCGATGACGAGCGGGATGCCCGAATCCACCGTGGCCACGAGGGAATTCGTGGTGCCCAGATCTATGCCGACAATTTTACTCATGTTGTGCGGCGAAGAGTGAACCACGAACAGAGGCGAAAGGACACGATTTCTTGACCGCGTCGCCGTTCCGTCGCCGCACCGGAAGCGCGCAGCAGTGCGGCGGGAGGGTCCCCGAGAATTTCGTCTCCCGAGGGTGGAACCTCCCGGCCGGGCGGGCCCCGCCGGCGCCGGCTGGCCGGGGATTACCCGACGGCACACCCCAAAAATATTAAAATTGTGATTTTAACCAGCGC
>JANPGB010000540.1:0-5220 GCA_031423695.1 Verrucomicrobiota bacterium
CTGAACATCATCCAGCACGAGGGCGCCGCCACGCTCAAGGAAATCATGACCGACCGCGTCACGACCTCTCAAAAAAAATCCGGCGTCACTGCGAAAACCGTCGGCCAGAAAAAATATCTCGACGCCATCCGCACCCACGACGTCACCTTCGGCATCGGCCCGGCGGGCACCGGCAAGACCTATCTCGCGGTCGCCACCGCCCTGTCGGCGTTGCGCGAAGGCAAGGTTTCCCGGATCATCCTGACGCGTCCCGCCGTCGAGGCCGGCGAGGCGCTCGGTTTTTTGCCCGGCGACCTTTACGAAAAAATCCTCCCTTATCTCCGCCCGCTGCACGACGCCTTGCAAGACATGCTGCCGATTGACGAGGTGCAGAAACACACCGAGCGCGGCGTCATCGAAATCGCGCCGCTCGCCTACATGCGCGGCCGCACATTGAACAATGCGTTCATCATTCTCGACGAGGCGCAGAACGCGACCGCCGAACAGATGTTCATGTTTCTCACACGGCTGGGCATCAATTCCAAGGCCGTCATCACCGGCGACGAGACACAGATTGACCTGCCTGCCTCCAAACGCTCCGGGTTGCTCGAAGCCCATCGCGCGCTGAAAAACATCGAAGGCATCGCCGTCATCGAATTCTCCAAGCGCGACGTCGTCCGGCATCCGCTCGTGCAGCGCATCATCGCGGCGTACGAGGAACATCGCGGCCCGCAAAAGCCAACCCATCCCGACGCCACGGTTTGAGCCGCACTCTTGTCATCCAAAGCGCGCGCACCGTGCCGGTGGACACACGGCAGCTGCGGCAGATTGCCGCCACCCTGCTCGGCGAACTGCTGGCGCTGGAGGATTACGAATTGGGCATCCACCTCGTCCGCGCGCCAGAGATGACCCGCATCAACCAAGCGTTCCTGCAACACGAAGGCTCGACCGATGTGATCACGTTCAACCACGCCAATCACCCCGCCGACCTGCATGGCGAACTCTTCATCTGCTACGACGTGGCCCTGGCGCAAGCGCGCGAATACCGCAGCCTCTGGACCAGCGAAATTGTCCGCTACGTCGTTCACGGCGTGCTGCATTTGCAGGGTTTCGATGACCATCGAGCCACAGACCGCCGGAAGATGAAGCGGGAGGAAACCCGCCTGCTCCGCCAGCTCAGCCGGCGCTTCCCGATTTCCAAACTGGCGCCGCCCCGCCCGCCAACCTAGACTGGGCGCGTGAAAAAAAGTTTCCTCGCCCGCTGGCGCTCCAATTTTCTGACCGGCCTGGTCGTGCTCCTGCCGGCAATCATTTCCATCGCCGTCGTCATCTGGCTGTTCCGCAACGTCTCGGACTTGACGGACAAGCTGCTGTTTTTCCTGCCTCCCGACCTCACGCACCACAACCACGGCGAAGGCCCGATGTTTTGGTATTGGAGCCTGTTCGCCTTGGTGTTTGCGGTGGTGCTGATTTGCGCAGTCGGCCTGCTGGCCCGGCATTACATCGGTAAAAAAATCATCGAGTGGATGGACGTCGCCCTGATGCATGTGCCGTTCCTTAACAAGATTTATGGCGCCACCAAGCAGGTCAACGAGGCGCTCACGTCCGGCGACAAGAACTCCTTCAAGACCGTGGTGATGATCGAATTCCCGCATCCGGGCAGCCGCGCCATCGGCTTCATCACCAGCGAGCAGCGCGCCGAACCGCAGATCAAAGCCTGCCAGAATTTGGTCTGCGTCTTCATCCCCACCACCCCGAACCCCACGTCCGGCTTCCTCGTGCTGGTGCCGGAAGAGAACGTGACCCGGCTCGAAATGTCCGTGGCCGACGGGGTGAAGTACATCATCAGTCTCGGAGCCATCGCGCCCGGGTTCACGCCGGGCGGCTTGAAGCATTAAGACCCGGCCACCGCGATGAGCAAGCGTGTTGCAAAAAGACATTCCCCTTTGTCCGCATGATCGAACGCGCCACCGGCATCATCCTGCGCAAGCGGCCGTTGACCGAAACGAGCCTGATTGTGAACTGGCTCACGCCCGACTTGGGGCGTCTCAGCACCGTGGCCAAAGGCGCGCGTCGACCCAAATCCCCGTTTCGCGGGAAGCTGGATTTGTTCTATGAAGGCGAGTTCAGTTTTCAACGTAGCCGCCGCTCGGAGCTGCACGCGCTCCGCGAAGTCAGCCTGCGGGAGACCCACGCGCCCTTGCGCCAGGAAATGGGCTGGTTGCAACAGGCTTCTTACTGCGCCGCGCTGCTGGAGCAAGCGACCGAGCGGGAGACTCCCCTGCCCGCGATCCACGCACTGATGCACGGACTGCTTGCCACGCTGCCGCAACATCCGCCGCGGCCGCAAACCCTGTTCGCGTTTGAACTCAAGCTGCTGGATGAGCTCGGGCTCAAACCGGATCTGGCGGAAACCAAGCTCACCCTCGGCACAAAACTCATCGCCGGGAAACTGGCCGTATTGGACTGGCCGGAATCCTCCCGTTTGAAACCGAGCGAAATCCAGAACCGGGAGCTGCAACAATTTCTCCACGGTTTCATCCTTCATCATCTGGAAAAAATTCCCGGCGGCCGGGCGGCGGCGTTGGTGGGTTGAAGCGCAGCCCGGGAGCGATTGCCGCGCGGAGACAACCCCACCCATAAAGCGGGCCCGTCGTGCGCATCAGGACGCGCAATTATCCCAGTGCGTTGCACCGCTGAACGCGGCACTCACTCGTCCCAGCGCGAGCAACTCCACCGGACGCCTGCCGATCACGGACCAAAGCCGCCCTCTTTTATTTCCAGCCGCCAGAAGCGTTGCGGCAGGGTCGTGGCATTGGTCTGCAGGTATTGCAGGGCGCCACCCGTACCGTTGGTGGTCAGGACCTGGCTCCAGGACGACGAAAGATTCGTGCCGGCCCAGAGGCGGTAGCCCCAGCCGGGCTGCGAGTTCCAGGAAAAAACGGCGTCGCGGTTCTGATTCGTCAAAGTCATTTGCAGCGGCGGACGGTGCGCGAAATACGCGGCGGCGTTCCATTCAATCACGCCGATCTGCGCGGCGGTGTTCGCGGGCGGCGTGTAGCCCTCGCCCGCCGACGGCTGATAGATGATCTGCAAATTGCTGTCCAGCTCCCAGCGCGCTTCGTCGATCACCGGCTCATAATTGCCAAGGTTCGCGGTGGTCAGTTCAATCGTCGTCCAGTTGGTGCGCAACGGGTCCGCCGCGTACGGCAGCGAGTGTACAATGGTCAGGCCGTTGCTCATAAAGTTGTCGCGATAGAGGACGACGAGCCGGCCCACCGGGTCGCATACGATCACGGGACGACCCAGATCGCGGACGTTGGCTTCGGGAAACTTCGTCGTGGTGGGGTCGTTGGTGCGGTTGGACACCTGACGCGTCTGCCAGAAGCCGTTGGCATCGCGGAAGGCAACCATGTATTGGCGGCGATAATTGCCGGTGCCGGTGCCGGGTGCCCACCAGGTGGCGATGACCGGCTGCCGGTTGGTGTCGAGGCACATGCCGGCCTGATTAATCAGGCTGTAGCCTTCGGGGATGGAGAGAATCTTTTCCGCAGTAGTATTGGTGTTGCCGCTCTCGCCGCTTTGCGAAATGGGCAGGACGTAGGGCACCCCGTTCTGGCGCAGCCAGGTGAGGCCGCCATTGGTCGAGCGCGCGTAGTCGAAATCGTGGTTGGTCTGATAACCCGCTTCACCCGCGGGTGAATCGCCGTTGTAGCGCCAGGTCCAGATCAGGTAAAAATTTCCGTCCGCATCCAGCTGCGGCATGTTTGGGTACGCGTTGTAGTCCGGCGTCCAGCCGCGGCCTTTGAGGAACGGCTGTTGCACGCTGGCGGTGACGTGGACATTGCTCCACGTCTGCGACGAGAGGTAGTAATGATTCATGTAGGTGTCGCCGCTGCCGGAGGCTCCTTCCCGGAAGAAGTAAAGCAGATCGCCGTTGGGGAGCCGCAGCCACTGCGGATAGGTCACGGTGTTTTCATTGCCCGTCATCGTCGTGTCCGGTCCGAAGACGATGATGTTGGTACCGAGGACGGACGTGGTCGTTCTCGCATAATGGAAAGCGTCGCCATGCATGCCCCAGCTCAAGTGCATGAAGCCGTTACCATCAATCCCGAAGGCGGCGACGTCATGGCCGTCGGTGATGGTGTTGGCCGTGAAGGCGGTGAAAAACATCTGCCACAAGTTGGTGTTGGTGCTGCGCCGCGCGATGACGATGCGGTTGTTGTTGGTATCGCCGGCATTGGTGGCGTGGCGATAGTAGTAGGCGATGAACTGCTGGCCGTTCTCGGTGTGCAGCGCGTTGTGGACAAAGTTGACGGTATTGATGGAGGACGAACCGGCGTAGCCAAACTCGCTGGTGTTCGGATTGCCGTCCTCGATGGGAATGTAATTCACTGCCGGCCCGGCGGGAATGGACAGGGCATTCGCAGGATTTGTTCCGGCCTGGTATTCGGCCAGGTTGTTGAAGCCGTCGCCGTCAAAATCGCCCAGCGCGGTTTGGGCGAGCGTGCCGAAATTTGCGAACTCCCACGCATCCGGCATTCCATCAGCATCCGTGTCCGCCGGTGTGGACGCGGCGCTGGCGGGGTTGGTGCCGGCGTTGTATTCCTGCAGGTTGGTGTACCCATCGCCGTCGAAATCGCTTCCTGGAGTTTGCGTCAGCGAGCCGAAATATGTTTGCTCCCAAGCGTCCGGCAAACCGTCGGCGTCCGTGTCGAGTGGCGTGGAGAGAACGTTCGCCGGGTTCGAGCCGACGGTGTATTCCGCCAGGTTGTTGAAGGTGTCGCCGTCAAAATCATTCGTCGCACCTTGGGAAAGGTTGCCGAAATAAGTTAGCTCCCAATTGTCCGGCAAACCATCGCCATCGCTGTCCGGGTTCGGCGGCGGCAGCCAGAAAAAATTCGTGGACGAGCGGGCCACGCTGCTGATGCGAACCTCGTCAATCAGGCCGAGGAAATTATTATTGGGCGTGGTGCGGCCGGTGTTGCCCAGGCATAAATCCACGGCGCCGGAAGCGTTCAGGTTCAGCGCCATCTGGCGCGAGGAAATCTGGGAGGCCGCCGGGCGGTTGGTGTCCAGGAGCGTCCAGTAAATCAGCAGATTGCCAGCGGTGTTCGGGCTGCCGTTGTAGGTGACGGCGACGTGATACCATTTGTTCGAGGCGACGGCGTCCACACCGTTGGTGGGGATCGGGGCGACAAAGTTTTGGACGCTGGCGCCGTTGTTGACGTTGATGAATTC
>JANPGB010000541.1:0-1641 GCA_031423695.1 Verrucomicrobiota bacterium
TGCCCAGATAAACGCTGACGGGAAAATAAAGCTGATAGGGAAACGGCGTGAAATAGAGCGCCCGTTCAAACGCAGCCGGGAGGATGTTCAACGGAAACAAATGACCGCTGGCAATGTATTCAAACGCGAACAGGATGAAGATGAACGTCGAGACCTCCATCACCCAGAACGCCAGCATCGCCATCATGTACGACATGAAAAATTGCAGCAGCGCCGTCAGCCCCGCCGAAACTAGAAACCAGCCGAACGTCCCCCAGTCCGACGGCAGCACGAAATATTTGCGCAGGCAAAAAATAAAAACCGCCATCGGCACCGTCGCCACCGCCAGATACGCCAGGCGGCCCGAGACGAACAGCCAGAGCCGGTACCACAGATAATCAATCGGCTTGAGCAGAAACTGGCTGATGTTCCCGTCCTTGATGTCGGCGGCGATCTGCCAGTCGTCCTCGTTCACCGCCGTCAGCGCGTCCACGATGGTGGCGAGCAGGTAGTAGGAAACCATTTCCGCAAAAGCGTAGGTTCCGACCAGTTCGCCCGGCTGTTTGTCCTTGTAAATCGCGCGCCAGATATAAAGCATCGCGACCAGCGGAATCAGGCCGAACAAGGAGCGCGCCAGAAAATTAAACCGGTACGTGAGATTGTTTTGAAGCCCGATGCCGAGGACGTGCCAGTATTTTTTCATCTCCGTCAGGACGCCCCGGCAACGCTCGCCTGCCGGAGACAATGCGTGAGATAGGGCAGCAACTGCTTCTTGCGCGAGACCACGTCGCGCAATTCATAGATGCCCGGTTCCAGGCGCGGATAATCAATGCGCCGGGTGAACTCCTCGTCGCCCACCACGAGCAGCAGCGAACATTGCGTGGTCACGTCGGTGACGAGCATCGCCGAATAATGGTAGCCGCGCTTCCGGCGATAGACACCCAAAGCCTCGAGCAGTTCGTCTTTGCGTTTCCAGAACTGGTCGAAGCCGATCTCCTCGATCTGCGCGACGCTGAATTTCACGCCGTCCTCGTGGTATTCCTTGCAGTCGGTCGTGATGGCCTGCGGCGCGGGCTTCAAGGTGAGCAGCGAACCGGAGGCGAAAAGTTTTTCCGTGAACTCGCGGGCGTTCACGCCGGCAAGCGCCTCGAGCTTTTTCAAAACTTCCGCGTCGCGCGGCGTGGTGGTCGGCGAGGTGAGATTCAACGTGTCGGAGACCACCCCGGCCAAAAGCAGTCCGGCGATGGACGGCGTCAGCTCCACCCCGTGCCGGAAAAAGCAATCCGCCACAATCGTGCAGGTCGAGCCGACGGGTTCGTTACGGAACAGAATCGGCTGCTGGGTCGTCATCGCGCCGATTCGATGGTGGTCAATGATCTCGATGATCTCGACTTCATTCGCGCCCTGCACGGCTTGCGACAGTTCGTTGTGGTCCACGAGAATCAATTTGCGCGTAACGGTCTTGAGGAAATCGGTTTTGGAGAGGATGCCCGACACTTGTCCCTCGGCATCCAGCACTGGGAAAATCTGGTGGCCCGACGAGGTGGCCTCGTCCCGCACGGAGGCGAGCGGCGCGTGTTCGCGGAAACAGATAAAGCCTTCGTTCAAAACATTGCGCACCGCCACGGCTGCGCGGCACAGGGCCGCCGTGGTCGCGGTGTC
>JANPGB010000542.1:0-6751 GCA_031423695.1 Verrucomicrobiota bacterium
ACGAAAGCAAAACGGCGGTCGCAGCGCGAACCGCCCTACCAAAAAAATTATGACACGCTCTGAAACCCTCACGCATCTGGCGACGGCGCTCGCGCTGGCCCAGGCGGAAATGCCGGTCGCGGTGTTCGACGCGACGAATCCGTTCCTGAAGAGCAAATACGCTTCGCTCGGCGCGGTGATCCAAGCCAGCCGTCCGATTCTGGCGAAGTACAAGCTGAGTCTCGTCCAGTTCCCGATTTCCGATGCCGCAGGCATCGGCGTGGAATCCATTCTCGCGCACGAGTCGGGCGAGTTCGTCGCGGAGCGCATTTTGATTCCGCTCACGGAGGAGAAAGGGAAATCCAAGGTGCAATCCGCCGGCAGCACGCTGACTTATCTGCGCCGCTATTCGTGGGCTTCGATCCTCGGAATGTATTCGGACGAGGACAGCGATGGCAGTTCGCCTGCCCAGGCTTTCACTCCCAAACCGGCAACGGCACTTCCGCCGCCGCCGTGCGTGCCGCACCTGCCACCAACAAACAAACACAACAACAACTAAACGAAAGGACTGATATGGAAATCCCTCAAGAAGGCAAATACGTCTGCAAGCTCAATGGCCAACTGGTCATTTACGAAGCGTCCACCGGCTCACTCTGCGGCGCAGTGCCGTGCGCAATGACGGACACGGGCTTCACGTTCAAGCACACGCTCGTGCTCGTGAAGGCGGATGGAACAATCCAAACCAAAACCACGGACACGCTCAAGGCGGTGTTCGGTTGGGACGGCGTGGACCCGTTTGCGCTGATGGACAACTCGGTGGACGGCGGCGCGATGCGCGACGTGGAGTTCGAGATCGTGGGCGGTCCGGAAACCGGCGACAAGGGCGGCCAATACTTCAAGAGTCAGTGGCTCAATCCGCTCGGGGGCAGCATGAAGACCCCGGCGGCGGCGGATCGTCGCTCGGTGCTCGCGAAGTATGGGAGCAAGTTCCAGGCGTTGGCCGGGGTGTCAGCGACGCCGGGCAAGTCGGCTGCGCCGACAGCACCGAAAGCGCCGCCTGTTCCCAAGTCTGCACCGGTCGCCCCGCCGCAAGTGGCCACGATGGAAGAGGCGTGGGCGACGCTGAACGAAGCCAACCCGGGCAAGTCGCCGGTGGAGGTTGAGAAAATCTGGTTCGACACCATCGCCCAGTTGTTCCCGAACAAGTCCAACACGGACCTCAAGCCGCATGAGTGGGGAAAACTCAAGGCGGAGTTCGAGGATGCGATTCCGATGTAACCGGCAAGCTGCCGGTGGCCACCAACACACAACGCGCGGAAGTGACTAACGCGCCTATTTCACCATGACGAAGAAAATCAAAATCTCAGAAATCGTGACGGACGCCGGGACGCAAGTCCGGGCGGGTCTGAACGAAGCGACGGTGGCGGATTACGCCGAGGCCCTGGCCGATGGCGCGAAGTTTCCGCCCGTCATCGTGTTTCACGATGGCGACCGTTACATCGCCGCCGACGGATTCCATCGCATCCATGCGGCCGTCAGGAACGGCGTGACGCAGATTGAATGTGACGTCCGAAAGGGCGGCAAATCCGATGCGCTCAAGTTTGCGCTGGGGTGCAACGCGCATCACGGCCTGCGCCGGACCAACGCCGACAAGCGGCACGCGGTTGAACTGGCGGTCCGGGAATTTCCGGCGGCGAGTTTGCCTGTCATCGCCAAAATTTGCCTTGTTTCCGAGGAATTAGTGAAAGGTGTGTCAAAACAACTCACCGAAAACGGTGGGTTGAAGAAACCGGAAACGGTCATCGGTTTGGATGGTCGCGAGCGTCGCTTGCCGCCACCGCCGATGGTGCGGAGGAATGGGAATTCGACACCTCACCCTCAATCCCTCTCCCCGATCGAGGCGGAGAGGGAGGAAGTTCCGCCGGGCAGGATGCCCGGCTCTACGGCAGGCAGGATGCCCGCCGCCACACTGCCGCCGCCGCCGCCGTCGCAGATACTGGACGGCACGGGCTGGCCGATTCCAACGCAACTCATTCCGCTCTGGCAGCGCGCGGATGAAGTCCAGGAAATGTTGACGGCTCTCAGCCGGGTGAAAGGCGCGCTCCGCTCCGCCCAGGAGAACAAGGACAAGCTGTTTGCCGAGGTCAACTTTTCATCCGCGCTGTCGCAACTGGATCAGGCGTGGACCGACATCAAAACGGCCAAGCCGTTCGCAGTCTGCCCGACGTGTCAGGGCCAGCTTCCGGAAAAATGCACGCTCTGCAAAGGGCGCGGGCTGATTTCCGAACATCGCTGGAATACGTGCGTCACGCGTGAGGACAAGGAATTCCGCGCGCGGGCGAAAGGGAGGAACTGATCATGATTCGCAAACTCGACAAGTTGTGGTTTCGGCTGCTCGGCGTGATTCATCGCTGGACGATTCGTTGCGCGCAAGCGCATTGCCGCCGGGAAAAACATCGGCGGTTTCTTCGCCTGATGGCGTGGCAGAACAACTACCTGAACTGACATGAACCTCTGGCCCTATCAACTCGCTGCTGCCGACGCCATTTTCAAGGAGTGGCAGGACAACGATTCCACGCTGGTCGTCATGCCGACGGGCGGCGGCAAAACCATCTTGTTTGCGGACGTGATCCGGCGCGTGTTTCCGCGCCGGGCACTGGTCATCGCGCATCGCGAGGAATTGATTTTCCAGGCGCGCGACAAAATCCAGCGGGTCACCGGCCTGAGCGCTGACGTGGAGATGGGCGAATACCGCGCCGATGGCGGGCTGTTCGGTGCGTCGCGCGTGGTGGTCTCGACTATTCAGACGCAATGCTCCGGGGGCGACGGCGGCGGGCGTATGTCGAAGTTCGACCCGCAACGCTTCGGCGTGCTCATCATTGACGAGGCGCACCATGCAACGTCGCCGACTTACCGGCGCGTGATTGATTACTATCGCACGAATCCGGCGTTGAAAGTCCTGGGCGTCACCGCGACGCCGGACCGTGCCGACGAGGAGGCGCTTGGGCAAGTGTTTCAATCGGTCGCGTTCGACTACGAAGTGCTCGACGCGATTCACGACGGGTGGCTCGTGCCGATCGAGCAACAGATGGTTCACGTCGAGGGGTTGGATTATTCCAGCATCCGCACGACGGCGGGCGACTTGAACGGTGGCGATCTGGCCGCCGTGATGGAGGCCGAGAAAAATTTGCAACAAATGGCGTCGGCGTCGCTGGAGATTATTCAACGACTCGGCGCGCACGGAGTGTCGCGCCCTACCTTGCCCCGGGCGCTGGTGTTCACCGCGAGCGTGAAGGCGGCGGAGATGATGGCGGAAATCTTTAACCGGCATCGCGCGGGCATGGCGTCGTGGGTGTGCGGCAAGACGGATCGCGAGGAGCGTCGCCGGGTGCTGGCGGATTTCGCCGCCGGCAAGCTGCAGGTGGTGTGCAACTGCGGCGTCCTCACCGAAGGGTTCGACGATCCCGGCGTCGAGGTGATCATCATGGGTCGCCCGACGAAAAGCCGGTCGCTGTATTCGCAGATGGTCGGACGTTCCACGCGCCCACTCCCCGGCGTGGTGGATGGGCCGGAGACGGCTGACGAACGGCGTGCGGCGATTGCCGCGAGCGCGAAACCGTCGTGCCTGGTGGTGGATTTCGTCGGCAACGCCGGGAAGCACAAGCTCGTCACGAGCGCAGACATTCTTGGCGGGAAGGTGAGCGAGGAAGCCGTCGAGCTGGCAGTAATGCAGGCGCGCAAGGCCGGCGGGCCGGTGAAGATGGCCGAAGCGTTGGACGAAGCGGAAGCGGAGTTGCAGGAGCAAAAGCGATTGGCGGAAGCGGCGCGCCGGGCGCGATTGGTGGCGACGGCGCGGTTCACGACGCAGTCGGTTGATCCGTTCGACGTGCTGCACCTCGACCCCGTGAAGCCGCGCGGCTGGGACAACGTAAAGCAACTCACGGAGAAACAGCGGTCGCTGCTCGCCAAACAGGGAATCAATCCGGACAACCTTTCATTCAGTCAGGGCAAGCAGCTCATCGCGGAAATCTTCCGGCGCTGGGATGGCAAGCTGTGTTCGTTCAAGTAGGCTAAGGTGCTGCGCAAATATGGCTACGGCACAGAGGTCAGCTTTGCGGAAGCGTCGGCGACAATTGATGCACTGGCAAGAAATCGGTGGCAAGTGCCACGAATGCGGAGTTCGGAGGATGACGTCCGGAAGCCGTCACCTGGAGACATTGCATGGAACTGAGTCGCATCATTCCCAACGACACGTTGCGGCGACTGAACCCGCACCTCTTTGGAGGCCCTTGCGGACGGCCACCGGTGAGAAACGCCACCGGCGTCGTGAAAGAGGCTGACCTTCATGAGGAGATTTTCGCCGAGTGTCGGCGCCGCGGCTGGATCGCCCTGCATGGCAGCATGGCGGAGCGGACGTGTCGCACTCTGGGCGAACCGGACTTTGTGATTCTGGCCGACGGTGGCCGCGTGTTGTTCGTGGAGTGCAAGACCCGGACTGGGAAACTTTCACCCGCACAGTTCGCGCTGAAACATCACGCGGAAAAACTGGGGCACACGGTGCAGGTGGTGCGCTCGCTCGACGAATTTTTGCAGATTGCATCCGAGGCCAACAAGCACACTGACGGCGCGCACGGAGTGTCGCGCCCCACCATCCAATGAACTTCACGCGCGTTTCCAAATTGCATCCGTGTCCGGTTTGCAAGAAACCGGATTGGTGTCGCGTGTTCGCCGACGGCTGGGTGGAGTGTATGCGCGTGCAATCGGACAAGCCGGCGAAGTCCGGCGGCTGGATGCACTCGCAACGCGAGTTGTCACCGGGGCCGCTGACGCCGCGAGTCCCACGATCCGCGCCGCCGACGATTAACGCGACGAAACTCGTCCGTGAGTGGCAGGCACAGACAGGCCCGGCGGCGCTTGCCGCCTTCGCCGAGTCGCTCGGCGTTTCAACGCCGTCTTTGGCGGCGGTCGGTGCGGTTTACGCGCCGCCACACACGGCGTGGGCGTTTCCGATGTGCGACGGCTACGGCAACGTGGTCGGCATCCGGCTGCGCAACGAGCGCGGCAAGTTTGCCGTGCGCGGCAGTCGGCAGGGCATCTTCCTGGCCTCCGTGCCCGCGCAGAAAACCCTGTTCGTCTGCGAAGGGCCGACGGACACGGCGGCGGCCGTCGAGCTTGGTTTGTTCGCCGTCGGTCGCCCGAACTGCTGTTGCGGTGGTGCTGAAATCAAAGTCTTTGCCCGGCGTCACGACTGCGGCCGCGTGGTGGTTATTTCCGACAACGACAAGCCCGGTCTCGACGGGGCGCGCAAGGTTGGCGGCGAGTTGAAGCTGCCGTTCGCCGTGTATGTGCCGCCGGCCAAGGACGTGCGGGAATTTGTCCGGCTCGGCGGCACGCGCGCGATGATCGAAAGCACCCTCAACAACACCGTGTGGACAAATCCTGAAACGCTGAAAGCTGAAAGTTGAAATGAAGACCAAACCCTACCTCTCCCCAGCCCTCTCCCTCCCGCTGCGCGGGCCGGAGAGGGAGGAGACTTTTTGAAATGAAAAAACCCTCCGCTTATCTGCCGCTCTACGGCAACGACTTTTTCGAGGCCATCGCCGGTTATCCCGATGCCGTCGGCATGGGGTATTTGCGCGCGCTTTGGCACTACTGGAATCACACCGGCTGCGACGGCCTGCCCGACGATGACGAATACCTGCGCCGCGTCTGTTGCTGCGATGCGTCCGCATGGGAGAGAACGAAGAGCATCATCTTCGACAACCGCTATCACTTCCGGCTGGAGAATGGGCAGTGGCATCAGCCGCGTTGCCGACACGAGTATGAAAAATCGCGGGAAATTTTTGAAAATCGTTCAAAACAGGCCAGCGCGGCGGCAAAGAAACGGTGGGAGGGCCATGCCTGACGCAATGCCACTGGCAATGCCGGACGCATTGCCTCACGAATGCCATTCAGAA
Organism: Verrucomicrobiota bacterium; assembly: GCA_031423695.1. Classification (GTDB taxonomy): domain Bacteria; phylum Verrucomicrobiota; class Verrucomicrobiia; order Limisphaerales; family CAIQOK01; genus CAIQOK01. The sequence goes on from JANPGB010000542.1 coordinate 5,937, forward strand.
TCAGAATCAGAATCAGAATCAAGAAGAGTTCCATAGTAAGAAAGGTATTAAGGATATGAGTACAGAAGTAACAAGGTACAACAGGCAGGGACGGTTGCTCCGTTTCCGGTTCAACCCGCCGCGCCTCGGGCAACTGCCGCCGACTTGGGTGGCGCAGGAACTGGCCGGCGTGGCGATCTTCAACAAGTTTGCCGCCCGGCTGGCGAAGTCGCCGCCGGATCTGGTGACGCACTTGGGAATGGTGCGGTCAAATGCCTACTACGCCGCCGGCTGTCCGCTCGAGCTGTGCGACCATGCCGCGGCGCGGGATGTGTGGCGGGTCATTCACCAGGAATCTATCGAGGAGGATGTATGCCGCTGATGTTTGAACAGCAGCCGCGCGAAAGCGCGAAGGCGTTTGCGGCGTTCAGCCTTTATCTGAGCCTTGGCCCGCAACGGTCCCTGGCGGCCGTGGGCGAGCAGCTTGGCAAGAGCAAGACGCTGATGGAGCGATGGTCCAGGAAGTTTGGCTGGCCGGCGCGGGTGGCCGCGCAAGCCGCCCAACTGGCGATGGTGCAGCGCGAGGCGGTCGCGGCGGTGGCGCGGGACAAGGCAGCGGAATGGGAAGTCCGCGAGCAGCAGTTGCGCGAGACGGAGTGGGAGATGCACGAAAAAGCCATCGCCGCGGCGAAGCGCGGGCTGGACGCCTACATGGCGCGGGAAAAAGTTTATGCGAACCTGGCGGACATCGCCCGGATGCTGGAGGTCGCGAGCAAAATGGGTCGGCTGGCGACGGGACTGGACACGGAGCGGGTGGCGCTCACCGGCGAAGGCGG
>JANPGB010000543.1:0-2793 GCA_031423695.1 Verrucomicrobiota bacterium
CTGTTCCTGCGTAAAATGAAAGGCCGTCAGTTCCGCGCCGGGCAGCGCGTACAGTCCGAGGGTCAGCCCGGCGTTCTCTTCAATTTCCTCCGGCCCGGTGATCAAGCTCTGGCTCGAACACCCCGCCAGCAGCGGCACCTGCGCGTGGACGCGGAAAATCTCCAGCACCTGTTGCGCGTGTTCAAAAAACTTCGGCGCCATGAACACCAGGCCGAGCGAGACGTGCGGGGCGGGCAGTTGTTGACGCAAATCCTCCGCCCAAGCCTGAAGGCCCGCCTCGTCAAAACCGCCCGACCAATGGGCCGCCACTGAAAATGTGCTGGTCACAAAAATAAATTACCGGGTGCAATGGCAATTGCAATTCAGGAACTTCCTGGGAACTTCTGCAAATGCGTGCGATCGGTAGGGCGCGCCCTACCGTCATGCGCTGGAGAATTCTTATCCGATGGTCGGCGGCGTTCCGCGTCCTTTGAACGTCAGTTCCGCGATTCCCGACTTGTCCAGCCCGCCCAAATTGGCGGCGATCATCCGGTCGTATTGTTTCTTGGTCGCGGTGGCGAGCGGCAGTGTGAGGCCCTGGGTTTTGGCGAGTTTGAGCGCGATGCCGGAATCCTTGGCGGCATGGGCGGCGGAAAAGAAACAGGCATGGTCGCGGTTCTGCATATCCTCGCCGTCGGTCTTGAGGACGTTTGAGTTCGCACCGGTCTGGGAAAACACTTCGCGCACCATCGTGAGATTAAGACCGAGCGAATCCGCCACTGCCAAACCTTCGGCAAGGCCGGCGGTGTTGATGTTCATCACCATGTTGACGAGCGCCTTGACCTGCGCGGCCTGCCCGGCAACTCCGATGTAGCGCGGAGTTTGGCCAAGCTTTTCTAAAATGGGTTTGGCGCGCTCGTAGGTGTCCGGGTGTCCGGCGCACATCAGGTAGAGCGTGCCGTTGCGCGCCTGCGTGATGCTGGACGCCATGCAGGCTTCGAGCGATTGCGCTCGCGCTTTTTCCACTTTCGATTCCACCCAGACATGGATGGCCGGAGTGACGGTGGCGCAGTTGATGAAGAGCTTTCCTTTCGCGCGGCGCAGCAGGCCGCCGGTGTAAATGGCTTTCATCGCCTGATCGTCAGTCACGACGGTGATGATGACGTCGGATAATTTTGTGACCTCGGCGATTTCGCTGACGGCCGTTGTGCCCAGTTCCTGGGCGAGCGCTTGCGCGGTTTCCGCGTGCTGGTCATAAACGGCGGCAATCACGAAGCAGCAATCCTTCAGCCGGCGCGCCATGTTTGCGCCCATGCGACCGACGCCGACGAATCCAATTTTTTCAGCCATAAAGTTTTGGTGGTTGCTTTCACTGCGCGCCGGTTGATCCGGCCGCGGCGCGCAGTTTGTGGAAAACGCCTGCGTTTGAAAAGCGGGAAACCCCAAAAGCGCGGCTGGTTGCATCCCGTTCAGTGCTGGAGCGCGAGTCTGCGACCCGCAGCACATCCGAATTGTTCAGGGCGCTTCACTTCAATTCGGCAGCTTCCCGTCTTGTGAAGTTGCTGCGCGTCACTGACCCGCGCCCCCAGCCAGAGGTGTTCGTGAGTCGGCCAGGGCAAAACAAATTGCCAATGAATTGACACCTTCCGGCGACTTGTGTAGTTTCAGCCCGACTGAACCGGTTATGAACTCCGTTCTAAACCAACACGTTTTGGTGCTGAACCGCCTCTGGCAGGCCGTCAATGTCTGCACGGCCCGTCGCGCGCTGACGCTCCTGTTTCAAGGCCACGCGCAGGCGGTGCTCGGCGCGAACGACGGTTCGTTCCGCACCTTCAACTTTTCGCAGTGGCATGATTTCTCCCAGGCCGAGCCGCATCCGGAATCCATTACGACCATTTCGTTTCGCATCCGCGTGCCGCGCGTGATTTTGCTGGGGATGTTTGATCGAATGCCGAAGAAGGAAGTGAAGTTCACCCGGCACAATATTTTCGAGCGCGACAAAAACACCTGCCAGTACTGCGGTCAGATTTTTGACCGCAAGGATTTGAATCTGGACCATGTGGTCCCGCGCGATCGCGGCGGCCCGACCTCTTGGGAAAACATTGTCTGCTCGTGCATCGAGTGCAACACGGTCAAGGCCAATCGCACACCGCTAGAGGCCGGGATGCATCTGGTGCGCAAACCCAAAAAGCCCAAGTGGCGTCCGTTCGTGCAGATCAATCTGACGCTCAACCGGCACGACAGTTGGAAGCATTTCATTGATCTCGCGTATTGGAACGTGGAACTGGGCGAAGAAGCGGGGTGATGACAACGGAGCGGCGCGAAGTCGGTGAAGGGGTTTGCAGATTTTCAGCAGGTTAGGCGCTGCGGATGTTGCGATGAGACGCCGCATGAGAATCAGCCTGGGCTGCCTTCGGACCGCCTCAAGGCATTTTGCAAAGGGCTGCGAGCGGAACAGCGACGGCGAAAACAAACAGCCGGAGTCGGTTCACCAATTGGGGCGCAAGAAAAGTTTCAGGTTGATTCATCTCCACACGCTAACAGGACCATAATCTTGGCCATATACCTCTGGTGAGGTATCCGATTTGATTCCTCTCACGCAATCTGAGCCGTTGGCTCCGGCGTTGTTGGGCATACCTCCTTTGAGGTATTGATCCAACCGTGAGGTCAGTTAAAGTCGGTGCATGGAATCTCGCAATCACACTCAACGGCGATCACACTCAACGGCGATCACACTCAACGGCGATCACACTCAACGGCGATTATCTGTGCGCTTTTCGCCGCCTTAAGTTTCACCGTCCCCAGCAGCCCGGC
>JANPGB010000544.1:0-2177 GCA_031423695.1 Verrucomicrobiota bacterium
CGAAAATTTTAATCCGTCAGTTACGCAAACACCTTTCTACGTAGGAAACGAATTTGGGGTCGCGATTTTGTTTGGTCTCCTGCCACACGGCTTTTGGAATCGGCAAACTAAAAAAGCCGCGAATGTCAGCAGCCGAGGCACGCTTGGGTATCATGGTGAAAACACCGTTTTTCATCAGCAGCCAGCCGGTGTAATAATGCACAAAAACAATGTTTAAGAATTCATCCTCGGCGGGTGTGATCGGGGTCGCAATCAAGTTGACGTCTTTTTCGATTATGCGCCGAAGGTCTGGCCGCCTGTGCAGTTCACTCCAAATATCGCGATGATGTTGAGCGAGACTGAGGAGGTCGGTCGTGCGACGCGCTTTCGTGTCGCGTCGGATGGTGAGCGTCGTGAGGAGCAGGCCAAAAACTATCCCCGCACTTTGGACGCAATTTAACCAGTTTTGCTCAAGCCAGGGAATTATCGCAGCCACCGGGCTGTCATAGCACAGTGGTGGGCGCGAGGGAAATGGGGCCGCTTACAGACTGGCGGGAATGTCCGTCCGGGCGTTGACCAGCGTTTGTCGGGGAATCCGAACGATCCGCTCGTCTGGTCCGCAACCGGAGCCAGGGAGCAATTTATCCGCTGCCTCATTGGTGATGTCGGACCCGATCACGGCGAAATCGCCGTCGGTCATTTCCAGAATGTTGGGACAGGAATGTCCTGATTGGCAGTAGTGACCTGCCGCCGCACTAAAACCGAGTATTCGTGTAAACATGCACTACCTATGCGTATAAGCATATCCATTGTCAAACACTTTTTTATGTAGATATGAATCGTGACCAAAGCAGATCGCCGAGCCGCAATTGGTGCTGAAGTTGTTCGCCTCATGGGCGAGGTGCGAACGCGCCGTCATTTGTCCAAGAATCGCCTGGCCCAAATGACCGGCCTGAATCAATCAACCGTTAGCCGCTTGGAAAATCACCCGGACAATCCAACCTTCGATTCGCTTTTGCGTGTAGCAGACGCGTTGGAAATCAATCTTGGGACCGTCATCAAAAAAGCGATTGAGAATGTTGAGAAGTGCGAAACCAAAAAGTAGTGGTCACAGACTCACATTGGTTTACCTCAACCTTGGTTTGCCCGCTCTCACCGCTCTGAGCGAAAATCCACGGCCATTTTCAAAAGGTTCAACCCGCGCCTCGATTTCAAGCACCGGATAACGAACTGTGGCCAGACCGTAGGTCTTATAGGTCGCAGCAAATAGCTCTGTTTCGATAATTCCCGTCCAGTCCGCGAGTGATAGAAATTTCATCGGCTCGCCTGTGATTTGATGGTGAACTCGTTGCTCAACGACCAACCCGCAAACCGAAACCATTTGGCCGACAAACTCGCCGAGGCGTTTTACCGGGCAGTATGTGTCCCAGGCGATATTGTTGAACAGTTCAAGCGGATGCCCGCTTGCCGCAAAGCCAAATAATTCCGTTTCCCACTGAAGGCGCTCATGTCTTGTCGGTTCAACGACGGGAAGCCGGGGCAACGATTTTGGGTCTGCGGGAGGAATCAGCCAGCCTTGCCCGGCCACAGTTGATGAACCGAACGTTCGCAGCACATATTGCGCTTCCCAAAATTGACGCGTGCGGGTTTCGCCAAAAACATCAAACGCTCCAGCGCGAATCATCGCTTCCAGATCCTCACCCGACGGACTCACTCGATGAAAGAAATCCGGCAGCGAATTAAAAATACCCTGCGCACGCGCCTCAACTATTTTATCCGACGTGCGCTGCGTAAGCCCTTTCATCCGGGTGAGCGGCACGCGAATCAAATTTTCATGCGGAACAAATGCGGGGCCGGGTTCATTCACCGAAGGTGGGAGCAACTTTAGTCCGAGCCGATGACACTCAAGCACATAAACGAGCGGGTCGTAGAAGCCTTTGCCATTGGATAAAACCGCAGCCATGAACTCAGCCGGGAAATATCGTTTCAGCCAGGCAGACTGATAGGCTTCAACTCCGTAGGCCGTGCTGTGCGCTTTGCAAAAAGCATATCCGGCAAAACCCGTCACCAGTCCCCAAACTTCCTCGATTTTCTCCGGTGCGTGACCGCGCATCTTTGCCGAGACGAAAAATTCGCCGCGAATTTCCTCAATAACGGCACGCTTTTGTTTGTTTAGAGCCCGGCGCAGCACATCGACC
>JANPGB010000545.1:0-4631 GCA_031423695.1 Verrucomicrobiota bacterium
GTGCATTCCGTCGGGGGGCAGCAGGGGCTGACCAATTTATACGTCCGGACAGTGTTCGCCGATCCGACGAAGCGGATCTGGTCGGGTGTGGTGGGATTCGGCTTGTTCGAGTACGCCAGCGGCCTGTTCCTGCAATTTACCAACGCCGAAAATGCGGATCCCTTCGTCTCGGTCATTCACCAGGACCGCAGCGGCCGGCTCTGGTTCGGCACGCAGGGTGGTCTGGTGTGCAAGGACAAGACGGGCTGGAAAAAATTCACGACGCGCGACGGCTTGTCCGCCGATTCCGTGCGGGCGATTGCGGATGATGCTGCCGGCAATCTCTGGATCGGCACGGAAGGCGGCGGATTGAACCGCCTGAGCAACGGCCAGTTCACGGCCTTTCATAAAACCAACGGACTGCCGGGCGAGACGATCAACGCGCTCCTGTCAGACCATGACGGCGTTCTCTGGATCGGAACCGACGGCGGCGGGCTGGGCCGACTGGAGCACGGCGGATTCATCACTTGCGCCACCACCAATGGCCTGCTGAGTGACAGCATCCTCTACCTGATCGAAGACACCCGAAGCAATCTGTGGATGGGTTCCTACGTCGGCCTCATGCGCGCCTCCAAAAAATCCCTGAACGATTTTGCCGCCGGGAAAGTCGACTTCATCGCCTGCCGCGCGTTCGGCAAAAGCGACGGCCTGCTCACGAGCGAATGCACGAAAGGCTCCCAGCCCGCCGCGTGCCTGGCGCGCGACGGCCGGCTCTGGTTCCCCACTACAAAAGGTTTGGCCTCGGTGAACCCGCTGGATCTCACGCCGAACACCAACCGCCCGCCGGTCATCATCGAATCGGTGCTCGTGGAATCGCAGCCGCAGATTACCAACGCGTTTGGTGCCCGCCCGCAAAGCATCACCCTCCCGCCGGGCCGGGAGCGGCTGGAAATCCAATACACTAGCCTGAATTTTTCCGCGCCCGACAACGTGCGTTTCAAATACATGCTGGAACCACACCAATCGCGCTGGTTCCAGGCCGGCAACCGCCGCGACGCGGAGTACCTCAAACTGCCGCCGGGAAATTATTTCTTCCATGTCATCGCTTACAACGAGGATGGCGTCGTTAACCAAAGTGGCGCGACCCTGGCCGTCATCGTCCTGCCGGCTTTCTGGCAGAAAACGTCCTTCCGGATTCTGGTGGGCGTTGGCTTGCTCGCCGTCATTGGTGGATTCATTTATTTTTTCGCCACGCAAAGATTGCAGCGCGAACTGGCCGTGCTCAAGCAGCGTGAGGAGTTGGAACACGAACGCGCCCGCATCGCGCGCGACCTGCACGACCAACTCGGCGCGAACCTCACCCAGGTTTCACTGCTCGGCGAACTGGCCGAAGCCGACAAGGATCAGCCGGACGAAGTGGCCTCCTACGCGCAACAAATCTGCTCAACGGCCCGCGAAACCACGCACGCCCTGGACGAAATCGTCTGGGCGATCAATCCGTCCAACGACACGCTCGAAAGCCTCGTGAACTACGCCTGCAAGTATGCCCAGGAATATCTCGAACTCGCCGGCATCAGCCACCGCTTCGAGGTTCCCGCGCAATTGCCCGCCGCGGACATCGCCCCCGAGGTGCGGCACAACGTCTTCCTCGCCTTCAAGGAATCCGTGAATAATGTCGTCAAGCACGCGCAGGCCACCTCCGTGAGCATTCGCCTGAGTCTGGAACCGGACACCTTCACGTTGCACGTCGAGGACAATGGCCGCGGCCTGGCCGGCCAGCCGGAGAAGCCCGGCAGAAATGGATTGCGCAACCTGCGCCAACGCATGGAAGATGTCGGCGGAAGTTTTTCCATCGGCCCGGCGGCGGGGCGGGGGACGCTCGTGCAGTTGACCGCGCCGCTGGTGAAACATTAAACGAACATGGCCATCACCGTTTCCATCGTCGAAGACAATGACAAGCTGCGCGGCACCCTGGCGCGCGTGTTGAACCGCGCGGACGGCTTCCGTTGCGTGAGCGATTACGGCAACGCCGAGGACGCCTTGAAAGATCTGCCCAACGTCAAACCGGAGGTCGTCCTCATGGACATCAACCTCCCCGGCATGAACGGCGTCGAGTGCGTCCGCCAGTTGAAGCAGGTTCTGCCCACCGTGCAGGTGATGATGCTCACGGTGTACGAGGACACGGACAATATTTTCAACGCGCTTGCCGTTGGCGCGAACGGCTACCTGCTCAAGCGCACGCCGCAGGCGCAGTTGCTGGAGGCCATCTGCGACGTGCATCGCGGCGGTTCGCCCATGACCACACATATCGCGCGCAAGGTGGTGCAATCCTTCCAGCGCTCGCAGGCGTCGGCGGCGCAGACCGACAGCCTGTCCGAACGCGAGCAGCAGGTGCTGGAGCTGTTGAGCCAGGGGCTGATCTACAAGGAAATCTCGGAGAAGCTCGGCATCAGCTACGAAACCGTCCACACCTACATCCGCCGCGTCTATGAAAAGCTCCAGGTCCGCACCCGCACCGAGGCGGTCGCGAAGTTTTTGAAACGGTAGGGAACAACTCACGGCCGCTCGATCCGAGCTGGATGAGTTTGTCCCTCAGACAAACCTTGAGGTGGTGGCGGTTGTCGCGCTGCGACAACGTCGCCTGTGCGGTGCAGTCGGAACGTCCCGGCTAGGTCGTGCGATCGGTCCCAAACATGGCACCGCTGAACGCGGCGCTTACTCGTCGCAGCGCGATGAGTTCTACCTCAAATGATTCGCCGCATCGTTCACACCGGCGACCACTTCTTCGCGCGTCTTCAGGTTGCGGATGCTCACGCGGGTTTCTCAATCAGCTTGCCGTTCTTCCAAAGGATGAGCGGCAGACCAAGAGTACGGTTCTGGGTTTGCACGTTACGTGCGGCGCGGCGCAGGGCGCGCTCGGCACGGGCGACAAAGGCGGGCGTTTTGTGTGGCTTGTGGTTTCCATTCTTCTTCATACGCCAATCTTTGTTTGGATTGCTTGGCCGGTGCCGGCAACGGGTCACGCTGCCATAAGCCCAGCCCGAGCGAGTGCTGCTTCAAACACGCCAAGCAGGTTTTCCTTTTGGCAGGCCACAGATTTCTGCGGATCGAGTTTCTTTTCCAAGGCAAGGCCCGATTGCGCTTCCGTGAGACGCAACAGGCGTTCACCGCCGATCAATTTGATCAGGTCAATCTGGATTTTGTTGCGGTCAATCATGACGTTATTCTTCACGAAAACCGTAGAATTGCAACATGCGGGTTAGTGTTTCCGGCGAGGCGTCGCCGTATTCCGTGTGCGCCGCCTGCGCGGCTCGTTCAAAATCGCCTTCGTTAAATTCCATCACGCTGTTGGGTGGGTGCAGGCTGGCCACCGTGGCTGCGTCAAGGACTTCGTGATATAGCGTGATGGATAATTCCCGTTCGCTCAAGCCGGCCCGGATGAACAGATCAAATTTTCGGCCAACGATTCTGGTCGTCGCGACGGCTTCCCGCTCCAAAGCGTCTATCATCGGAGAATCTGTAAACTCAATGCTGACGATGACAAACCCGCCTCGCAACCGGAGGTTCTTAAACATGCTCGGATCAATCATGTTTTCAATCGTTCAGGCTTGGCTTCACCTCAAATGATTCGCCGCATCGTTCACTCCGGCAACCACTTCTTCGCGCGTCTTCAGGTTGCGGATGCGGACGTAATCCTGGCTGTCCATCTTCGCGGTGTGCGTGGCCTTCAATTCCTGCGCGCGTTTGAACTGCTTGTCCGGCTTGGCGGCCGTCAGTGAAAATTCCACGGCCAGCCCGCCGTTGCGCAGGCTTTGCACCAGCTTGAGCGTCGCGCCGCGCAACGCTTCGTCCTCGACCAGTACATACACATCCACGTTGGCATCGAACGCGGGCAGCAGTTTTCGCGCTTTCAGAATTTCGAGCAGCACCACGTCGCCCATGCCAAAGCCGAGCGCGGGCAGTTGCACCTTGCCGCCGCTGATGAGTTTGACGAGGTTGTCGTAACGTCCGCCGCCCGCGATGGCGCGAAACTCGCCCTTGCGATCAAACGCCTCGAACACCACGCCGGTGTAATACGCCAGCCCGCGGATGACCTGGTAATCAATCTTCACAAAGTCGCTCAGTCCGCGCGCGGCGAGGTTGTTGAGGATGAATTTCAACTCGGCGGTCGGCTCGCCTTTCCCGATGAAGGTGTTGACGGCGGCGAGCGAGAAGTTCATGGCCGCGAGTTTCTTTTCGCTCTCCTCCGGCGGCGTGCGTTCGAGTTTGTCGATGACCTGGAAGAAAGCGTATTCGTGTGCGACATCGCCGCCGCCGTGCTTGAAAAATTCCTGCCACGCATTGCGGCTGCTGAGGCGGATGACGAAATCCTCGGCGCTCAAACCAAACGACCGCAGCGTGTCAATCAACAGCGCGATGAGTTCCGCGTCCGCCGCCGGATCGGATTCGCCCAGGATGTCGGCGTTGAACTGGAAGTGTTCGCGCAGCCGGCCTTTCTGCTGGCGTTCGTAGCGGAACAATTGCGGGACGGCGAACCACTTGATGGGCTTCTTGTAGTTGCGTTCGTGCGCGGCGACCATGCGGGCCAGGGTGGGGGTCATCTCCGGCCGCATCGAGACGGCGCGCTCGCCCTTGTCGGTGAAGTTGTAGAG
>JANPGB010000546.1:0-4839 GCA_031423695.1 Verrucomicrobiota bacterium
ACGCCGCTTCCGCGTCCGAGAATCCAGCACAATCGAAATCACCCGGCGCATCGGCAGTGAAGCGGGCTGAAGCCCGCGCTCCCCAGCCGCCTAAAGGCGGAACTCCGAACTACGGCGGCTTCGTCGGCTTCGTGCCGCTGCAGTATCAGCCGGAGAACAACGACATCCCGGTGCACACGCCGCCCACGGGTTTCGACGCGTTGCGCACCATCGCCGTGAGCCGCATCTACCTCGACAACTTCGATCACATCACGGCCTACTGGGTGGGGATGGGCCTGAAGCTGGCGCAGGTGGCATTGAGCTACGGCGCGGACGATTTGCACGGGACGATCATCGAGGAACACATCTTCCACATGGCCGGCGCGACCTCGCCGCAATTGCAGACCGAAGCCGACATGATCAAAGCCATCCGCGAAGCCGGCCGCACGCCGGTGCAACGAAATACTTTTTACGAACCGATCAAAATCCTTGCGGAGTCTTTGCAGACGGCCACCAATGAAGCTGAACCGCCATCGGGCAAATCCAAAGTGCTGGAAGACAATCTGGCGACGGCGTGAAAATCAAAACTCCAGGCGAGTTGGAATTTCCGGTTCACCACGCGCGCCGTGCCAGATGCGGGCAACGGCCACCAGCTGTTGCGTGGGCAAAACCTGGTAAATGATACGATAGGGCCGCAGGATGAGTTCGCGGATATTCTCGTCGTTTTCTTCGGGAACAGCCCGGCCAAGCAGGGGAAAGGTTGCCAGCAAATCCACTTTGGACATGAGCCGATAACCAAAGCTTTCGGCAACGATAGGATTGTCGGCGGCGATGAAGGACACGATTTCCCGGAGGTCATCGCGCGCCTGCAGCGACCAGATTATTTGGTGAGCCATGTCGCGAGCTGGCGTTTGACTTCCTCATGCGACACGGTTTCGCCACGCTCGATTTGATCCAGCCCTTTGCGGATGCCCGCGAGAAACTCCAGTCGTTCCGTGATGACATCCAGACTCGCATCCTCCGGCAGGCGCTGGATGGATTCCAAGGCAAGTTGTTTATCGCTCATGGGGCTACTCTGCCTGAAAACGGCAGGGAACGCAACGGCGGCAGAATTCAAGGTGTTGGAAGATAATCTCGCGACGGCGTAGCGGCTTTCGGGAGAAAGCCGCAATGATTTCTGAACCAGTTTCGTTTGCGGCGCTCTGCCGAGCCGCCGCTAGGCTGCTGGAGCCGGAAGAACAGATTTCCCGGCGATGGAGAATTAGTCACGCGGTGAGGATCGGGGCCCGGGCCGGGCCGGAACGTGTTCGGTGTAGCGTGACCAGAAACCGCCCACCACCGAGAAGTTCCCGCCGCTCATCGTTGGCGATGGGTCAGCAGCAGTTGCGGCGGCGGCCAGGATAAAAGGGAAAGCTTCGTCGTGACCGGGCCGGACACGAACGCAAACAACTTTCGGATTGAAACACTTTTTTCAAAAGTTCCGCTGGCCTTCCGACAACCAAGTTGAAACCGGTGTCACCATGATTAAAGGTCAAGCCAGCGAACCTTAAAATGTGGCGATGAGGGTTTGAAGCATATTAGCCGGGGGGCAAGCGTTTTTTTAACTTATGCTCGGGATTTATCCTTTGCCTGCGGAACGTGAGTTAGGTTCGAGGCGAAGATTGTTCCACCGGCTTTTGCGGGAGACTCACGGTCCTGCCCTTGGCCTGGGCCCAAGGTTCAAGCTGTTTTTCAAAATAGCTGCAGTACGGCTTCATGCCTCTGCCATATCAGCCGGAGAACAACGACGGTAGCGGCAGGCATCCTGCCTGCCGTAGAGCCGCGGCTTCCAGCCCGGCGGAAGAAACCTCGCGCAGAGACGAACCGCTTGGAATTCTAGTGAGTCGCAGATAATTCGCGCGCCAATTCCGGGCGGCAGGATACGCGCCCTTCACGTCAGGCAAGATGCCCGACGCTACAAACGCGTTGCGCACGCTCACCGTGAGCCGCAGCACGCTCGCCTTCTCCCCTCCTTCGCAGCGCCCCCGTTCCTAAAAGCAGAAACGCCCCGCACTTTTCAGCGCGGGGCGTTGCTTGATTTTGAATGCGATCAGCTCACGTTGGCCAGTTCCTCGTTGTTGGCCACGTTCTGAATCTTGAACTGCTCGGCGTGCATGGCCGGGTCGGCACGGAAGGAGAGCTTGCCGAAGTAACGTTTCTCCATCTCGATGAGATGCTTCTCGTCTTCCGTGCGCAGCCGTTCGAGCACGGTCGGATGCACCACGATGCGGAGCTGGAAGTCGGATTCGTCGCGCGAACGTTTCTTGAGGATTTCGCTCAGCTTGCGCTGGATTTCCACGCTCATGGTGATGGAACTCTTCACCTTGCCGCGGCCTTTGCAGTACGGGCAGTCGTCATACACCGCCGCGCGGACGCTTTCGGAATGGCGCTGGCGCGTCATTTCCATGAGGCCGAGCTGCGAAATGGGCAGGATGTGGGTCTTGGCCTTGTCGCGGCGCAGGCCGTCCTTCACGCGTTGATAAACCGCCTGTTGATCACGGCGCGATTTCATGTCAATGAAGTCGAGTACGATCAAGCCGCCCATGTTGCGCAGGCGCAACTGCCGGGTGATTTCCTCGGCCGCTTCCAGGTTGACCTTGAGGATGGTGGTTTCCTGATCCTTGCCGCCCTTGTGACGACCGGTGTTCACGTCAATCGCCACGAGGGCCTCGGTTTCGTCCACGACGAGGTAGCCGCCGCTCTTCAAATGTACCTGGCGCGAGAAGGTGTTCTCCAACTGCTTCGAGATGTTGAAGCGGTCGAAAATCGGCTGGGCGTCGCTGTACAATTTGACCTTGCTGGAGGAGCGCTTGGAGATTTTGCAAATCATCTCGCGCATCCGGTCGTAGGCTTTGGGGCTGTCCACTACGATGCGTTCGACATCTTCGGTGAGAAAATCGCGCACGGTGCGTTCGATCAAATCGGGCTCCTGAAACACGCAGGTGGCCATGGGCTGGGTCTTGATTTTTTCCTGCACGCCGTTCCACTCCTCGAGCAGCAGCGCGAGGTCGCGGACGAAGTAACGCGTCTGCTGGCCTTCGCCGGCGGTGCGCATGATGACGCCCATGCCTTCGGGAATGGAGAGCTCGCGCAGGATGCGCTTGAGGCGTTTGCGTTCCTCCACGTTTTCAATCTTGCGGGAGATGCCGCTCTGATCCGAGTTCGGCAGGAGCACGAGATAACGTCCTGGCAGCACGAGGTTGGTGGTGACGCGCGGGCCCTTGGTTCCGATGGGGCCTTTGGTGACCTGGATGATGATGTCGCTGCCGGGTGGGTAAACGCGCGGGATGTCCTTCTGCGTGATTTTCGGCTTGTCGCGGCGGCGGTTGCCTTCGCGCTCGACGATTTCCACGCTGCTGTCGAACTGGTTCGGCACAATGTCCCAGTAATGCAGGAAGGCGTTCTTCTCAAAACCGATGTCCACGAACGCGGCCTTCAAACCGTCTTCGAGATTGCGGACCTTACCTTTGAAAATGCTGCCGACGAGGCGTTCCTCGGTGGTGCGCTCGATGTTGAATTCCTCCAGCTTGCCGTCCTCGGAAACCGCGACGCGGGTCTCCAGCGTCTCGGCGTTGATGATGACTTCCTTGTGGGATTTCTTGATGGGCTTGATGAGGCGCTGGACTTTCTTGACGAGGTTGGCGGCGTGGTGTCGGATGGTTTCCACCAGGCCCTTGGGCTGTTCCTTCACCTCGACGGGCGCGAATTTTTCCTCCTCGACCTCTGCGGGAGTTTCCAGGTTGGGCTCGCGGTAGCCGCCCTTGACCGCTTCCGCCGTGGGTTCCGGCGGCAAACCTTCCGGCGGCAGGCCAGCGGCGATGTTTTCGGCGCGCTCGATTTCGCCGGCGTGCCGGCGTTCATAGACTTTGTCGCTGCCGCCTTGTTGTTCGCCGGTCGTGGCGGCGGCGCGGGCCTCGCTGGCGGCGCGGTCGTTCTTTGGCGGTTGTTGTTGCTGTCCCAGTCCGCCGCTGGGGCGGAACCGCATTCCCCCACGGCGTCGCCGGGAAAAATTCTTGTTGTCACTCATAATTTAATAACCCTTTCGATAGATATGCACGTTCTGCAACAGGCCCATGGCGATTAACGAGACCAGCACTGAGGATCCGCCGTAAGACAGCAGCGGCAGTGGGATGCCCGTCACAGGCACAATACGGATGTTCATGCCGATATTGATGAACACATGGCTGAACAGGAGCGTCACAACGCCCACAGCCATTAATTTGCCCAGGCGATCGCGCGCCTGGCCGGCGGTTCTTATTCCAGTGAACAAGACCACCGCATACAGCGTCAGCACCACAAGGGAGCCGACGAAACCTTCCTCCTCGGCGATCACGGAGAAAATAAAATCATTGTGCGCCGCGCCGGGCGGCAAGAATCCGAGCGCGGTCTGGTCGCCCTTGTGCCAGCCCTTGCCCAGCAGTCCGCCGGAGCCGACGGAGATCAGGGCCTGGCGCGACTGGTAGGATTTTTCAAACTGCAACCGCCGCGCGTCCTTCTTTTCCTGCTCGGTCGCATTGTCCGCCGCGAAGTCGCGCCCGAAATAAACCAGCAGCCGCTGGCGTTGGTATGGCTCCAGTTTGATCTGCCAGTTTTTCGGCGCGAACAACACGTTCAACAAAAACAGCGTTCCGAAAACGCCGACGCACCCGACCAAGCGGTAGAGATATTTTCGTGGCGTGCCGGCGACCAACATCATCGCAAAGCCCGCCGGCAGCAGCACAAGCGCAGAACCGAGATCCGGCTCCTTCATGATGAGCACAAACGGCAGCAGCATCAGGCCGATGGCCTTCCAGAAATTGAGCGGCTGTTTTAATTCCTCGA
>JANPGB010000547.1:0-27366 GCA_031423695.1 Verrucomicrobiota bacterium
ATGCTCGGCGTCGAGTTGGAATTGCTGGCCCCCGCCGATCTGCCGGTGCTGGGCGAACACGTCCTGTGCGAGATTGCTTTCGCCGGCAAGGCCACGGGTTCCGCGGCCTTGCGCCTGACCCGTCCGGTGGCGCGTCAGATCGCCGCGCGGGTGCTTGGCCTGCCGCCCACCGGCTTGGGCGACCCTGACCTGATCGACGACGTCATCGTGGAACTGACCAACATGGTGGTGGGCAACTTCAAATCGAACCTGTGCGACGCCGGCCTGAACTGCAAACTCAGCCCGCCCGTCCTGACGCGGGCCAGTGATGCCAGGCTGCGTGCCACCGCCGACGGCCTGGCTGAACGCCTTGGCCTCCGGTCGTCCGACCTGGATCTCTTCGTTGACCTGAATGTGAATCCGTGGGGCGAATAGGGTTGGCCCGTGACGGCCGACCGCGAACAAGGCGGAGGAATCCCTTCGATACGCGGCCAATCCTTCTCAAGTACGGAGGTTTTTCACCGATGAAATGGCGTTAAATGGTCTCCATCCATGCATCAGCAAAATTGTGCCACCGCGCCGCGGTGGTGTTGCTGTTGCTGGGACTATTCAGCATCCGGGAGGTTCGCGCGGACGAATCGGCGGAGGCGGAGGGTCAGTCGCCGGTCAAGAACCTGAAGCTCCTGAGCCTGGAGGATCTGCTGGCGGTGCAGGTGGACACGGTTTACGGCGCTTCCAAGCACGAACAAAAAACCACGGAAGCGCCCTCCTCCGTCAGCATCGTCACGCGGGACGAGATCCGGCGCTACGGCTATCGGACCTTGGCGGAAATTTTGCAGAGCTTGCAGGGCTTCCACGTTTCGTACGACCGCAACTACGCGTTCCTGGGAGCGCGCGGCGTCAGCCTGGGCGATTTTAACAGCCGCGTTCTGCTGCTGATTGACGGCCATCGCGTGAACAATAATCTCACGGACGGCGCCCATCTCGGCACGGAGTTTCTGCTGGACGTGGATCTGATTGACCGCGTGGAAATCATTCGCGGCCCCGGCTCCGTGCTTTACGGCAACAACGCCTTCTTCGCGGTCATCGATGTCATCACCCGCAAGGCCGCCCAAGTCGAAAACGCCGAGGTTTCGGGGGAATACGGCGAGTTCGGGACTTACAAGGGACGGGTCACGGTCGCAAAGGCGTTCACCAACGGCCTGTCGCTGCTCGCCTCCGGCTCCTACTACGAGAGCGAGGGCGCGCCCCGGATTTTTTACAAGGAGTTCAACAACGCCGCGCACAACCATGGCGTCGCGCAGGACATGGACGCGGATTTGTTCAAGAGTTTTTTTGGTTCGCTGGGCTATCGCGATCTGACGCTGGAGGGCGGTTTCATCCGCCGCGAGAAGGTGAACCCCACGGCCGCGCAATTCACGACGTTCAACGACCCGCGCCTGCGCACCGTGGATGACCGCCGGTATGCCGACCTGAAGTATGCGCACAGTTTCCCGGAGGTGCTGGATGTGACCGCCCGGGTCTATTACGACCGGAACGATTACCGGATTGGGTATCCGGTCGGCGACCCCATGGCCTCGGCGTTTTATCAGGAGGTGCAGGGCGGCGAATGGTGGGGCGCGGAGCTGCAGTTGAGCAAACGGCTTTGGGAAAAACATCTGATCACCGTGGGGGCGGAATACCGCGACGATTTCCGCCAGGACAAGCGCGTGTTCGATCAGCACAACACTTACACGGACATCTACGCCAACCGCCAGAGTCACGGACTTTTTGTGCAGGGAGATTTTACCCTCCGCACCAATCTCCATCTCAACGGCGGGGTGCGTTACGATAAATACGGTGATTTTGACGCCGCATTCAATCCGCGTCTGGCCTTGATCTACCATCCGTTCCAGCCATCCACCTTCAAGGTCCTGTATGGAACGGCGTTTCGCTCCCCCAATTTTCTGGAGCTGAGCGACCGCCGGTTCCAGAACATCAAGCCGGAACGGATCACCTCGTACGAGCTGGTTTATGAACAGGGGCTGGGTCAGCATTTGCGCTCCTCCCTGTCCGGATTCTACAACCAGATGGACGACCTGATTGTATTCAGCGGCGGGAACTTCGCCAATGTGAACGCGGAGACGCGCGGCATGGAACTGGCGCTGGAGGGCAACTGGTCAGGTGGCCTGCGCAGCCGCGCCAGCTACACGCTGCAACAAACCGAGAACCAATCTTCCAGTCAGGCCTTTCCCGATTCTCCCACGCACCTGTTCAAGTTCAACCTGAGCGTGCCGTTGGTGAAGGAGAAGTTGTTCGCCAGCTTGGAGTATCAATTCACGAGCAGCCGGGACACCGAGTTTACGTCGGGCGCGGGCGTCGGCGTTCCGGGGGTGGACGCGGCTGGATTTGGCGTGGTTAATTTCACCCTCTTCAGCCAGAATCTGGTCAAAAACCTGGAACTCTCCGCCAGTGTTTACAACCTGCTCGATCAAGCCTACTCCGACCCGGCCACGCGATTTCATGTGCAGGATCAACTGCCCCGCGACGGTCGCACCTTCCGCCTCAAGCTGACCTACCGGTTCTGAACCGGAACGATTCAGTGAAACGCTGGCCTAGGTCGCGCGAAGGAAGCGAAGACAGCAAAGAGACGATTTGATTTCCGTTCCCAGCGAGGCTCAGAGTGGGCATGACTGTTTGAGGCGTGCTTTTCAGAAGCGCAATGCGCTTGTTCCACTTCGTTCCCTTCGCGTCTTTCGCGCGACGCTCAAAGTTTCAACCACAGGGATTCGGCTCAACCGGAGGTGCGGAGTTCAACGGGAGGCAGCGGAGCCAGCACAGGCATGTGCAGCGGATGCCGGCAGGGTTTGGGTTTGTCGACCACGCAACCTTGGGTGCGGGGTCAATCCATCGCCGTGCCCGCCACAGCTTGTTAATTGAGGCTCGTGCAGGAGCGGGACACAATCCGATGAATCAGCCGCTGGCGGAAAGGAGCGCGGAGCATTGCTCCGCTGGTTGGATACGCCCGTTCGTTCTTGCGGAGCAATGCTCCGCGCTCCGAAATTCTGTTGCCCGAGGCTCAATCAAAACCGCCGTTTCCTCGGTGGCCTCCGGTTGGCTTTGGGGTGGTTGATGCAGCTGCGGCGCAGCGCCAGAACGTAGCCCACGGCGCGAGCCGTGGGTCCGGCCGACCAGCGAAACTCGCCCCGGCGGGGCGGCCGAGTCATTGTTGAAACCACGGTGGTTTCTGCCGCCCCTCCGGGGCTTGAGCCGGTTTGACCACGGTCCCACGGCTCTCGCCGTGGGCTACTACCTATCGCACCTCCGGTGCTCCCGGCTGAAGGGTCCGCACCGTCAGATTCCCAACCTTGGTACGCAACCGGCTAGTTTCCTCCCGATGCGATACTACATCTCGAGAGTCGTGCCACGGACCAAGGCGGCTGCCTGCCTGCTGGCGTGCTGGTTGAGCTTGGTGCTCAGCGCCGTGGCCGGTTTTCCGCCCACCATCAACACCCAGCCTTTGAGTCAGACTGTCCAAATTGGAGGCACGGCGACTTTTACCGTGACAGCCACCAGCGGAACCACGCTGAGCTACCAATGGTATTTTCAGGCCGCGCGCATCTCCGGAGCCACCAATAGCACCTACACCCGCACCAATGCGCAGTTGACCGATGCCGGGAATTATTATGTCGGCGTCACCAATGCCGATGGCGGGCTGCTCAGTGCCAACGCCATCCTGACGGTCTCTACCTTCACCGTTGCCAACACCAACGACTCGGGTGCCGGGTCACTCCGCCAGGCGATCCTCGATGCCAACGCGGCCTCGGGCACCAACACCATTACGTTCAACCTCGCTGGCGGCGGCGTGCACACGATCACGCCTGGTAGCGCGTTTCCCACGATCACCGGACCCGCCATCCTTGATGGCTGGAGTCAGCCCGGATTTGCCGGGGCGCCGATCATCGAACTCAATGGCACCAATGCCGGCGCCAATGTTTCGGGATTAACTCTGGGTGCGGGCAGCTCCGGCAGCGTCATCCGTGGACTCGTCATCAACAGCTTTCAAAACGAGGGTGTTGACATCTTCTCCAGCAACAATGTCGTGCTGGGGAATTACCTCGGGACGGACGCGACCGGCATGGTCAGCCGCGGCAACGCGAACGACGGCATTGAGATTGCCAACGGGGCCAACAACACCATCGGCGGCCTGACGGTGGCCGAGCGGAATATCATCTCGGGAAACGGCCTGGGCATCCGCATCGCCGGTTCCACTTCGGCCGGAAACGTGATTGTTGGAAACTACATCGGCGCCAATGCGAGCGGAGTTGCGAGCCTGGGCAACAGATTGCACGGCGTCTTTTTCAGTTCACTGGGAATTGCCGGTACGACGATCGGCGATCCGCATAACAACCGCCTGGGGGGAACCACCGCGCCCGAAGCAAACCTGATCGTCAACAACGGCGCGGGCGGCGGCGGGTGGGATGGCGTCAGCCTTCGCAGCTCGGCGGGGATTGTGGCGAACGCCATCCTCGGCAATTCCATTTATGCCAACGGCGACTTGGGAATCGATTTGGGAAATGACGGGGTCACCCCCGACGATGCCGGCGATGCCGACACCGGACCGAACAACCTGCAGAACTTCCCGGTGCTGACTTCCGCCCAAATCGCTGCCAGCAGCCAGGTCACGGTGGCTGGCTCCTTAAACAGTCTGGCGACAAATTATTTCCGGGTGGAATTCTTCGCCAGCGCTGCCGCTGACGCGGCGGGCTACGGCGAGGGCCAGCGCTATCTCGGTTTCACCAACCTCACCACCGCCGGGAATGGCAACGTGAGTTTCACCGCCGCCCTTTCGGCGCCGGTCGCGGGCGGGGAATTCATCAGCGCCACGGCCACCAAGGCCAACAGCACGTTCACCGCGTTTACCGACACTTCCGAATTTGCCGGCAATGTCCCCGCTGTTATGCAGTATGATGTGGGCACCACTGTGACCGGCCCGACCATCGTTTACGCCAACACAAACTTCACCTACACCATCTCGGTGACGAACCTCGGTTCGTTGGCGGCCAGCAACATTGTCGTCAGCGACACCCTGCCCGCGGGCCTCAACGTCGTTGGCATCTCCGGCGGCGGCAGCGTGATTGGCGGCGGGCCCGGCCAGGTGGTTTTCGATCAAGCCTCTTCGAACAACGTGCCCGGCATCACGAACTGGACGCACGTCACGACCAGTGCCGCGAACCGGTTGCTGCTGGTCGGGGTTTCGTTTGGCTACTACACCACCAGCAACAGTCCAGCAGTTGTCACCCTCAGTTACGGTGGGGCAAATCTCACCAAAGTGAGGTCGGCCACCAATGGCATTGTCACTTCTGAATTGTGGCAATTGGTCAATCCCCCGAGTGGCACCAACACCATTGCCTTAACTTACGTCGGCGCTCCGACGACGGTCGTCGCCGGCGCGGCGACATTCAGCGGGGTGGACCCGGTCACACCCCTGAGTGCCGTCATCTCCGGCTCCGGGCCGAAAACAGCCGGCTCGTCGGTTACGATCAGCTCCGCCACCAACGAAATCGTTTTTGACACCATTACCGTCGACAAATGGTTCGTCCCAAATTGCGCCGCCGGCCAAACCAAACTCTGGAGCATCGGTCCCGACTACGAAGCTGGTGCTGGAAGCATCAAGCCGGGCACAAACTTCGTGAACATGTCATGGACACTGGCGAACTGTGGCTGGGCGGATATCGCCGCGTCGGTGAAGGCGGCCGGGCTGATTGGCGTGGTGAACTGGACGATTCCCACATTGGCCGCCGGCGCCATGACCAACTTCACGGTCACGGTCACCGCGCCGCTGGGCGGCACCTTGAGCAACAGCGTGTCCAGCACGGCCACGACGCCCGATGCCAATGCCGCGAACAACGACGGCAGCGCCGCCGCCGCGCAGGTGCTCACCACGGTGACGCCGGTGGCCGACGTGGTCGTCACCCAGACCGGGTCCATGACCGTTTCGCCGCTGACCAATTACACGTACACGGTGACGGTCTCCAACGCCGGGCCCTGCACGGCCGGCGGCGTGGTGGTCTCCGACACGCTGGCGCCCACGCTCACGTATGTCAGTTCCAGCGCGGGCGGCAGTTATCTGGCGGGCGTGGTCACCTGGCCCGCCGTGGCCAGCCTCTACAGCGGGTTCACCACGAACTTCACGGTCACGGTGCGCGCGCCCATCAGCGGCACGCTGACCAACACGGCGGCCGGCACGGCCGCCACGCTGGATCCCAACCCCGCCAACAACAACGGGAGCTTCGCGGCCGCGCAGGTGATCACGGCGGTCAGCCCGCTGCAGATCGCCAACACCAGCAAGGGGGCGGCGGTGCAGACGCTCAACTGGAGCCACACGGTGGATCCGGGATCGTCGCGGATCTTGATCGTGGCGCTGTCGATTGACAGCACCAGTGCGACGGTCAACTCGGCGACCTTTGCCGGCCTGCCGACGCTGACGTTGATCGGCCAGACCAACAGCGCGCAGACCAAGGTGCTGCTGTATCAGATGCTCAATCCGCAGGTGGGCACGTATCCCATCTCGATCAATCTGAGCAGCGCCGTGGGCATCGTCGGCGGCGCGGCGTCCTTCAACGGCGTGAACCAGGCCACGCCCATCAAGGCGTTTGCCGGGAAATCCGGCACCGGGACCAATGCGAGCGTCACCGTGGCCAGCGCGCTCGGGGGCGTGGTCATTGATGCCGTCGCGCCCAAGAGCCCGCAGTTTGCGACCAGCGCGGGCCCCGCGCAGAACATCGAGTGGAACTTGTCCGGCGTGAATTACTCCGGCGCGGGCGGCAGCTCGTATGGCGCGGCCACCGTCTCCCCGTCGTGGACGCTCAACAGCACGTCGGCCTGGGCGATGGCCGCCGTGGCGCTCAACTCGGCGACCGTCCTGGCGGACGTCACCGTCGCCGCGAGCGGACCGGCCAGCGTGCTGGCGACGTCGAATGTGACGTACACGATCACGGTGACCAACCTGGGCAGTTCCACCGCGTCAAATGTCGTGGTGAGCGATGTGTTGCCGGCGGGGGCGACGTTTGTGAACGCCTCCAGTGGCGGCACGAACAACGGCGGCGTGGTCACGTGGCCCGCGCTGGTGAACTTTGTCAACGGGGCGCGGACCAACTACACCGTCACGATCACCGCCCCGGCCAACGGCGCGTTGACGAACATTGTTTACAGCACGGCCATCACGGCGGATCCCGATCCCTCCAACAACAACGGCACCGGGACAAATAACCAGGTGGTTACCACGATCACCGGGCTGGCCGATGTGGCGGCGACGGTGACCGGCCCGGCCGCGGTTTTCGCCGGCACCAATTTTTCCTACCAGGTCTCGGTGACCAATCAAGGGCCGTCCACCGCGAGCACCGTGCTGGTCAGCAACGCGCTGCCGGCGGCCGCGCTGTTCGTCTCCGCCTCCGGCGATGGCAGCAACAACGCCGGCGTCGTGACTTGGTCTCTTTCAGGTCTGGCCATGGGTGCGGTGAGCAACTTCGCCGTCACCGTCACCGCGCCCGCCGGCGGCGTCCTGACCAACGCGGTGTCGAGCACCGCCCTGACCAGCGATCTGAATGCCGCCAACAACAACGGCTCCGCCAGCAACGCCCAGGTCGTCACCACCGTCATCGGGCTGGCCGACCTGGCGACGCTGGTCAGCGGCCCAGCCGCCGTGTTTGCGGGCGCGACTTATTCCTACACCGTGCTGGTCACCAACCAGGGCCCCTCCGCCGCCGGCAACGTGCTGGCGAGCGACCTCCTGCCGCCGGGCGTGGCCTTCGTCACCGCGTCGGGCGGCGGCAGTCACAGCGGCGGCGTTGTCACCTGGCCGGTGATGGCCAGCCTCAACAATGGTGCCGCGACGAGTTTCACCGTCACCGTCACCGCTCCCGTGGTCGGCAGTTTGATCAATGTCGTCGCCGGCACGTCCGCGACGAGCGATCCGGATCTGGTCAACAACAACGGCACCGCGCCCTCGTCCCAGGTGGCGACGGCGATTGTTCCCCGCCCGACGATCAGCGGGCAGCGGTTGCCGGACGGCAGCTTTCAACTTCAGTTAGTCACCCTGCCCAACGCGGTGGTGGCGATCGAGGCGAGCACGAATCTGCTGGACTGGCAGACGCTGGGGACGACCAACTCGGGCAGCGGCGCCGTCAGCTTCCTGGATCCCAACGCGGCCAGTTATCCGCAGCGCTTCTATCGCAGCCGCCAGGCGCCATGAGCCGGAATGCGGCGGCTGGTTTTTTCACCCGCCGCCGCCGCGCGCCGCGCCGCGCCGGGCGTAATGCCGGACCGTAACTCCCTGGGCGGCTCCCTCGCCGCAGGATGTCGTGAGGCTGTCCCGTTCACGGACAGCACCGGCTTTCCCCCTTCAGAAGTGAGGTTTTCCGCCGATAGCATGGTGTTTAATGGGTTCCATCCATGCATCAGCAAAATTGCGCCACCGCATCGCGGTGGTTTTGCTGTTGTGCAGCGGGGTCTGGAGTTGGGGACTTGGTGCCGAAGGGATGGTGGCGAAAGGTTCGGAGTCGCCGGGAACGGCCCGGATGGATTTGAAGCAACTGAGTCTGGAGGACCTGATGGCGGTGCAGGTGGACACCGTGTACGGCGCTTCCAAGCACGAACAAAAAACCACGGAGGCGCCCTCGTCCGTCACCATCGTGACCAAGGAGGACATCAAACGATTCGGCTATCGCACCCTGGCGGATATCTTGAACGACGTGCGCGGGTTGTATGTGGACACGGACCGGGCGTATGACACCTTGGGCGTTCGCGGGGTGAATCGTCCGGGCGACTACGGCGGGCGCGTGTTGCTGACGATTGATGGTCACCGTGTGAATGAGCCGGTTTATGATTCCTTGTTCATTGGGCATGACTTCCCGCTCGACGTGGATCTGATCGAACGCGTGGAAGTCATCCGCGGACCCGGCTCGTCGCTTTATGGGAACAATGCCTTCTTCGCCATTGTCAACGTGATCACCCGCAAGGGCCGCGATGTGCAGGGTATGGAGACATCCGTGATAGCGGGGGATTTTAACACTTACGGAGGGCGGTTTAGTTACGGACGGCAATTCACCAATGGCGTGGAGTTGCTGCTCTCGGGCACTCACTTCGAAAGCCAGGGACAGAAAAACCTTGTCTATGCTGATCCCAATATTCCGGCCGGCCCGCACCCTGACAATCTTTCGTCCGCCAATTTTTTCGCGTCCGTATCCTATGGTGACTTCACGCTCTGGGGGCTTTATGGCCAGCGCACGAAGACGGTCCCGCCGGGTGCCTATCTCTCGATTGTCACCGAGCCGGCGTCCCAAGTGGTGGACACGCGGGCACTGGTGGAGCTGAAGTTTGAGCACCACCTTGCCCACGACTGGTCCGTGATGGCACGGGCTTACTATGACTACTACGACTATGCGGGAAACTACGCTTATGACTACATGGATCCGCTCAATCCCGGCATCACTCTCAATCGTGATCGTTCCCGGGTTGATTTGGCCGGCGGCGAAATCCAGGTCAGCAAGCTGCTGTTTGAGCGGCATCACCTCACCTTTGGCGTCGAGGGGCGTGACGATATTGCCATCAAGCAAGCCAATTACGACGTCAGCCCCGCGGTCACTTACATTGACAAAACTTCCGGCGCTTGCTCGGTCGGTGTTTACGGTCAGGCGGAGATTGCGCTGTTGACCAATCTCACCCTCAACGCCGGCGCCCGCTTCGATCACTTTTCGACGTTCGGTTCGACGTTCAATCCGCGCGGCGGCCTCATTTATCACCCGTGGACGCTCACCACCCTCAAGGCGCTCTATGGCCAGGCTTACCGGGCGCCGAACGCTTACGAGTCGGACTTTGACAACGCCTTTTATGCCGGCAACCACGACTTGCATCCCGAAACCATCCGCAGCTACGAGTTGGTTTTGGAGCAGGGCCTGGGTCAGCATCTGCGGGTCTCGGGTTCGCTCTTCTACAATGAGATCAAGAACCTGATCACCCAGGTGGACGAAACGTCCAACCCGGCCGTGGGGCGCCAGATCTTTCGCAACACGGACAGCGTGAAAGTCCAGGGCGGCGAGGTCGAGCTGGACGGACGCTGGCGCAGTGGTTTCCGCACCGTGCTGAGCTACACCTACACGGATGCGCGCGATGACAGCACGGGCGCCTGGCTCGCCAACTCCCCCCGGCATCTGGCCAAGTTCCAGATCGTGGCACCGCTCTACCGGGACAAGGTTTCCTTGAGCTTCGCGCTCCAGGCGGCCAGCGAGCGGAGGACCTCGCTCGGCAACCCGCACCCGGGCCGCGTCGTTGGCAACCTCACGCTCTTGAGCCGCGAACTGGTGAAGAATCTCGAAGTGTCCGCCAGCATCTACAATCTCTGGGACACCAAATATTCCGACCCGGTGAGCACGGACTTCATCAGCGACACCGTGCCGCAGGATCGAAGAAGTTTCCGCTTCAAGGCGACCTATAAATTCTAAATGTCATTTCGTTTTGACATCCACATCCGCAAGCAAAGCTGCCGCCAATGGCTGCTGGGACTGCTCTGCCTCGGGCTGGCGGGCGGTGGGGCGTTCTCGGCGGAGAAGGGCGCCGTGGTGAGCGAGTATGAGGTCAAGGCGGCGCTGGTTTATAACTTCACCAAGTTCACGGAATGGCCGAGCAACGCCTTTCTCGCGGCGGATGCGCCCACGCTCGTCGGCATCCTTGGCGATGACGCGTTCGGGAAGTTGCTGGGAGACGTGCTGGCGGGGGAATCCGTCGCGGGTCATCCGCTCCAGGTGCGACGGCTCACCGGCGAGGATGCTCTGCCTGCCTGCCAGGTCCTATTCATCAGCAAGTCCGAGAAGGAGCGGTTGAAAACAATTCTTGCCACGGTGCGCGATCTTCCGGTGCTGACCATCAGCGAGACCGAGGGCTTCGGACAGTTGGGCGGCATGGTCAATTTCGTCGTGGTGGACAAGAGCATTCGCTTCGAGATCAACCCCGGGGCCGCCCAGCACGCCGGCATCAAGATCAGCTCCAAACTGCTCAACCTGCCCAAGGCGATCAAAGTGGAAACCCGGAAGGAATGAGGCTCGATGGCGGAAACAATTTTATGAAGACGGAAAATACTCATACCCCAACGAGGTTTCGGGGCCGGCGTCAGCGAGCCCTCGAGACGGCTCTGGCCATCGGGTTGGCCAGCCTGCTTCTGCCCGCCCGCGCGCAGGAATCGGGTTCGACGAATCTGGCCCGGTTGAAGGCGCTGGATCTGGATCAGTTGCTCGAGGTGAAATTTGACACCGTCTATGCCGCCTCCAAGCGCGAGCAAAACGTGGCGGACGCGCCGTCGTCGGTGAGCATCGTGACCGCGCTGGACATCCAGCACCACGGCTACCGGACGCTGGGGGAAATCCTCAACAGCGTGCGCGGGCTCTACATCAACTACAACCGGGGTTACACGTTTCTCGGCGTGCGCGGACTCAACCTGCCCGGCGATTACGGCGGGCGCAATCTGATCCTCGTGGACGGGCACCGCATGAACGAGCCCTTGTTCGACACGGCGGCGTTGGGCAATGATTTCATCCTGGACGTGGACATGATCGAGCGCGTGGAAATCATCCGCGGCCCCGGCTCGGTGATGTATGGCAACAATGCGCTCTTCAGCGTCATCAACGTGATTTCCAAACGCGGTCGCGATTACAACTGGGCGCAGGCGTCGGTCGAAGGGGGTTCGTTCGACACCTTCAAGGGCCGCTTCACCCTGGGGCATCAGTTCACCAACGGCGTCGAAGCCCTGATCTCCGGCAGCGCGCTCAACAGCGCTGGGGAGCAGCGGATTTATTTTCCGGTCTTCAACGATGGCAAACCCCAGCACAACGGCGGCATGGCGGAAAACCTGGACGGGGAGCGCGCCAGCCAGTTCTTTACGCAATGGCGCTATGGCGACTTCACGCTGGAGGGCGCCTACAACTCGCGCTACAAGGCGGTGCCCCACGCTGGTTACGAATACATCGGCACTGTGTTCAACCGGCGCTACGACACGACGGACAACCAGGCGTTTGTGGATCTGAAATTCGAGCGGCAGTTCGAACACGAGTGGTCGGTGCTGGCGCGGGTGAATTACAACGAATATGTCTATGACAGCTACAGCATCGGTGACTGGAACCTGACCGGAAACCCCGCCGACTACGCGCTCAACAAAGATCTGGCGCGCGCCCGCTGGCTGGGGGCCGAGGCGCAGGTCAGCAAGTTCATTGGCGAGCGGCTGCGGTTGACGGGCGGCGCGGAGTTTCGCGGCTACTTTCAGGAGCGCTACCAAAACGAGGATCTCGCACCGGCGGCGGTCTATGCCAGCGTGGATCAGACCGCCAGCACCTGGGGCGTTTTTGCCGATGCCGAATTCCAGCTCTACCGGACCAATCTGACGCTGAATGTGGGCGGGCGTTATGATGACTTCAGCGCCTTCAAACCCGCGGTGAGCCCGCGCGCTTCGCTGATCGCGCGGCCGTTCGTGGGCGCGACCGTCAAACTGCTCTACGGCCAGGCCTACCGCGTGCCGAACGTCTATGAGCTGAACTTTGCCGGCATTGGTACGTCGATCTCTCCCGACCTTAAGCCTGAAACGATTCACAGCTATGAAGCGGTGTGGGAGCAGCGACTTGGCCGGCACTTCCGCAGCAGCATCAGCGGCTACTTCAATGACGTGGAGAATGTGATCTCCCGGGTCCGGAATTTTGGGGCCGACCCGAACGACCGATATGATGACACCGTTGACGTGATCAACCGGCACATCCGGAGCCGGGGCGTGGAATTTGAGGTCGAGGGGTCGCTTCCGTCCGGCTTGCGCGGGCGCGCCAGCTACGCTTTGCAGGAGTCACGCGACGTTGGCATGGACCAGGGTTTGGGCAACTCGCCGCATCACCTCGCCAAGTTCAACCTCGATGTTCCCCTTTACCGCGACAAGGTGTTCACCGGGTTGGAGGTCCGATACCAAAGCAAGGTCAGCACGGTTTACCACACTCAGGTCAATGGATTCTGGCTCGTCAACGCAACGATCTTCAGCGCGCAACTCGCCAAGGGACTCGAAGTGTCCGCGTCCATCTACAATCTTCTGGGTCAAAATTACAACTTCCCCGGCAGCCCCGAGCACTCCGAGGATCGGATCCCCCAGCCCGGGCGCACCTTTCGTCTGAAAGCCACCTGGAAATTCTAGACGGCCAAGCGATTTGACATGAAACCCCTTCGCTCCTCCCGCTGCCTCTGGCTGCTGGGACTGCTATGCCTCGGGCTGGCGGGCGGTGGGGCGGTGGCGGCTGAAAGCCCCGGCGGGGCGGCGGAATACCAGGTCAAGGCGGCTTTCCTCTACAACTTCACCAAGTTCACCGACTGGCCGGCGAGCGCCTTCGCGTCCACGAATGCGCCCATCGTCATCGGCGTGGTGGGTGAGGATCCCTTCGGCCAGTTGCTGGATGAGACGGTCAAAGGCGAGCTGGTGCGGAATCGCCCGCTCGTGGTCAGGCGCCTCCGGGCCGGGGAAGATTTGAGCGCTTGTCACGTGCTGTTCATCAGCCGTTCCGAGAAGGAGCGACTCCCTGAAATCTTGAATCAGCTCCAAGCCAAGCCCGTGCTGACCCTGGGCGATGTGGGCGGTTTTGCCGAACAGGGCGGGATGGTCAACCTCCTCCTGGTTCAGAAAACGGTGAAACTGGAAATCAACCAGGCGGTCGTCGAGACCGCCGGGCTGCGGATCAGCGCCAAGCTGTTGAATCTGGCGCGAAGCGTGAAATCGAAATGAGCCCAAACCGGAACGATAATTTATGAAACTGTTTCAAAACCTTCCCATCAAGCGAAAGATGCTGCTGACGAACCTCGCCATCTCCGGCGCAGTGCTGGTCGTCGCCACGGCCGCGCTGTTCGCCTTTCAAATCCTGAATTTCCGCGCCAACTTCAAGCGTGACATCGCCACCCTGGCCGCCGTCATCGCCAACAACAGCACGGCGGCGCTGGCGTTCAATGACGCCAATGGTGCCGCCGAGGTTGTGAATTCCTTGAAGGCTAATCCGGCTGTGATGGGGGCGTGTCTCGTCCGCCCCGATGGAACCGTGCTCGCGAACTTCGGCGGGATTGACAGCGCTTCCGCGCTGGCGCGGTTTCCAGCCGCCGGCGCATCGCGACTTGCGAATTGGCATCTGCTCTACACGGAACCCGTGAAACTGGACGAGAAGACGGTGGGGAAACTATACCTGCAGGCCAACTATCGGCGGACCTTCATGGAACTGGTTTATTTCTATGGCCGGGTGATTGGCGGTGTCAGCCTCGGGTCCTTTGTCCTGGCCCTTTTTCTATCCGGCAAGCTGGGGCGGGTTATCACTCATCCGTTGCTGCAACTGGCCGAGACCGCCCGCCACGTCGGTGAAAAGCAGGACTACTCGGTGCGCGCCCCGGGTGCCAGCTCCGGTGACGAATTGGGCCGGCTTAACGGCGCGTTTAACCAGATGCTCAGCCGCATCGAAGCCCAGGATCTGGCGCTCAAGGAAGGTCAGGAGCGCTACGAGGTCGCCATCGCCGGCGCCAAGGACGGCATCTGGGATTGGAATCTCAAAACCAACGAGGTCTTCTTTTCGCCGCAATGGAAGGCCATCATCGGATACTCGGATCACGAAATCGAAAACAAATTAAGCAGTTGGGAAGCCCTGCTGCATCCGGAGGACGTGGGCCCGACCATGGCCGTCTTGAAGGACTATTTGGAGCTGCGTTGCGAGGTCTATCAGGCGGAGTTCCGCATGCGTCACAAGCACGGTCATTATCACTGGGTGCTGGCCCGCGGCGCGGCGCGGCGCGCAGAAAATGGCAAGCCGTATCGCATGGCCGGATCGCATACCGACATCAATGACCGCAAAAAAGCGGAGGTGGAAGTGCGGGCGGCGCGCGAGAAATTCGAGTCGCTGGTGAATTCCATCGACGGGATTGTCTGGGAATGGAACCCGCGCCATTCCTACTTCACGTTCATCAGCCCGCAAAGTCATCGGCTCCTGGGGTATCCGCCGGCCCGCTGGATTGGCGACCCGGAGTTCTGGCGTGGACTCATTCATCCGGAGGATCTCGAGCGCGTGACCAAAGCCTTTGCCGAAGCCGTTCTGCGGCGTCAGCCGTATTCCTATGAATACCGGATGCGGGCCGCCGACCAGCGCGTGCTCTGGATTCGCGAGAGCGGCGTGGTGCTGATGGAACACGATCAGCCCGCGTCCGTCCGGGGCATCTTCATGGACATCACCGAACAGAAAAACGCGGCCACTGAACTGGCCAAGCTCAATGAACAGGTGGCCAAATCCCAGCGCCAGGCGGGCATGGCCGAAGTCGCCACCGGCGTCCTGCACAACGTTGGCAATGTCCTCAACAGCGTGAACGTCTCGGCCATCCTGCTGCGGGACAATGTCAAGAAATCCCAGATCCAGAATCTGGTGAAGGCCACCCACCTGCTGCGCGATCATGCCGGGGACACCACGGCCTTCCTGACGAGCGATCCCAAGGGGCAGCGTCTGCCGGGCTTTTTCATCAAGCTGGGCGATCATCTGGCTGCGGAACAACGCTCCTGGCAGGAGGAGTTGGAAGGCCTGGGCAAGAACATCGAGCACATCAAGGAGATCGTGGCCATGCAGCAGAGCTACGCCCGGCTCTCCGGCGTCAGCGAGGCTCTGGACGCGAAGGGTCTCGTCGAAGACGCGCTGCGCATCAACGAAAGCGCCTTCAGCCGGCACGGCGTCACCCTGGTGCGCGATTTCCAGGAGGTCCCCAAGGTGATCGTGGACAAACATAAAGTGCTGCAGATCCTGATCAACCTGATGCGCAACGCCAAATACGCGATGGATGATTCCGGCAAGAGCGAAAAGACTATGACCGTGGCCATCCGTGGCGGCGACCAGGGCCGTGTTTGGATCGAGGTGGTGGATATCGGCATCGGCATCCTACTGGAGAATCTGGCCCGGATTTTCCAGCACGGTTTCACCACCAAGCAGGATGGACACGGCTTCGGTCTGCACAGCGGCGCCAACGCCGCCCGGGAAATGGGCGGCAACCTGACCGCGCGCAGCGACGGGCCGGGCCACGGCGCGACATTTATTTTGGAATTGCCAGCGGCACGGCCTGCGGAAACACAGGAAACACTTTCCCAACACTCATCATGAATACTATCGATCCCAATGCCTACCGTCGGATCCTGATCATCGACGACACCCCGGGCATCCACGCCGACTTTCGCGACGTGCTGTGTCCGGCCAGGACCGGCAGTGCCGAGTCGGGCAAATTGGAGGCGGCCCTGTTTGGGGAGGCGCCGTCGTCGGTTGAAGAGGTGGTATTCTGCCTGGACTCGGCCTATCAAGGCCAGGAGGCGCTGGCCATGGTGAAACTGAACCTTCTGAAAGGGACGCCTTATTTCATGGCGTTTGTGGACATGCGCATGCCGCCCGGCTGGGACGGGCTGGAAACGATTTTGGAACTGTGGAAGGTGCAGCCCGGTTTGCTGATCGTGATTTGCACCGCGTTTTCCGATCACTCGTGGGAGGAGATTCATGCGCGGCTGGGGGCGAGCGACCGGTTGTTGATTCTGAAAAAAGCATTCGACAACGTGGAGGTCCGCCAGCTTGCTCATGCCCTGAGCGCGCGGGCGCGCGCCGAGGCGGAATTGGCCGTCGCGCAAAAGCAGATGCTGCAATCCTCCCGCCAGGCCGGCATGGCGGAGGTGGCGACCGGCGTCCTGCACAACGTGGGGAATGTCCTCAACAGTGTCAATGTCTCGGCGGGCCTGCTCCGCGATGGCCTGAACAAATCCTCGCTCCAGAATCTCGTGAGAGCCACCAGTCTGCTGCGGGAGCATGAGAACGATTCCATTGCTTTCCTCACGCAGGATCCCCGCGGCCAGCGGCTCCCCGCGTTCCTGATCAAACTGGGCGACCATCTCGTCACCGAACACTGCACGTGGCAGAAGGAGTTGGACGACTTGAGCAAGAACATCGAGCACATCAAGGAGATCGTGGCGATGCAGCAGAGTTACGCGCAGCTGGCGGGCATCACGGAAGAACTCGCCGCCGCAGAGTTGGTGGATGACGCCCTGAGGATGAACGCCGCTTCGTTCGGCCGCCATGGCATCCAGCTCGTCCGGGAATTTCAAGCGGTTCCGCCCGTCGCCGCGTGCAAGCACAAGGTGCTGCAAATCCTCGTCAATTTGATCCGCAACGCCAAGGAGGCGCTCGACAAATCGGGCCAGAACATAAAAGTCCTGACCGTGGGCATTCGCCCCGGCAACGCGGGCCGTGTCCTCATCCAAGTGGCGGACAACGGCGTCGGCATCCCGCCCGAGAATCTTGAGCGGCTGTTCCAGCACGGGTTCACGACGAAGCAGGATGGGCACGGCTTCGGCCTGCACAGCGGGATCGGCGCCGCCCGGGAAATGGGCGGCCGGCTCTCCGTGCACAGCGACGGACCCGGCCACGGCGCAACCTTCACCCTCGAACTGCCGGCGGTTGAAACAAAGCAAACGGGGACCGCATGAGCACCGAAAAAAGCAAATGGACGCGGGCCGCAGGCCGGCCGCCCGCCCTCGCTGGGGCGAGCCCCTGTCCGCTCCGCAACCAAACCATGACCGTCCCGGCCTTGGCGGAAGTTTGACCCGTGCCATGCACAGCTTGTTGCAACAACAACTCGAAAAGTTTTGCGGGAGCGCTGCGAATCCTCCCGCCGGGCTGGCGCAGTTCGTTGAGGCGATCAACGAGTCTTACAAGTCCTTTGACCGCGAACGGGAGCTGCTGCATCGCGCCATGGATCAGCGTTCACAGGAACTGACCCGGGCCAACTCCGAACTCTGCACCGTTTTCCAAGCCATTCCCGACGTTATTTTGAGACTGGACCGCGAAGGCAACACGGTGGCTTTGAAAGCCACCGAGCCGGCCGGGGACGATCCGGAAGCCAGCCGCTTCAGCAAGCGTCAAATCATCAGCAAAATTTCCAACATTCCCGACCCGGCCATCCGGGAAAAATACCAGCGTGCGCTGGCGGAGTTGCTGCGGGACCGGCAGCCGAAGACGTTCGAGTACTCCATCAACTCGGAACTGGGGGAGCATTTTTTTGAAGTGCGCCTGATGCCGCTGCTGGAGTCGGAGGCCATCGCCATTGTTCAGGACATTTCCAAACGCAAAGCGGGGGACGCGCAAAGCGAGCGGCTGAACCTGCAATTAATCAGCGCCTCGCGCCAGGCCGGCATGGCGGAAGTGGCGATCGGGGTGTTGCACAACGTGGGGAACGTCCTCAACAGCGTGAACGTGTCCGCCACACTGCTTCGTGAACGGGTGGGTAAATCCCAGATCAACAACCTGGTCAAAGCCGCGAATCTGTTGCGTGAGCACGAGGCCGCCGCGGCCTCCTTCCTGACGACCGATCCCAAAGGCCAGCGCCTGCCGGGTTATTTGATCAAGCTGGGCGATCATCTCGCTGCCGAACAAACCGCCTGGCAGAGGGAGTTGGAGGACTTGGGCAGGAATATTGAACACATCCGGGAGATTGTGTCGATGCAGCAGAGCTACGCCAAGTTGTCAGGGGTGAGGGAGGCGATGGATGCCGAGGCCTTGATCGAGGATGCCTTGCGCATGAATGCAAGCGCCCTGAACCGGCATGGCGTTAAGATTGTCCGGGAATTTCAAACGGTTCCGCTGGTCGGGGTGGACAAGCACAAAGTCCTGCAAATCCTGATCAACCTGATCCACAACGCCAAAGATGCCATGGACGAGTCGGGCAAGAGTGACAAGACCCTGTCCGTCAAGATTCAAACCAGCCGGCCGGGGTTGGTCGGCATCTTGGTGTGCGACAGCGGCAGCGGCATCGCGCCCGAAAATCTCGACCGGATTTTTCAGCATGGGTTCACCACCAAACCGGACGGCCACGGCTTTGGGCTGCACAGCAGCGCCAACGCGGCCCGGGAAATGGGGGGCGACCTGACGGTCCAAAGCGGCGGTCCCGGTCAGGGCGCCAGCTTCACCCTGGAACTGCCGTTCGCGAATCTGAAAATCTCCACGCCGACACAGCCGCTTCAAGTAACACCTCCTTTAGCCGATACAAAATTATGAATACGACGGAATTGGTCAGACGCTCCCACCGCCTGCTGGTGATTGATGACAACCCCAGGATTCACGAGGACATTCGAAAAATCCTCTGCCCTGCGGCTGCTGCGGACGATCTGAGCGAGGATGCCGCCGCGCTGTTTGGCGCCGCGCCGGGCAGCACCCAGCTGTCAAATTTTGAAATTGATTCGGCGCATCAGGGGCAGGAAGGCCTGGCGCTGGTGGAGAAGGCGATGGCCGAGGGCCGCCCGTATTCGATGGCGTTCGTGGACGTGCGCATGCCTCCCGGCTGGGACGGCATCGAAACCATTCAGCACATCTGGAAATGCCACCCCGACCTGCAGGTCGTGATTTGCACCGCGTACTCCGACCATTCCTGGGACGAAATCATCAGCCGACTCGGCAAGTCCGACAGCCTGCTGATTCTCAAGAAGCCTTTCGACAACGTCGAGGTGTTGCAGCTCGCTCACGCGCTGACCAAGAAATGGGTGGTCACCCGCCAGGCCAAAGGTCGGATGGACGAGCTCGAAGCCGTCGTGGAGCGCCGCACCGCCGAACTGCTCCGCGCCAATGAACAGCTCCAGGCCGAGGTGATGCGCCGGGCGGAGATTGAAATCGCGCTGCGCGAATCGGAGGAGCGTTTTCACAAATCCTTTGAAACCGCCCTCGTTGCCCTAACCATTCTCAAGGCCGATACCCTCGAACACACGGACGTCAACGGCAGTTATCTCTCCCTGGTGGGCTACACCCGTGAACAGGTGCTGGGCAAAACCCCCGGCGAACTCAAGCTCCCGGAAAACCTTGCGGCCTTCGACGAAGCGATCAAAACCCTCCGGAAGGGCCAGCGCATTCACAACCTCGAACTCAGCCTCCGCCGCGGCGACCAGCAGCCCCGGCAGACCCTGGTTTCCATCGTGCCGCTGATGCTCGGCGACAAGGCCTGTTTCCTCGCCGCCCTGCTGGACATCACCGACCAGCGGCGGCTGGAAGCCCAGTTGCGACAGTCCCAAAAGATGGAGGCCATCGGCCAGCTGGCCGCCGGGGTCGCCCACGATTTCAACAATCTGCTGACGATCATCATTGGCCACGCCAGCATTCAGCTCATGAAAGCGAACGTGGACCAGGAGGTCGGGAAATCATTTGAGCAGGTGAAACTGGCGGGCGAACGGGCCTCCGGCCTGACGCGGCAGTTGCTCGCCTTCAGCCGCAAGCAGGTCTTGCAGCGGAGTGCCGTGGATATCGGTCACACGGTCCAAACCATGCATAAGATGCTGGCTCGCCTCGTCGGCGAGACCATCACCATCGAGGTGCAATGCGCCGCGAAGGTTCCCTGCATTCTGGCCGATGAATCGAGCGTCGAACAAGTCCTGCTGAACCTCGTCGTCAACGCCCGCGATGCCATGTCCCATGGCGGCAAGCTTTCGATCAGCGTGCATGAGGCCGCCGTGTTGGCGGCGGATACCGGCCGGCATGAAGAGGCCCGCGAGGGTCATTACGTGGTCCTCTCGGTGGAAGACAACGGCTGCGGCATGAATGAGGAAACCCAGCGCCGGCTCTTCGAGCCCTTCTACACCACCAAGCCGGTTGGCAAAGGCACCGGACTCGGTCTCTCCACTCTGTACGGCATTGTCAAACAGCATGAAGGCTGGGTTGAATTGCAGAGTCAGGAGGGCGTCGGAACCACCTTCCGGATTTTCCTGCCCGCGACCGTGGGGAGCGCCAAGCCAAAGGAAACGACTTTTGTTTCGCGCACCCCTGCGGACCGTCACGAATGTATCCTGGTGGTGGAGGATGAGCCCGAGGTGCGCGCTTATGTCTGTGAAGCGTTGCGGAATCGCGGCTATAAAGTGCTGGATGCCGATTGCGGCCAGAAAGCCCTCGAAGTCTGGCACAGTTCCGGGGAATCGGCCGACCTGCTGCTCACCGACATGGTCATGCCCAACGGCATCAGCGGGGGCACCCTCGCGAAGATGCTGCGCGAGCGTCGGCAGGACTTGAAGGTCATCTACATGTCCGGCTACAGCGCCGAAATCACCGCCAACGGGGACCTGCTGAACGAGGCCCGAAACTTTCTGCCCAAACCCTTCAGTCAGGGCAAGCTCATCGGCATCGTGGACTTTGCCATCGGTTCAACCGGTAAAAATTAATCGCGCCCCTTGCCGGGTCGCCGCCCGCATCTTCAGCGGGCGGCGTCACCCGCAATTTCTGTTCGGGAATTCGCCTTCACCGTGAAGGCGGAAGCCGTGGATTTTTTCAAGCGGGTTGGAATTCAAAGTCGCCGGGGAGTTGGCGTGGGCCATGCGGAACAAATCCAGACCTTGGTCCTCTTACCTGCATTATCAGAATCTCACTAGCTCGATCCCTTCAAGTTTTCCGATCGCGGAATCTATGTCGCAGAACAGTGTCCATGAGTTGAAACCAACGCAGTGCTCGAACCATGAATTGCAAACCAATTAACTTTTTGGTCCGCGTTCATCCGCAACGCCGGCGGCGGCATTCGCGGTGGGGCAGGGCGACACCGCTGGTTCGATCAATACGGAGCAAACTAGAATACGCAAAATGAAACCGAACAATAATTACATTCTCTTGGCCGTTTGCCTGGCCGCCTTGGCCATCCCGCTGAACGGCGGCGCGGCCACCATCTGGACCGGCCCGCACATCCTCAAGAGCGATACGAACGGCCCCGACTCGATGACCGCCCTCGTCGCGCTCACGCGCGGAACCACTGCGGGGCTTTACAACAGCCAGCAAGAAGCCGGGTTCACCCACTTCTTGAGTCCCCAAGACACGGAGTGGGCGGATGGAACCACCGCCAACACCAGCCTGGCCTACACCAATTGGAACACCTGGGCCAAAATCATTCACGGAGGGCCGCCCAGTACCGTGGGCTTTGACGCCGTCCTGCATCTGAAGACCGACGATATTTACCTCGACATCAAGTTTCTATCCTGGACCACGGGCGGCAGCGGCTATTCGTATGAACGCTCCACGCCAACGTCGGCGAACGTGCCGCCCAGCGTCACCCTCACCAACCCGCCTAACGGCGCCTCCTACAGCGGCGCAACGAACATCACGCTTTCGGCAAGTGCAAGTGATAGCGATGGCAGCGTCACCAACGTGCAGTACTTTGACGGCGCCGCATCCCTCGGCAACGCGACAGTGGTTCCCTACAACCTGGCCACGACCCTCGCCGTCGGCAGCCACTCGCTGACGGCGGTGGCGACGGACAACCTCGGCCTCTCCGCCACTTCCGCGGTCGTGAATGTGACGGTTAATGTTGGGAACGCGCTGCCGAGCGTGACCATCACCAACCCGCCGGACAACTCTGTTTTCGGCAACACCACCTCGGTCGCCGTCCAGATTTCCGCCAGTGATTCGGATGGCAGCGTGACGAACGTCCAGCTTTTCAACGGAGCCGCGCTGCTGCGCACTTTCCCCAACGCCGGCCCCTACAACTTCTCGGGGACCGCGCTCGCGGGCAGCTTCGCGCTGGGCACCAACGTACTGACCGCCGTCGCGTTTGACAACCTCGGCGCCACGAAAACGTCGGCGCCCGTTCGGGTGGTCATCGCCCGATATTTGCCGGCGATCACAAACGGGAACATCGCCATCCTCCTGCAGCCCGTGGCCACCGGACTGGCCGCGCCCCTGTATGGCATCAGCCCGCCGGGCGACACGCATCGGTTGTTTGTCGCGGAGCAGAACGGTTTAGTGCGGATCATCCAGAACGGCGCTTTGCTGCCAGGCGCGGCGCTTAACATTACAAATCGTGTGCAGCCACCTTTGGTCGCAACCACCGCAAACGATGAGCGCGGCCTCCTCGGACTGGCCTTCCATCCCGGCTTCAACAACCCGGCCAGCCCTGGTTATCAAACGCTTTACACCTACAACAGCGAGTTGATACCGGCAGCGACGTCGCCGACGTACCCGGTGCCGACCGCCGCCACCAACAACTACAAGAATGTGATCAACGAGTGGAAGATCTTAACCACAGACTCCAATGTCGTTGATTTGGCATCGCGTCGGGAAGTCATCTCATTTGGTAAGACTGCGGGCAATCACAACGGCGGCACCTGTACCTTTGGACCGGACGGTTACATGTATCTCGCGCTGGGGGATGGTGGCGACGCCAACGATGTCGGGGCCAGTCACATCGTGCCGGGCGGCAACGCTCAGAACCTGATCACACCGCTCGGTAAATTCCTGCGCTTCGACCCGCTCAACCCGGCGTTGAATCCCACCAGCCCTGATCCGATCAGCGCCAACGGCCAGTACCGCATTCCGACAACCAACCCGTTCCAGGGAGCTGGCCAGGTGAAGGAGATCTACGCGTACGGAGTGCGCAACCCGTATCGTTTTTGCTTCGACCGCCTCACCGGCGACTTGATTCACGCCGACGTCGGCCAGAACAACATTGAAGAGATTGATCGCATTGTTCTCGGTGGCAACTACGGCTGGGCGGTCAAGGAAGGGGATTTTCTTTTCAACATGACCAACGGTCCGGCCGGGAACGCTGGCACCATCGGGTTCCCTCCGGGAAATCGCAGCCCGGGACTGCCGGCGGGTCTGATTGATCCGATCACCGGCACCCAGGGCATACTCGAATATGACCACAACGACGGTATCTCCATCACCGGCGGCTTCGTCTATCGCGGCACCGCCATCCCCGAGCTTTACGGGAAATACATCTTTGGCGACCTGGCCTTGAAAACGGCGCCAGTGCGGGCGGACGGTCGTATTTTTTACGCCGATCTTCAGGCCGGCACGATGAAGGCCTTTCCTCTGTTCCAATTTGCCGGTTCCGCGGTTTTGCCGAACGGTCTGACCGTGCATGGCTTCGGCGAGGATGCGGATGGCGAACTCTACGCCCTGGTGACCAACACCTCGGCCAATGGTGCCGGCGGGATCGTTTACAAGCTCGCCGCCTTGCGTCTGGCGTTCCAAGTGACGGGGAACCTACTGGACATCTCCTGGCCGGCTTCGGGTGGACGACTGCAAACGCAGACCAACAACCTGAATGTGGGCCTCGGCACGAACTGGGTGACCGTGCCGGGCTCGACGACCACCAATCATGTCGTCATGCCGATTGACCCGGCCAACGGCAGCGTGTTCTACCGGCTGGCCGTGCCGTGAGGGTTGCGCATTGGGTTGGAGTGGCGGTTCAAACTTTCCCTCTGCCGGCGGTGGCGGGCCCGGAATCAGGCGCGACCATTTTTTAAAATCCGCCGCGCCAGCCAAGTCGCCGCCAGCGTCACCGCCGTGCCGATGAGCGTGTACCACGGCCACGCGACTTTGCTGCTCCAGAAATAATTGATCGTCAGCATCGTCCCCAGCGCGCTGAACATCCCAAGCACCACTGGCGTGGAGCGCCCGCGCTTTCCGAACAGCGCCAACACCAGCCCGCCCAGCATCGCCCCGCTCGTCAAACCTCGCAGCGTGAACGCGGCGTTCAACACCGACACCACTTCTCGGCTGACATACGCTACTGCGATCAGCAACGCCGCCCAGAAGACCGTCGAATATTTGCTGAACCTCAGGAAAAAAAGTTCACTGCGATCCTTCCGCGAAAACCCTTTCACAAAATCCATCGTCGAGACCGACGCGAGCGACGTGAGCGCGGAACTGACCGACGACATCGCCGCCGAAAGAATCGCCACGATGAGGAACCCGCGCAGCACATGCGGCACCTCGGTCATCATAAAGATGGGAAAAATAAAATCGTTCGCCTTGATGCCGGGGCGCGTTTCAGGCAGCGGGATTTGCAGCGCGTGCGATTGATAAAAAACCCAGAGCAGCGCGCCGCACAGCAGGAAGATGAGGAACAACGGGAAGATGACGACCGCGCTGAGTACGAGCGCCTTTCTTCCGTCCGCCACCGTGCCGCACGCCAGCACGCGCTGCACGATGAGTTGCTCCGCGCCGTGTGACGACATCACGACAATCGTTCCGCCGATGACGCCCATCCAGATGTTGAACGGCATCCCGAGCGAGAACTGCGGGTTGAACCAATGAAGCTTGCCCGCCTCCGCCGCCTGGCCAAACGCCGCCGACCAGCCGCCGTCAATCAGCGTCGGCACGTAAAACAGCGTGAAGAGTCCGCCCGCGAGAAAAAGTCCGAACTGCACCGCGTCCGTCCAGATCACCGCCTTCACGCCGCCGATGTAAGTGTAGAGTAGCGAGAGCAGCACGAAGAGCAGGATCGCGCCGAGAATCGGATCGCCGGTACCGAGGCTCAGGATTTTGTCGCCGAGCATCAGTTTCACGGGAATGGACGCGACATACACGCGCACCCCGGCGGCGAGCGTTTCGCTGACGAGAAAAAATCCGCCCGCCGTCCGCCGCGCCGCCGGACCGAAGGCGGTTTCCAGCAGTTGATACGGCGAATAAATTTCGCCCTTCAAATAATGCGGCACCATCACCACCGCGAGAATGATTCGCGCAATGACGTAGCCGACGATCATCTGAAGGAATGCGATGTCGCCGCCGTAAGCCATCGCCGGCACGCCGATGATGGTCAGCGCGCTCGTCTCCGCCGCGACGATGGAGAGTCCGATGCCCCACCACGGAATGTTTTTGCTGCCGAGAAAATAATCCCGCGTGGTGTGCTGGTCGCGCCCGAACCAGACG
This sequence comes from Verrucomicrobiota bacterium, assembly GCA_031423695.1. Lineage (GTDB taxonomy): Bacteria > Verrucomicrobiota > Verrucomicrobiia > Limisphaerales > CAIQOK01 > CAIQOK01. Next base: position 25,701 of record JANPGB010000547.1, read on the forward strand.
CCCAGCCCGATGATGCCCAGCAGATACAGGACAATCACCCACACATCGGCCGGCGAGAGATAGTTGGTCATCGGAAGATTCTTTAGTTGAGTTTGATTTCAAAGTCCACCGGGGAGTTGGGCCAGCGATGATTTAACCTTTCGCATCACCGCAAACTGCTTCATCCTGCTAGCGTGGCAAATTTAATTGCAATCGTCGGCCGGCCCAATGTCGGCAAGTCCGCGCTGTTCAACCGCATCATCCGGAAACGCATCGCCATCGTGCATGACCAACCGGGCGTCACCCGCGACCGCATCACGGTGGAGGCGGAGTGGCACGGCCGGCCGTACACGCTGGTGGACACGGGCGGCATCGGGCTGCTGCGCCGCGAAAAATCCGACGACATCATCATCAAGGCCGCCGTCGAGCAGGTGGGCATCGCCATTGAGGCGGCGGATGTGATCATCCTCGTGGTCAACGTGCAGGAGGGCGTGGTGCCGCTGGATCGTGAAGTGGCGCAACGGCTGCGCGTCAGCGGCAAGCCCGTGATCGTGGCCGTGAACAAGGTGGACACCAGCCGCGCGGAAGCGGGCGCGGATGAATTCGCCCAGCTTGGCTTCGAGAAAATTCTGCCCGTCAGCGCCATTCACGGCGAGGGCATCCAGCAGCTGATGGACTCGGCGTTTGCGCTGCTGCCGGCGGTGCCGGTGTCGGAAGTTCCGGCGATTCCTCCCGAAGTCCCGGACGCCGCCGCCGCGGAGTTCCTCGAGCCCGGGGCCGAGCCGCCGGTGCTGGTGCGGCCGCCGCCCGGGCCGTTGAAGCTCGCCATCGTCGGGCGGCCGAACGTCGGCAAGTCCTCCATCATCAATGCGCTCACCAAATCCGAGCGCGTAATCGTCAGCCCGATTCCGGGCACCACCCGCGATTCGGTGGACGTGCCGTTCACCGTGGAGACGGAAGGTGTCCTGCAGAAATACGTGCTGATTGACACCGCCGGCATCCGCAAGCCCAAGCAGGTGGGTGATTCCGTTGAGTTTTACAGCGTCAAGCGTTCCGAGGAATCCATCGCGCGCTGCGACATTTGCGTGCTGGTGCTCGACGCGCAGCACGGCATCATCGAGCAGGACAAGAAGATCGCCGACAAGATCGTGGAGGAACGCCGGGCCTGCATCGTGGTGGTGAACAAGTGGGATTTATTCGGCGAAAAAGTCCTGGAGGCGCGCAAGGATGAAATCGTCCGCCGCTCGGAAAAGAAACACCGCGAAGGCAACCCCGACCCGATCACCACGCTGGCGGAATTCGCCGAGTGGGTGCAGGAGAAATTATTTTTTCTGGATTACGCGCCGGTGATTTTCACCTCGGCCAAGTCCGGTTATCACCTCGACCGGCTGCTGGAGGCGGTGCGTTACGTGGCCGCGCAGTTGCAGCAGAAGATTCCGACCGCCATCCTGAACCGCACCATCAACGACGCCGTGGAGCGCCGCCAGCCCGTCAGCGACGTGGGACATCGTCTGAAGTTTTTCTATTCCACGCAGGTGCGGCTGGCCCCGCCGACGTTTCTGCTGTTCGTGAATCGCGACGAGCTTTTTTCTGACCAGTATAAGAAATATCTGAGCGATCAATTGCGCGCCGCCTTTGGCTACGAAGGCTGTCCGATCGTGCTCGTGCCCAAGGCACGGCCAAAAAC
>JANPGB010000548.1:0-2131 GCA_031423695.1 Verrucomicrobiota bacterium
AGCCGGGGTGCCAGCGCGCCGCTGAATCTGCGGCTCCAGATGGACACTTCGGACAACGGCCGGATGCTTAGCGCGGTCAGCGACGGAATCTGGCTGGCAGCGTTAGATGCCGAAGGCTCAAGGTGGAACACGCGCACCAACCCCGCTCCGTTCGCCGGCACATACACGCTCCTCTTCCCGGGTGCGGGCGATTCCGGTGATGCGACCCAACCGCAGGGCGATGGCTTTGGCAGTTTGTCGGTGAGCACCTCCGGCAAGGTGACGTTCAGCGGTGTGCTGGCCGACAACGCGGCGTTCACCCAGACGACGACGGCGTCGCAAAACTCGCAATGGCCGCTTTATGCGTCGTTGTACAGCCGCAAGGGACAGATTCTCGGCTGGCTGAACTTTGCCGCCGCCGCGCCGAATCTGGGAGGCGAATACAACTGGATCAAGCTGACCAACGGTGCCACGAAATTCTATCCCGCCGGATTCACCATTCAGACCAATGCCAACGGCTCGAAGTATCAGGCTCCCTTGACCGGCATGTCTTTGTTGAACTTCATCAACGGCACGCTGACCTTGTCCGGGGGAAATTATTTTGACGTTTTCACCAACACGGCGACCAATGCGCCCGGCAGCAAGCTGGTCTATCGCGGCACCAACAAACTTTCGTTCACGCTGAACAGTCCGACGTTTGGTTTGTTTAAGGGCAGCGTGGTTGACCCGGTAAGTTTGAAGACGGTTTCCTTCAAGGGCGCGCTCTTGCAGACTCAGCAGGTGGCCACCGGGTTCTTCCTGGGCACGAATCAAAGCGGCAAGGCAAGTTTCGCCCCGTAAGCCTTTCTCCGGGCTGCTCTCGATTTGTTCTCGCCTGCGGTCGGGGGAGTTGGTTATTTCACTCCGTCACGATGAACCGGCCCGGCCACATTGATGCCATGTCCGCCTTCGCCCGCAATGCGATGGCGACCCGTTTTGAAATCGTCCTGCCGGGCGACGATGCCTCGCGGCTGCGCGCCGCCGCCGAGTCCGCACTCGACGAAATCGAGAGACTCGAAGCGCAGCTCAGTCTCTTCCGGCCGACCAGCGAAATTGCGAACCTGAATGCTCGCGCCGCGCACGAACCCGTCCGCGTTTCACCCGAGACATTTGGCCTTCTGCAACAGGCCGCGAAATTAAGTTCCGAGACCGGCGGCGCGTTTGACATCACCATCGCGCCGCTCATGCGCGCGTGGGGTTTCGTGAATGGTGACGGCCATCTGCCCGAACCCGAAGAACTCGCCGCTGCGCGTGCCTGCGTGGGGATGAAACACGTCGAACTCGATGCCTCAAATCACACCGTTCGTTTTGCCCGCCCCGGCGTGCTGCTGGATCTCGGGGCGATTGGCAAAGGCTACGCGGTCGGGCGCGCGGCGGAGTTCTTGCGAGACGTGGGCATCACCTCGGCGCTGATTCACGGCGGCACCAGCTCAGCCTGCGCGATAGGCCGCCCGCCGGAGGCCGATGCCTGGCGAATCGCCGTGGAGTATCCGCGCACCTCGCCGGAAGTTCCCGCGCCGCTGCTCGCCAACATCGAGCTGCGCGACGAGGCGCTCTCCATGTCCGCCGGCTGGGGAAAATCCTTTCAAGCCAACGGCCGCAGTTACGGACACGTCCTCGACGCGCGTACCGGCGAACCAGCGAACCATGCGCTGCTGGCAGTCGTGGTCACAAAGTGCGCCACGGAGACGGACGCGCTTTCCACGGCGCTGCTCACGCTCGGCCCGGCGGGAATGGATGTTGTCGCCGCGCTGCGTCCCGGCCTGCGGGCGCTGGTAGTGGCGGCGGGGAATGAACCGGATCGCTATCGGGTCGAGGCGCGCGGGCTGGCGGCCTTGCCGTTTGGCAGATAGTGCGAATTCGGGCCGATAAACAGGGGGGCGCGCGAAGGTTGCGAAGTTGGCGAAGGCAATTGGCACCGTTATCTGCGCCGCCTTCGTGCCTGGAACCTCGTGCCCGAAAAATTTCCAGCAGGCGGCGCGGCTGGCCATGTGCAGGCCCTGCAATACGAGGTGACCAACTTCCACGGACTGTTCCTGCTGCCGATGATTGATGATTTTGGTGGTCGGGGCGGCGATGTGCGCCGAATAAGTCGAGCCGCAGGCTCGACGCC
>JANPGB010000549.1:0-1561 GCA_031423695.1 Verrucomicrobiota bacterium
AACTGATCTAATTATTTGAGGACGGGGCAGAAAAAAGCACGTTCGCTTTTCGGTACAACAGAATCTGAAAAAAATCTCATCAATGGCTGAATCTTTCGTCACACTTTGCGCCATTACCAGTGAAGGCTGATGGCATTGCTAAATTGTCGGGCTTTTGACGAGGTCTGCACTTTAGCACTGGCCATCAACCGACGCAATTCACCAACGATCAATTGAAACAAAACCAGAGAAATTTAGGAATCAGAAAAGGAATCCACCAATGCAAAGACAATTCGCCATCAAAATCAATCGTCACGTCAACTTCATCGGAACTTTGGGAATGTTGTGCTGCCTGCTGTTAGCCGGGGCTTTCACGCAGAGCTTGGCACAAGGGCAAAATTCAAACATCAGTTCGGGCAACCTCCGTGCGGCCCTCAATCAGTGGGCCAATCCAACGTCCATTTCCGCTGGTGCTAAGACTATGGTGGGCAACACGCCCGCGCTCGTACAAGCGGATGGCGCAAACCTGTGGGTCGCCAACGCGCGGAGCAACACGGTTTCGAGAGTTCGCGCCAGTGATGGCAAGCTGCTGGAAACTTGGACAGGAGCGGCCACCCCGACAGGTATTTTGGTTGCACGGGGTTTGATTTATGTAACAGGAAACACGAACCCGACTGGCTCTCTGTACAGCATTGATCCGCGGCAGCCTGTGGGCAATGTTTCAGTTGTCGCCTCAAACCTGGGGGCAGGCACTTCCATGCTGACTACCGATGGAACCTATATTTGGTCAGCCAATTCTGGCCCCGGCGGCATCAACGGTTCCGTCTCAAGAATCAACCCAGACACTGGAGCCGTGATGACATTTTCTGCCGGATTCGGTTCACCTGCTGGCATCCTCTTTGATGGCAGCCGCGTGTGGGTTACGGATGCCGGGGACAATTCGCTTAAGCGGATCAATGCCAACGGAGTTGTTGACTTTAAGCAATTCCTGAGCGGCAATCCGCAGTTTCCGGTGTTCGACGGAGTAAACATTTGGGTCCCCATCTATTCTGCACGCGCAGTCTTGGTCTTCAACCCTGAAAAAACCAAGCCAGTTGCGACATTGCAAGGCAATGGATTGGTCAATGCCACGACCGCGGCCTTCGACGGGCAACGCATCCTCGTTACCAATAACGACGGCCATTCGGTTTCTTTGTGGAATGCAGCGGATCAGAAACCGCTCGGTTCTTTTTCGACGGGTGCAGGCAGCAAGCCGTATGGCGCATGCAGCGATGGCATCAACTTCTGGCTCACCTTGGAAGGCAGCTTATTTAGTCCTGGTCATCTGGCGCGGTTCTGAAGCAGGTACGAAAAACGGTGAGATGAGAAGCTATGCTTGGCGTGGCTTCCCACTGTTTTGCCAAACAGTAAAACAGATCCATGAACTTTAGGAAATTGGCAGGGGTCTTGTCGCATTCTTATCAAAACAGAAAACGGGTTCAAATATGCAAAAATTAACTCAGCTTGAAACAGCGTCTTCGGTCACTTTTGCCAAAACTTTGAGGGTTGTTAACTACGTGTTGCGAAAGGCTATCGTTTCGAT
>JANPGB010000550.1:0-27301 GCA_031423695.1 Verrucomicrobiota bacterium
CAAACTTGGGAAATCGCGGACAAGGCTGTCCGCGCTCCGGCCGAGGGACGTGTGTCAAAGTCTCCTTACGTCGGCTCCTACATTTCCAAACACGCGCTGAAAATTTTCCTCCACCTGGGCCGCCAAGTTTTCCACCGGCTCACCAAGCAACTCCGCCGCGAAATGATACACCGCGCCCAGATTGGCCGGATGATTGACGGGCTTGCCGTTTTCAGAATTCGGCAGGGGAAATTCCACGCGCTCCTGTGGCAACGACTGATCCGGGGCATCCGTCTCGATCAGCAGTCGTTCGCGTGGAACGTGTTTGAATGTTTCCCGCTGGCGCAACTTCCGCTCGTGTGCAAAGTAACCGGGCAGCGAAAAATACGCGCCCAGCGCAGCCAACTCCTCCACCATCTCGTGCGGCCCACCGAACGAATGCAGCACGAAACCGCAGCGCGGACGTGGCTCGGCGCGCAGCACTTCCAGCAGCGTGCCCCAGGCCTCCAGACAATGAATGCTCACCGGCAGATTGCGCTCCGCCGCCAGCCGCAGTTGCCAGACAAAGACCGTGCGCTGCTCGGCGAGATTGTGAGGCTTGATCCACTTGTCCAAACCAATCTCGCCCACCGCCGACGGCACGGCGTCGAGAAACTTCACGATGTTCGCCTGCCAGTCTGCCGTGCGTCCGGCCACATACCAGGGGTGATAGCCGAAGGACGGAATGACCTGCGGCACGCTTTTCGCCAGCGCCAGAACCTCCGGCCAATCCGCCTCGCACGAACCATTCACGACCATCTGCGCCACGCCCGCATCCGGCAATGCGCGAAGAATCTCCGCCCGGTGCGGCGCAAGCCGCTCGTCCTGCAAATGATTGTGGGCGTCGAACAGGCGAAGGTTCATGTTGGTTTCATCACCGACGATTCCGATCTATTAACCGCGAAACACACGAACTACACGAAAAAACCGGCGGGCTGTGGCAGGGGAATGATCGGCAAGGGAATGGTCTTATTCCTCTGCCAAAAATTCCCCTGGCAATTTCGGTTGTTCAATAAACCAGCGCCAACATTGCCGCCAGTGCCGGCAGATGTAGCACTGCGCGATGCTTGCCCTCTTACGCCGGGAGTCTAACCTCTATTACTATGTTTGGTCTAAATAACAATCCGCGAAACCTGCCGGAACAACACTTCACGGCACACGTTGGACTTTATCCGAGCTTCAGCGCGTTTGTCCTTTTCTACGAGCACAGCATTGAAAAACTGTTCAGCGATGTGTCTGAAGGGAATGGGGCACCGGACGCGATCGCAATTCCTCTGCTATTTCTCATGCGGCACACTATGGAACTCGGATACAAGTTCAGCCTCGTCCATCTCTGCAAACTGAATTCCAATCTCTTCGACCCAAAGGGTGTGGGACATTCACTCACCAAGTTGCACAAGCAGCTAGGCTTGGAGTTCTCAGAAGCCCAAAAGCATGGTCACGTTTCAGCGAAAGATCGTGAAGCATTTGACGAATATTACACTGTGACCGAGACAAAGATGCTGATCTTCGACAAACTAGATCCTGGATCTGTAAAGCTGCGATTTCCGAACAGTGACGAAACTCCGGTTTTGCCCGAAGAGGTTAACTTGCTTAAACTGAAAAACGGATTCGACGAAGCCATGATTCTATTGGATACGGTCGTTGACGTGATTGCGAGGCCAGGAATTTACCATGGGTGAGAGAATCGCATTGTTCCCATCCTCGCGCCCAACCCTCACGGGCAGAAATGCGCGAGAATATTACGGGCACCGACCGGACTTTCAGAAGATCGTCGAAAGGATCGGGGCTCCTGACAATCGAAAAAAACTCATGGAGAAGATCGAGGCTGAGTTGGCACGCGATCAACACATGATTTTACTCAAGCAAATGTCCATTGGGGCTAGGTGCGCATTAGGTCTGCCGATCATTCTCGGTCTATTCAAGGTCTTGAGTCTTTTATGGGTATTCGCGGTTCTGATTGGGATTGTTGTCGTGTTATCCCAAATAAATGGAGCCTCCGACAAGCGTCGAAAAATGCAGGTGGACAAGTACACGGATTCGCTTCAAAGAGCGGAAGACCGTGACATCGAATTGATCAACGGAATCGAATCGGAATGGGATACCTACTGCGTTGATTTCCCCGGTTATCCTCCAGATTGGAATTACAGGAAGTTGGTGGTTCACGAGAGGGATCATCACACTTGCTCCGAATGTGGCTGGCCAGAGGGAGTCAAACGAATGGTTCGTGAACTCCACCTTCACCATATTGAGCCGCTCTCGCGTGGCGGGAGCAACGCGCTGTCGAATTTGGTGACTCTTTGTGACATTTGCCACAGGAGACAGGAGGGGGCGGGACACGCTCGAATTAATCCGCGCCGCCGGAAGAAGAAAGGCAGTGCTGATATGTGATACGAGTTGGGGTTTGATTCGTTTAGGCTGTTGCCCAGCGTTGCCGCTCCTTCGTCGCGGCAACGCCGGGCTGAATGACGCAATCCCTTCGGGATATTTCCCGCCGTCACTTTGCGTCTTGGCACCTTTGAATAGCGCCAGAGGGCTGGCGCACTCCAGAACGCTTCGCGCGGTTCGTGAGTCCCCGGAAAACGCTTCGCGTCTTGGACTGCGGTGGCCCTCCACCGCTTTTCCCCAGCGCCAGCGGTGCGACATATTTGTAGATCACCACGCCCAAAACATTCGCAAGCTCCGTAGGAGCGGCATATTCCTCCGATGTCGCTCCGCTGGAGCTTGGGGAAATGATGGGTTCATGTACTACAAGGATTTCGCGCCTACGGCGCTGGTTATGTGGGGTGACGTGATCCCTTCGGGATAATTCCCGCCGTCAGTTTGCGCCCTGGCACCTTTGCGCCTTTGCGTTGAATTCCATTGCCGGTTCACAAGCCGAGGCAGTGACGAACGGACGTTTCAATTTTTGCAGCGCCGACCCGGAAACCTTTCCGGCGCGCACGCCCACGAACCGGCTGGGATCCAGCGCACGAAGTTGGAAACAAAGAAAGACGGTTTCCATCGGCAGGCCGCTTTCGGCGGACGGAATACGGACGTTGGTGGGGTAATCGCGCGCCACATTTTCGCCTTTCGTGCCGATGACAACCGTGATGACGAGCGGCAGCCGGTTGATGGCATTGACGGAGAGAACCAGCACGGGCCGATGCCCTGCCTGCTCCCGGCCTTGCACCGGGTTGAGGTTGACCAGATAAATGTCGCCGCGCTCGATGGCCATCAGATTTTTTCCAAACCGTCGGATTCGGCTGCGGCGAACTCGGCGCTGATGGAGTGCAATTCGCGCTGGATTTGTGGATCGCTCGCCATTGCGGAAAGTTGATTGAAAACGTCGTCCGCGTCGTTGTCCCAAACCTTCTTCAGTGATTCTTCGGCGAGTTTCAGCCACGTCTCGCGTTCCAGATCAGTTTCGATGGTCACGCGCACATGGGAATTTTCCGGCAGCGACAACGGTCGCGGGAGCACGAGCTTGCCGTTCTCGTAGATGGCGTCAACGGTCGTTGTCATGGGGGCAGAGTAGTTGCAACCAGGCCTGGTTGCAAGCGGCGGCTTGAAGGGACACCTGTTCTGCCAAGGCTCAAATAAGAATTCTTCGCGCAAATCCGCTGAAAACCTCATTTGCTTTCCGCATGGCGAAACGGCTGTTTTTACTGGATGGCATGGCGTTGGTTTATTTCTCTCGCCGTCTGCCGCCGGTTCATTTGGTCGCGGGTGGTTCCAACAATCTTCGCGGCAGGCTTCGATGCCCATGCATCGCCCGGCGCATCACCACGTTGTCGCCGTCCAATTCGTAAAAAAGGACGTGCTTTTTGAAGGGACGGAACACGACGAAGAACCGCCAGCCGCGAAGCCGCGGATGAGCAAAGCCGCCAAGTGGTCCAAGTTGCGGATGCTTTCCCAGCAGCCGGCAGGTCGCTTCCACTGAGTCGAGGTAAGCGTCGGCCACGTCCCAACCTGCCTTGAGCACATACCACTCAAACTGCCGTTCAATGTCTGCAATAAAATCGTCCGATTTGCGGACGTTCATGGCGCGGCAGCTGTGCGTGCCCGAACGCGTTGCCGGATGGCATCAAAGTCCTCGCGCGTCATCGGAGTCACGGGCTGGTCAGCCGCTTCCAACAGCCAGGCCTCCAGTTCCGGGGTGACCTCGAATGGCTTCTGCTGCTGTTCGCGGACGGAACGCATGACGTCATTGACGAGTTCGCTGGGGTCGGCGCAGACACCGGATTGAACCTGATTTTGCAGGAAATCCTCAACGTCTCTGGCCAAGGCGATTGTCATGGCGGAAAACTATCGCCGCCCCGTCGCGTTGGCAAGTTGCCTTTCCCGGCCGGCCGCATTTGCAGAAGTTGTCGCTGACTCAAAATTCTTCGCGCCAATCCACCGGAAACCTGATTTGCTTTCCGCATGGCGAAACGGCTTTTTCTGCCCGATGGCCGGGCGCCGGTTTATCGCGCGCATTTTGCGTTCGTTCACCGGGGGCAGACCGTGGCCGCGGTGCTCCGACCCGCAGGGGCGACGCCGGGGAGGCGAACTATTTCCTCTTCCCGCCCAGTCCCCAGATCAACCAGACGGCGAGGGCGAGCAGCAGGATCAGCCACCACAAGTAGCGCAATTCGCGCGCGGCCATTTCCACAAACGCCAGCGCACGCGGGAACGCGAAGACCAGAATCATGATCACCGCCACGACGACGGCGAGCTTGAGCAGGGAAATCAACCGGGGGTTCATGGCGCGACCGATTCGGTGCGGCGCTTTTCCAGATCCACCATCGGCAACAGAAGGTTGGCTCCACTGCCGCCGCTGCCGCCGATGACCAGCGGTGATTTGCCGTCCCACTTCTCCACGATTTGCAGATCAATGAACGCGGGCGTGAGCTTGAGGGCCTCGCCGCGAATCTTGATGGACTCGGCCTCGCCCCGGGCCTTGATGATGGCGGTGGCGGCTTCGATCTCCGCCTTCTGCTGGGTGAATTTGGCTTTGGCGGCTTCCTGTTCCTGCACCATCTTGGCTTCGATGGCGGCCTCCAGTTCGTGCGTGAGATCGATGTTCTGGATGACGATGTCCTCAATGATGAGAATGTCGCCGACCTTCAAACGCGCGGCGGCGAGCGCTTTGGTTTTGATCTCCTCGCGCTTCTTCACGATCTGCTCGGCGCTCTGCATCGCCGTGACTTCCTTCAACGCCTCCTGCACGCGCGGCGCGATCAGGCTGTCGAAAGGGTCGCCGGCAAAATCCTGGAATATTTTGACGATGGAAGCTTCCGGCACCTTGTAAAGCACGCGCAGCTCGGTCTTCACCTGCTGCAAGTCCGATGAATAACAGGCGGCGATGAGTTCCTTGGTCTGCTGGCGGATTGTGATGGGAACGATGTGGGTGATAAACGGGGTCTTGTACCCGAATCCCTCCGGCTTGAACACTGGCGAGACCTTGCCCAAGGTCACCTCCACGCCGCGAAAGCCGGGTTGGACCACGTAGGTGCTGGTGGAAGCCGCGATGATGACCACGAAGATGAGGATGGCCACCCCGATGAGTTTGGCTACGGTTTGAGCGTGCATAATGCGAGGCATGATGACAGAGCCGCACTGATTTCCCAATTACAATGTGGCTTAAAATTCACACCCCGATGGTTTCGTTCCGCCGCTCCGGGCCGGGCGCCACCCCGGGCGCGGCTACTCCAGTCCGCGTTGCGTCAGATCGTCCTCATCGAGGCCGAGATAGTGGCCGAGTTCGTGCAGAAACGTGGTGCGGATTTCCTCGCGGAAAATCTTTTCGTCACCTTCGGCGGCGTCCCAGATGTTTGCCAGAAAGAGAATGATCTGTGGCGGCAGCGTTGAGTGTTCCTCGTCCGCGAATTCCGGACCGGTGAACAACCCGAGCGTGTCCGGCTCGATGCCGTCGGCGACGAGATCGCGATGGGGCACGCCCTCCAGCGTGACCGGCAGCTTCCGTGCCTGCTCGCGCAGCGGTGCGGGCAGCGCCGCGAGCGTCGCCGCGACTTCCGCTGCCGCGATGCCTTCGAGTTTTCTTAAATTCAGACCCATGATGGATTCATCCGACTGGAGCCAAGTTTAGCTGGTTTGAACACTGCGCCAAAGCGTGAACTCCGACCACCGCGACTCTTGCCAAATCGGACAACTCTGGTGAACCTGTCGGCTTATGGTTCGAGCAATTTCTTTGTTAATGGTTAGCGTGGCAATTTTCGCCACCGGTTGCGACCGGCCCGCAGACCCGGCCGGTGCTGCCCGCGCCACGACCGGCCAGCACACCAACCAGCAAATCTTCCAGGTCAAAGGCGTCGTCATCGAAGTTTTGCCGCGCGAAAAATCCGTTCGCATCAAACACGAGGAAGTGCCGGACTACATGCCTGCGATGACCATGCCATTTGATGTGAAGGACACCAAGGAACTCGCCGGCCTTGAAGCGGGCGATCCCGTTTCCTTCCGCCTGCTAGTCACGGACACGGAAGGCTGGATTGACCGCATCCAGAAGACCGGCCCCAAGACCAACACGCCGCCCACGACCGGCGCGTTACGCGTCGTCCGCGACGTCGAGGTGTTGAACGAAGGCGACGTGCTGCCGGAATATCGGTTCACCAACCAGTTCGGAAAAAGTTTCAGCACCAAAGATTTTCACGGCCGGGCGCTGGCGATTGAATTTCTCTTCACCCGCTGCCCGCTGCCGAATTTCTGCCCGCTGCTCGCCAATAATTTTGGCGAAGCGCAGAAACAACTGCTCGCCCTGCCCAACACGCCGACGAACTGGCACCTGCTGACCCTTTCATTCGATCCTGAATTTGACACGCCGGAGGTGCTGAAGCACTACGCCGAGTCTCATCAATACGATCCTGCGCACTGGACGTTTGCGACGGGCGCGCTGATGGACGTGACGGCCATCGGCGAGCAGTTCGGCCTGAAGTTCGCGAGCGAAGGCGGCAGCATCAGCCACAACCTGCGGGCGGTGGTGGTGGACGGTTCCGGGCGCGTTCGGAAAATTTTCGTCGGCAACGAATGGAAGCCGGACGAGCTGGTCGTGGAGATGTTGAAGGCCACCGCCGGGCAGTAGGTCTGGCCTATGACAGGCTCACGGGATCAATGTCCACCGCCAGCGTGACGTCTTCGGGCAGGGCCAGCGACTGAATGATCTGTGCGAGGCGCTGACTCAACGCGCTCATGCGCTGGGTGCGCAGCATGATCTGGTAGCGGTAGTACGTTTCCGCCTTCAACAATGGCGCAGGCGCGGGGCCGGCGATAATCAGATCGCGAAACAGATTCTTCTGGGGCGCACACGCGCCACGCGTGTCCTTTTTGGCGCTCTCGCCAAAAAGCTCGGCCTCGTCAGCGGGGGCGCTGACGACCGCGCCCGAGGCGAGCGCGCTCCCCCAAATTTTCTCCAGCTCGCGCCTCAAATGATCCGCCGAGAATTTCACCTTTTCCTCGTTCCGGCCTTTCAGGGTCAGCAGGGCGACCCGGCTGTAGGGCGGGTATTTCAACTGCTCCCGGAACTCCAGTTCCTGGTCGTAGAACCCCACGAAGTCGTGGCGGCGCGCGAATTGAATCGCCGGATGAAACGGCGTGAATGCCTGCACAAACACCTCGCCCTCGATGTCGCCCCAGCCTGCGCGCCCGGCGACCTGGGTGAGCAGTTGGAACGTCCGCTCGCCCGCCCGGAAATCCGGCTGATGCAGCGCGAGGTCGGCGTAGATGATGCCCACCAGCGTGACGTTCGGGAAATGCAGCCCCTTGGCGATCATCTGCGTGCCGATGAGGATGTCGATTTTTCCCACGCGAAAATCCCCGAGGATGGTTCGATAGTCATCCTTCCGCTTCATGGTATCGGCGTCCATGCGCGTGACGCGCGCCTTCGGGAAAAGTTTGTTGAGCGTGTCCTCGACTTTCTGCGTGCCGAGACCGGCGTAGCGGATGGCGGGGTTTTTGCATTTCTCTTCGGGACATACTTTCGGCACCGGCTCGTGATGGCCGCAGATGTGGCAGCGCAGTTTTTGCTCCTGACGATGAAAAGTAAGCGACAGACTGCAATTCGGACAGGTGGCAACAAAGCCGCACTTGGGGCATTGCAAGGAACTGGAGTAGCCGCGCCGGTTCAAAAACAAAATCGTCTGCTCGCCGCGCTCGAGGCGCTGCTGCATGGCTTCCTTCAGTTGGGGCGAAAAAATCAGCGCGCCCTTTTCCTTCTGCGCGGCCTGGCGCATGTCCACCACGCGGACGTACGGCATCTTCTGGTTGTCGACGCGTTCGGGCAGATCCAGCAGCGTGAACTTCCCCTTCTTGCAGTTGAAATAACTTTCCAACGACGGCGTGGCGGAACCGAGCACCACGACCGCGCCTTCCATCTGCCCCCGCATGATGGCCACGTCGCGCGCGTGGTAGCGCGGCGCCTCTTCCTGCTTGTAGGTGTGTTCGTGTTCCTCGTCCACGATCACGAGACCGAGCGGCTCGACCGGCGCAAAAATCGCCGAGCGCGCGCCAATGACAATGCGTGCGCGGCCCTGGCGGATCTTATGCCACTCGTCGTGCCGCTCGCCGGCGGACAGGTGCGAGTGCAGCACGGCGACCAATGTTTGCAACGGCCCGGAACTGAACCGCGCCTTGAACCGCTCGACCGTCTGCGGTGTCAGGGAAATCTCCGGCACGAGTACAATCGCGCCCTTGCCTTGTTCGAGGGCGTACGCGATAGCCTGCAAGTAGATTTCCGTTTTGCCGGAGCCTGTGACGCCGTGCAAAAGAAAAGTCGAAGATGGAGGAAGGAGGATGGAGGGTGGGATTGCTCCCTCTCCGCGTTGCGAGTCTGCGAGCAATGGGGAGAGGGCCGGGGTGAGGTGTCGGCCATCCATCGCCGATTTTATTTTCTCCAGCGCGTTCGCCTGCGCAGGGTTCAGCACGATGGGTAGGGTCGGCAAAATAATCTCATTCGCGTAAGGATCGCGCTCCGAGATTTGGTTGGAGATGGCGATAAGTCCCTTGTCCTCCAGCCGACGGATGGTCGCCGCCGTGGTCTCGGCCAGTTCGACCAGTTCCTGCAACGGCATTTCCCGCCGCTCCTCGATGATGTTCCAGATTTCGCGCTGACGTTTCGCGAGCTTCGGCATTTCGCCCGGGAACGACAGGGCACGCACAAACAAGCGTTCGCGCCAGCCGGCTTCCTCCTTGCGCACGGCTTCGGGCAGCACGGATTTCAAGGCCGTCTCCGGCGCGCAGCAGTAGTATTCACCGATCCAACGCGCGAGTTTCAGCACCTTGGGTGTGACGAGTGTCTGCGTGCCGAGAACTTTGATGATGGGCTTGAGCCAAGCGTGCGCGGATTCCTCGGCGACGGCGGTGACGACGCCCAAAACTTTGCGCGAACCGAACGGCACCTGCACGCGGCTGCCCACGTCCACCTGTCCGACGAGCTCGGGCGGGATGGCATAATCGAACTCCTTGCGGAGCGCGATCTCAAGGGTGACACGGGCGATCATTGCGGGTTACCGCATGGCGTTAAATTTTCACCTTGAACTGCTCGCCCTTCTTGAGCGATTGCACGAAGCCGGCCATCAACTGCGGAATCATTTCCAGATCCTTCAGGCTCACAACTTCGACGGGCGAGTGCATGTAACGGTTCGGTAAACTGATCAGCGCGCTCGCAATGCCGCCCCGCGTCCAGAAAATCACATCCGTGTCCGTGCCGCTCGATGCGGACATCGCCTCGTGCTGGAGCGGAATTTTTTTCGCCTTCGCCACTTCTTCGAGCCGGGCAACGACGTTCGGATGATTGCAGCCGCCGTGGGTGATGGCGGGACCGGCGCCGACCTTGGTGTCGCCGTGCTGCGCCTTGCTCACGGTGGGATAATCCGTCGCGTGTGTCACGTCCACCACCAGGGCGATGTCCGGCTTGAGCGAGTAGGCGATCTGCCGCGCGCCGAGCAGGCCGACTTCCTCCTGCACGTTCGAGACGGCGCAGACTTCGGCATGTAATTTGATCTTCGATTCCTTCAACAGCCGCAGTGTCTCGGCCACGGCGAACGTGCCGATGCGATTGTCAAAAGCACGGGCCACCGCGAGGTCGCCGCGCAGAATGTCGAACTCGTCCGTCAGGGTGATCGGGTCGCCGACGCGCACCAGTTCCTCGGCCTCTTTGCGTGAGCTGACGCCGATGTCGATGAAGATTTCGTGAATCTTCGGCGGCTTGGCGTCGCCGTCCTTGCTGGTCAGATGCGGCGCGACATTACCGACCACGCCTTTGACGCCGCCACTGCGGGTGTGGACCATGACGCGCTGCGCTTTGGTGATGGCGGCGTCAATGCCGCCCATCTTGCGGACATAAATGAAGCCGTTGTCGTCAATGTAGTTCACGGCCATCGCGATTTCGTCCGCGTGCGCGGCGAGCATGATGCGCGGGGAACCGCCCTTGTTCAGCACGGCCACACAGTTGCCGTAGGCGTCGGAGAAAGTTTCCTCGGCGAATTTTTTGGCGTAGTCGAGCCAGACGCGCTGGCCGCGGACTTCGTGGCCGGTGGGGCTGGAGGTGTTGACGAAGGTTCGGAGAAAATTTAATGATGCATCGCGCATGGCGGGAAACTAGTCCGCAGGCGGGAAAATCGAAAGAGGAATCTATGCTTCCGGGCGCTGATTCTACGAATAGAATTTACATCCGCGGGTTGCTTGCCCCAAATTCTGCCGTAGAAATTCGCATGAACCTGCCGAACAAACTGACCGCGTCCCGCTTCCTCCTGACAGTGGCGCTGCTGCTCGTGATGTTTTCGCAGGTGCGGTTCCATGAAACCATCGCGCTTATTTTGTTTTGCCTCGCCGGCATCACGGATTATCTCGACGGCGAGATTGCCCGCCGCCGACAGCTCATCACCAACTTCGGCATCCTCATGGACCCGCTCGCGGACAAGATCATGGTGTGCTCCGCGTTCATCGCCTTCGTGGGCGTCCACTGGCTGTCCGCGTGGATGGCCGTGCTGGTCGTGGCCCGCGAACTGGCCATCACCGGGCTGCGAATGCTGGCGGCATCCAAGAACGTGGTGCTCGCCGCCGAGGGTTTCGGCAAGCACAAGACCGTCTCGCAAATCACGGCCATCATCGCGATTTTTGTGCTGCACGCCTTCGCCGACTGGGGCGCGTTCGGCCGCGTGATTTTCGGCTGGCAGATCAGCGGCCAGTCCTGGGTGGTCTGGTTTTCGGAAGCCGCCAAGTGGCTGGCCATCCTGCTCACCTTCACCTCCGGCTGGCTGTATCTCTGGCGCAACCGCGCGCTCTACCTGGACGACATGTGAACCCCCTGCTGCTCTGGATCGCCCAAGGTTTTGGCAGCGGACGAATTCCCTTTGCGCCGGGGACGTTCGGCTCGGTCGTCGGCCTCGGCTGGTTCGCGCTGCTGCTGCTCCCCGGAAATCTCTGGCTGTTTCTCGGCGGCACCCTGCTTGGCCTCGCGCTTTCGGTCTGGCTGTGCGGTGTCGGTGAAAAAATCCTCGGGCAGTCCGACCCCGGCTCCATCGTGCTGGACGAAATCACGGCCATCCCCTTGTGCTTCGCTGGCTGGGTCATCCTGCTGCTGTGGCAAAATCATCCCTTCCCGGCTCCCGGATTTTTCTTCGCGCCACCCCAGCTGCTCCCCACGCTCGGCGTGTTTGCCGCGTTCCGGTTTTTCGACGTCCTCAAACCCTGGCCGGTGCGACAAAGCCAGTCGCTGCCCGGCGGCTGGGGCGTGACCGTGGACGACGCGCTCGCGGCGGTCTATGTCAACGCGGTGGTGCTGGCGGGACTGTTCCTGATGCGGTAAGGCACCACAGGCAGCGCTCAGCAGGAACTCAAAATCACCTCGGCCATTGCCGGCAAATCCTCCACCACCCTGGCCGCCGAAAGTTTGCCCGGGGATTCCCGCTCCAGGGCGGCGCCATAGCCGGTGCGGACGAGCAGGCTCAACTTCACGCCGGCGTTCCAGCCGCATTCCAGATCAATCAGCTTGTCGCCGACCATGTAGCTCTGCGCGAGGTCGAGGCCGAATTCATCCCGGGCATCCAGGAGAAATTGCGGCGAGGGTTTGCGCCCGCGGCTGGGCGCGTCCGGGGCCTCGGGGGCGATGTAAATCTTCTCAAAGCGCACGCCGTCGCGCGCCAGCTCCACGCAGAGATGCCGGTTCACCGCGTCCACGTCCGCCAGGGTGAAGTAGCCGCGCCCCACGCCGGACTGGTTGGAAACGATGAACAGCTTGAAACCCGCGTCCTGCAGCCGTTTCAGCGCCACGCCCGCGCCGGGAAAGATCACCACGTCTTCGGGGCGGTGCAGGTAATTTTTTTCGGCGACGATCGTGCCATCGCGGTCAAGAAACACAGCGCGGTTCATTTGTCCGCCAGTTTCACGCAAGGCGCGCCGGAAGGAAAACCAAATTATTTTTCCGGCGGGCCGGCCGCGGGCCGGCCGTTCGAGATCGCCACACCGGCGCTCCACATTGCTTCCCGGCCCGCGGCTGGTGGACGCCGCGCTCGACGGACTGAGGGCGATGCGACTAACCATTTGGCGGAAGCTTGAAAGAAAAGAATTTCCTCCATTACGGAGAGACGCATGGGTTAGCTCCACCCGGTCGTCCGCTTTTCAATTTACCCGCAGCCAACGCCGTGCGGCTGGTGCAGTTCGACGACAACAGGAAGGCCGCCGACTATTTGCAAGCATCCTTTGCCGCGAATGACAAGACCGCACCCGAGTCGTTCAAACGGGAAGCGTTCACCACCGACTACCGCGAGCCAGGCGTGCAGCTTTCCCATACTGGCAAGTCTCCGAAGAGCGCAACGCCCGACCTGCGCAGCCACCGTTTCATCACTCGCAACCCCAAGGGCCAGTGTGTGAGCATCAGCTACATCACCTCGCCCACCGACGAGTCCGCCGCGATGCTGGAAACAATCCGGAAAAGCATCCGCGTGGAGTAATCACCCGGCCACGCGCGCCGGGCTTCACCCGCCCAGATACGCGCTCCGCACCTGCGGATCCTGGCGCAGCGCGGCGGAAGTGTCGGACAGGATGATGCGGCCGGTTTCCAGCACGTAGCCGGATTGGGAAATTTCCAGCGCCCGGTTGGCATTCTGTTCCACGAGCAAAATCGTGATGCCCCGCTCGCGGTTGATCTCCACGACCTTTTCAAAAATGGTTTTCACCAGCAGCGGCGCAATGCCCAGCGACGGCTCGTCCAGCATCAGAAACTTTGGCCGGCTCATCAGCGCGCGGCCGATGGCGAGCATCTGCTGTTCGCCGCCCGAGAGCGTGCCGGCAATTTGTTTCTCGCGCTCCAGCAGGCGCGGGAACGTGGCGAAGACCAGTTCCATTTCGTGGCGGATCACCGCTTTGTCCTTCTGAAGATACGCGCCCATCCTCAGGTTTTCATGGACGGTGAGGTTCGCGAAAATCATCCGGCCTTCCGGCACCTGCGAAAGCCCGCGCCGGACGATCTCATGCGGCGGCAAGCCCGCGATGTTCCGGCCGGCGTAAAGAATTTCCCCGGACTGCGGCTTGACCAGGCCGGAGATGGTGCGGAGCGTGGTGCTTTTGCCCGCGCCGTTGCTACCGATCAAGGTGACGATGCTGCCCGCCGGCACGGACAACGAAATGCCGTGCAGCGCGTTGATGGCGCCGTAACTGACCGCGAGATTTTTGAGTTCGAGCATCGCCTAGTCCCCCAGATACGCTTCGATGACTTTCGGGTTCGCACGCACCTCTGCCGGCGAGCCTTCCGCGATTTTCACACCGTAATCCAGCACCACGATGCGCTCGCAGATGTCCATGACCACCTTCATGTCATGCTCGACCAGCAGCACGGCGATCTGAAATTTCTCCTTCACGAAGCGGATCAGCTTCGTCAGCGCGGCCTTCTCGGTCGGGTTCATGCCCGCCGCCGGTTCGTCCAGCAGCAGGAGCCTGGGCTGCGTGGCCAGCGCGCGGACAATTTCCAAACGGCGCTGTTCGCCGTAAGGCAGGCTCTTCGCCAGTTCGTCGCGGAACTTGCCGAGATGGAAAATCTCCAGCAGTTCCATCACCTGTTTTTCCACTGCCGCTTCCCCGTCGCGAAAACCCTGTCCGCGCCAGAGCGCGTCGCGCACACCATGCGGGCGATGCAACTGAAGGGCGGTGCGGACATTGTCGAACACGCTCATCGAGGCGAACAGGCGGATGTTCTGAAACGTCCGCGCAATGCCGAGCCCGGCGAGCTGATGCGGTTTGAGTTTTGCCGTCGGCCGGCCTTGAAACGCGATCGCGCCGGCGGTCGGCTGATAGACGCCGGTGATGAGGTTGAACGCCGTCGTCTTGCCCGCGCCGTTCGGACCGATGAGGCCGACCAGCTCGTCCGTGGCGATGGCCAGATCCAGTTCCGAGACCGCCGTCAACCCGCCGAAGCGGATGGTCACCTTCTCAAGTTTGAGCAGCGGCGGGCTCATGTCCGGCCTCCCCTGCCCCTGCCAAAAGTGAACAAGCCCTGCGGCCGGGCGAGCATCAGCCCGATGATCAGCAGCGCGTAGAGAATCATGCGGTAGCTGGCGAAGCCGCGCAGGAATTCCGGCAGCAGCGTCAGCAGGATCGCCGCGACGATCACGCCCGCCGTGCGCCCCATGCCGCCCAAGATCACCATCACCACGAGGTCGATGGATTTCATGAAATCGAAGCCGGTCGGCGAGAGGAATTGTTTCTGGTGGGCGTACAGCCCGCCCGCAATGCCCGCAAAAAAAGCGCCGATGACAAACGCGGTGACCTTGTAGCGCACCGGGTTCACCCCCATGGCGCTGGCGGCGACTTCGTCGTCGTGCACGGCGATGAAGCCGCGGCCATAGGTGGAGTTCACCAGGCAGGTGACCACGAACACCGTCCCCGCGGCCAGCGCCCAGGCCCAGAAGAAATTAGTGTGGCCGGGAATCCCCTTCAATCCGCTCGCCGCACCGACGGACTCCATGTTTTGCAGGAGGACCCGGATGATTTCACCGAAGCCGAGCGTGACGATGGCGAGATAATCGCCGCGCAGCCGGAGCGTCGGCACGCCGACGGCGAGTCCGGCCAGGGCGGCCAGCAAACCGCCCAGCCCGAGCGCGAGGAGAAAGCCGGCCGGCACCAGGGCGGGCGGCAGAATCCTGGCGGCGGCCAGGGTGAAGGCGGCGGCGGTGTAGCCGCCCACGGCCATGAAGCCCGCGTGGCCCAAGCTGAACTGACCGGTGTGGCCATTGATGAGGTTAAGGCTGACGGCCAGAATGATGTTGATGCCGACATCGATTGCCAGGCCGAGGTAATAGCGGTTGAACTGGGCGGAGAAATACGACACGACCGCCGCCACCAAGATGGCGAGGAGCAGAAATCGTTTGGCGCCGGAATTCATCGGATGAAGAAATTGGAGGTTGTCATACCTTCTCCACCGTGGCTTTGCCGAGCAGGCCGGCGGGTTTGAAGAGCAGCATCAGAATCAAAATGGCAAAGGCGATGCCATCGCGATAATTCGACAGGCCGGGAATGCCGCCGGCGAAGGTTTCCACCAGGCCGAGGATCAGGCCGCCAAGCGCCGCGCCCGGCAGGTTGCCGATGCCGCCAAACACGGCGGCCACGAAGGCCTTCAAGCCGGTCTGCACACCCATCATCGGGTCGATGCTGGAATAGTTCATGGCGTATAAAATCCCGCCCGCCGCGGCCAGCGCCGAGCCAAGGCCGAAGGTGAAGGAGATGACGGAGTTGATGTTCACGCCCATCAGCGCGGCGGCCTGCTCGTTAAAGGAGACAGCGCGCATGGCGGTGCCGATCTTGGTGCGCTGGACAACAAACCGCAGGGCGAGCAGCAGCAGCACACTCGTGACGAGCACCACCAGCTGGCTCGTGTTCAGGGCCACGCCGCCCAGGTCCAGATTTTTGAAGGGTATGAGATCCGGAAACTTCCGTGGCGCGGCACCGAAGACGGCCTCGTGCTGGCAGGTGTATTCGATAAAGAGCGACACGCCGATGGCGGTGATGAGCACGGTGAGCTTGGGGCGTTTACGGAGCGGGCGGTAAGCAAGGACTTCGATCAACATGCCGAGGCCCGCGCAGATGGCCATGGACAGGGCCAGAACCAGCGCACCGCCCAGATACGAGGGCATCGGCAGGCAGCCGCTGATGACGGGCGCGAGATAATAGCCGGCGAAGGCGCCGAGCATAAAGACGTCTCCGTGCGCGAAGTTGATGAAGCGCAAAACGCCATAGACCATCGTGTAGCCGAGTGCGATGAGCGCGTAGATCGCGCCCAAGGCCAGACCGTTGATGAGTTGCTGGAGGAATTCGTTCATCTAGCAACGGTTAAAATCGCCGCCCGCTTGCCTCACGGCTCGACCGTTTCCAAGTATTTGAATTGGCCGTCTTTCACCTGAAGAATCACGGCCGCCTTCGAGGCGTCGCGGTTGGCGTCAATCGTGATGGTGCCGGTGACGGCGGGAAAGGCCTTGGTGGCGGCCAGGGCGTCGCGGAGTTTCTGCCCGTCGGTGCTGCCCGCGCGCCGGAGGGCATCCGCGAGCACGAGCGCGGAATCATAGCCGCAGGCGGCGAGGGCGTCCGGGGTCTGATTGTTCCAGCGCTTGCGATAGTTCGCCACAAACCGCTGGCTCAGGCCGGCGCCGACGGCGGGGCTGTAATGCGTGGAAAAATAATTGCCCTCCACCGCCGCGCCGCCGATCTCCGTGAGCTTGGAAGACTCCCAGCCGTCGCCGCCGAAGAGCGGCACATTGAGGCCGAGCTGTTTGGCCTGCACACAGATCAACGCGGCCTCGGTGTAATAGCCCGGCACAAAGACGCCGTCCGGGTTCGCGCCCTTGATGGTGGTGAGTTGCGCCTTGAAGTCCTTGTCACCGCCGTTGTAGTCGAGTTCAGTCGCAATCTCGCCGCCGTTGGCCTTGAAGCGCTCCTTGAAAAACTTCGCCAGCCCTTTGCTGTAATCACTTTTCACGTCCGTGAGCACGGCGACGCGCCGGGCCTTGAGGGTTTTGGTGGCAAAGTTCGCCATGACCGTGCCTTGAAAGGGATCAATGAAACAGACGCGGAAAATGAAATCGCCGGTCTTGGTCACGTCGGGATTGGTGGACGAGGGCGAGACCATGGGCGTTTTGCTGTCCTGGCAAATGCGGGCGGCCTCCAGCGAACGGCTTGACGCCACTTCGCCCAGGACGGCCACCACGCCATCGCGGGCGATGAGCTTGTTGACCACGGTGGCGGATTCGCCAGCCTTGCACTGGGTGTCCTCCGTGAAGAGCTGCAGTTTCCGGCCGAGAACGCCGCCGCCGGCATTGATTTCCTCGATCGCCAGAAGCGTGCCTTCGTGCGAGGAGATGCCGAACGTGGCATCCTTGCCGGTCAGCGAGGCGAACTCGCCGACTTTGATGGGTTCCGCGCCACCGGCACTTTCGCCGGCCGGTTTGCAGCCGGTGGCGAGGAGGAGGGCGGCCGCGGCGGTTACGCCCAGAATGTGTTCAAGCCTGCTGATCATAAAATTTTCCGGTTTCAAAATGGGTTTCCTGCGCTGACAACCCCGCCACCGTAAGAAACTGCGCCGCCGGTTTCAATCTCCAATGCACGCCCGGCGGCGCCGGGCGCGGGCGTTCCATCCCGCCGCGCGGGCACGCCCGGCGGCGCCCGGTAAAAAATTGTTTGACAGCTCCTGCCGAACTACCTACCGTTCGGTAGGTCATGGCCAAAGTTGCAATTCCCACCGAGACCCGGGCGCAGATTCTGCGCGCGGCCGTGAAATGCTTTGCCCACAGCGGCTACGCCGCCGCGTCCGTGCAGCAGATCGTAAGCGACGCCAGGGTGTCCAAGCCCGCGCTGTATTATTATTTCAAGGACAAGGCAGGCTTGTTTCAGGCGCTGGTAAGCGAATCCCACGATAAGAAGTTGCAACTCATGAAGGAAGCGACCGTGCGCGTCACCGGGCTGCGGCCGCAACTGGTTGAGATTCTGACCGGCTTGTTCGATTACTTCGGGGAGAACCGGGAGCTGATGCGCATCTCGCTGGCCACGGCGTTTGCCTCGCCGGGCGAACTGCCCGCCGGCCTGCGCTATTTGGACCAATGCGAGCGGAATTTTGAATTCATCCACTCGCTGCTGAAGCAGGCCTTGGAAACCGGCGAGTTGAGTTCCAAGTTCACCAGCCGGGAGCTGGCGTTTGGATTTTACGGACAGGCCAACTCCTACCTGATGGCGAATTTGATGGTGTCCAACTGCCGCCTGAACCGGGCCACGGCCGAGCGCGTGGTGGAACTGTTTCTGACCGGCGCCGGCACCGTGAAAAAGCCAGCCCCCAAAGCGAGTCGAACCCGGAAATAATTTATGAAACGAAATGTAATAGTTGCCCTGGTGCTGGTGGTGGTCATCTTCGGCGGTCTTGCCGGAGTCAAGACGCTGCAGATCAAAACGCTGATTGACGCCGGCAAAAGCTTCGTGCCGCCGCCGGAAACCGTGTCCGCCTTCGCCGCCCACGAGGAAAAATGGCCGAACACGCTGACGGCCATCGGTTCCATCGCCGCCGTCCAAGGCATCACCATCACGCCCGAACTGGCCGGCACGGTGAAGGCAATCGCCTTTGAATCCGGCGCGGTCGTGGCCCAGGGCGACCTGCTCGTGCAGCTCGACACCTCTGCCGAGGAGGCGCAGTTGCGCGGCGTCGCGGCGCAGCAAGAATGGGACGCCCTCAATCTCAAGCGCCTGCAAAACCTGCGGAAGGAAAACACGGTGTCGCAGGCCGAGTTGGACGCCGCCGAGATCGCGGCCAAGACCAGCCTGGCCAATGCCGACAACATCCGCGCCATCATTGAAAAGAAAACCATCCGCGCGCCGTTCGCCGGTCGCACCGGCATCCGGCAGGTGAACCTGGGTGAATCTGTGGATCACGGCAAGGCCATCGTTTCGTTGACGGCGCTCTCGCCGGTGTACGGGGATTTTTCCCTGCCGCAACAAGAACTGTCGCAATTGCGGGCCGGCCTGAAAGTGCGCGTGGTTTCCGACACGTTTCCCGGCCAGCAGTTCGAGGGCGTGCTGACCGCCATCAATCCCGACCTGGATCCGGTGACGCGCAGCGTGCGGGTGCAGGCGACGTTTGAAAACCCCGGCGAGTTGCTGCGCCCCGGCATGTTCGCGCGGATGGAAGTAATTTTGCCAGAGGAACAGAAGGTCCTGGCGGTTCCCGCCACCGCCATCTTGAGCGCTCCGTTTGGCGATTCGGTTTACGTCGTCATTCCGGCCACCGCCACCAACGCCCCGCCGGGCAGCCTGGTGGTGCGGCAGCAGTTTATCCGCACGGGCCGCGGGCGCGGGGGTTTTGTGAACGTGGAGTCGGGATTGAAACCCGGCGACCGCGTGGTGGGCTCCGGCCTCTTCAAACTGCGCAACGGCATGAGCGTGGTGGAGAACAACGAGATTTCACCGGAAGCCGGCAAGAAACCGTCGGACAGTTGATCGCACGGCTCATTTCCATTCGCCCATGAAATCCTTTACCGACTTATTCATCAAGCGGCCCGTGCTGGCGGTCGTGGTGAACCTGGTGATTCTCATCGCCGGGTTCCAGGCCATCCGTTCGCTCAACGTGCGGCAGTATCCGCGCAGCGAAAACGCGACCGTCACCATCACCACCGCCTACGTCGGCGCGCCGGCAGAACTCGTGCGCGGCTTCATCACGCAGCCGCTGGAGCGCGTCATCGCGGCGGCGGACGGCATCGAGTATCTTCAATCCGCCAGCAAGCTCGGCCTCTCGACCATCACCGCGCGCCTCAAGCTCAACTACGACGCAAACAAAGCGCTCTCGGAAATCAGCTCGAAGGTGGACCAGGTCCGCCGCGATCTGCCCCCCGAGGCCGAGGTGCCGGTCATCAACATTGAATCGGCCGACTCGCGCTTCGCCTCGGCGTATTTGAGCTTCACGTCGGACATTCTGGAGGCAAACCAGATCACGGATTATCTCGTGCGCGTGGTGCAGCCGCGCCTCTCCGCGCTGGAAGGCGTGCAGCGCGCGGACATTCTGGGCGGGCGCACCTTCGCAATGCGCATCTGGCTCAAGCCCGACCGGCTCGCGGCCTACAACATCAGCCCCAACCAGGTCCGGCAGTCGCTGGCGGCGAACAATTTTCTTTCCGCCGTGGGCCGCACCAAGGGTTCGCTCGTGCAGATCAATCTCACCGCCAACACCGACCTGCGTTCGGTGGAGGAATTTCAAAACCTCGTCCTGCGCCAGTCCGGCGACAACCTCGTGCGTCTGCGCGACGTGGCGGACGTGGCGCTCGGCGCGGAAGATTACGATACGGAAGTGCGGTTCACCGGCGAACGCGCGGTGTTCATGGGGATCTGGACTTTGCCCAACGCGAACTCGCTCGACGTGATCAAGCGGCTGCGCAAGGAGATGGCGGCCATCCAGAGCGATCTGCCCGTGGGCTTGAAGGGCCGCATTGCCTACGACGCGACGAAGTACATTGACGACGCGCTGCGCGAAGTCATCAAGACGCTGACCGAGACGCTCGCCATCGTGGCCATTGTGATTTTTCTTTTTCTTGGTTCGCTGCGGTCGGTCTTGATTCCGCTGGTGGCGATTCCCATCTCGCTGATCGGCGCGGTGTTTCTCATGCAGTTGTTCGGCTTCACGCTGAACCTGCTCACGCTGCTGGCCGTCGTGCTGTCGGTCGGCCTCGTGGTGGACGACGCCATCGTGATCGTGGAGAACGTGGAGCGGCACATCCGCAACGGCCTGACGCCCACGAACGCCGCGCTGGTGGGCGCGCGGGAATTGATCGGGCCGATCATCGCCATGACCATTACGCTGGCGGCGGTGTATGCGCCCGTCGGTTTGCAAGGCGGGTTGACGGGTTCGCTGTTCCGCGAGTTTGCCCTGACGCTGGCCGGCGCGGTCTTCATCTCCGGCGTCGTGGCGCTGACGCTCTCGCCGATGATGTCGGCGAAACTGCTCAGTCACGAGCGCGAGGAACATGGACTGACCGCGAAGATCAACCACGGATTTGACCGCCTGCGGAAATTCTACGCCCGTATTCTGGACGCGACGCTGCGGGCGCGCCCGGCGGTTTACGTGGTCTGGATTGGCCTGACGATTCTCGCGGTGCTGATGTTTAACATGGCCTGGCAGGCGAAGGAACTGGCCCCGGCGGAAGACCAGGGTTTTTCACTCGGCCTCGTGGAAGCCGCCGCCGACGCCACCATTGATCAAACGACCTTCTATACCGAAGCGTTGAACAAGAAGCTCATGAGCGTACCCGAGACAGATCGCACGTTTCAGCTCACCTTTCCCGACGGCGGCATCAGCGGCATGGTGCTGAAACCGTGGGGCCAACGGAAGCGCACCGTGTTTCAAATCATTCCGGAGGTGCAGGCCCAGGTGAACACCATTCCCGGTGTTCGCGCCATGATGGTCGCGCCGCCCGCTCTACCGGGCGGCGGCGATTTCCCGGTGGAATTTATTTTGTCCGCCACGGCTGAGTCGGAGGAGATTCTCGGCTATGCCCAGCGGTTGCAGCAGATGGCCGCGACCAACGGGATGTTCGCCTTCCCGCCGATCATTGATACGAAGATTGACCAGCCGGAAGTCGAGCTGGTGCTGGACCGCGACAAGGTGGCCGCGCTCGGACTGGACATGGCCACGGTGGGTTCGGACCTGGCCGCGCTCGTCGGCGGGAATTTTGTGAACCGCTTCAACTTTGCCGGGCGCAGCTACAAGGTGATCCCGCAGTTGAAGCGCGTGGAACGGCTGGAGCCAGCGCAGCTCGAGAACAATTATGTGCAAGGCCCGGGCGGCAAGCTCATTCCTTTGAGCACCTTCGCCACGTTCAAGAAAAAAACCACGCCGCGCGCGCTCAACCGCTTTCAACAGCTGAACGCGGTGAAGATTTCGGGCGTGGCCATCCAACCGCTCGACACGGCGCTGAAGTTCCTTGAAGGGGAGGCGGCGAAGATTCTGCCGCAGGGCTACAAGCTGGAATACACGGGCGAATCGCGGCAGTTGCGGCGGGAAGGCAATTCCTTTCTGCCCACGTTCGCACTGGCGCTGGCCTTGATCTTCCTCGTGCTGGCCGCGCAGTTCAACAGCTTCCGCGACCCGTTCATCATCATTCTCAGCTCCGTGCCGCTGGCGATGTTCGGCGCGCTGATTTTCTGTTTCCTGAAATTTCCAAACCCAAACCTGCACTTCTGGACGGACGGCTGGACGACCACGTTGAACATCTACGCGCAGGTCGGCCTCGTCACGCTCGTCGGGCTGGTGACCAAGAACGGCATCCTCATCGTGGAGTTCGCGAACGAGCTCCAGCGCACCGGCCTGACGAAAATCCAGGCCGTGCGCGAAGCCGCGTTGACGCGCTTGCGCCCCGTGCTGATGACCAGCGTGGCGACGGTGTGCGGCCATTTCCCGCTCACGCTGGTGACCGGCGCGGGCGCGGCGGCGCGCAACTCCATCGGCCTGGTGGTCGTGTCCGGCATGGCGCTCGGCACGATCTTCACGCTGCTGGTGATTCCCTCGATCTACATTCTCATCGCCAAGGAACACGCCGGGGAAAAGGCCGGGGCCATCGGCGAGGATTTTGCGGAAGCGGGCGCAATGCTCACGGCGAGCGAGGCCAAAGTTTGAAGGCGCTGTACGTGACGGAGGAATAATTCTCCGGCGGTTTTGTCGAATATCAAAAGACAAAAAAGTCATTAATCATGAAAGCGAAATTATCTGGCTGGTTTATGGGAACGGCCCTGGTCGGCACCCTTTTACTCGGCAGCGGTTGCGTGGAACGGCGCGTGGTTTACGTGCGGGAACCGGCCCCGGCCGGCGGCGAAGCGGTTGTGATCGCAGCCCCGCCGCCGCCGCAGGTGGAGGTGGTGGGAATGGCGCCCGGCCCGGAATTTGTCTGGATTCC
The DNA here is from genome assembly GCA_031423695.1 of Verrucomicrobiota bacterium. Classification (GTDB taxonomy): domain Bacteria; phylum Verrucomicrobiota; class Verrucomicrobiia; order Limisphaerales; family CAIQOK01; genus CAIQOK01. The sequence continues at coordinate 22,902 of JANPGB010000550.1, forward strand.
GGGCTGTTGGGAATGGCGCGGGCACTGGTTCTGGATCGGCGGGCGCTGGGCCGTGGGACCGCACCCGCATGCGCTGTGGATTCCCGGCCGCTGGGCGCGGCACGGACACGGACACGTCTGGATTCGCGGGTATTGGCGCTGATCCAGCGGTCCTGTTGACGATCCGGTCGTTTTGGAAAAGCGTGGGCTTCACGCCGAATGCGTGAAGCCCACGCAGTTTTCATTTTTGACCTAGCGGCTTTTCCAGCATTGCTTCGCGGCATAGGTAGTGCTGAATGTTGCCAACGTATGGATCCGGCGCACATGAGTCGTGGAAGGGGAGCGTTCACTTTGATCGAGTTGTTGGTGGTCATTGCGATTATCGGCATCCTGGCCGCGCTATTGCTGCCGACGCCCGGGCGGACCAAGGAGCGGGCCAAACGCGTGGAATGCGCCGGTAATCTTCGACACGTCGGCCTCGCGTTCCATTTGTTCGCGCACGATCACGGCGGAAAATTTCCAACGCAGGTTTCTACAAACGATGGCGGCTCACTCGAATTCGTTACCAAAGGTTATCAAATTCAAGGCTGCTTTTTTTTCGGCTACGAACATTTCCGCCCGCTCGCCCGCGAACTCGTCATTCCGAAATTGCTGGCGTGTCCGAGCGACCAGTTACGATGGCCAGCGACGAATTTTGCTCAGTTTGACAATCACAACGTGAGTTATCTTATCGGATTAAAAGCCGATCCGAGTCTACCAAATGCCGTGCTTGCTGGCGACAGCAACCTCGGCGGCAAAGCCGAATCCTGCACAATCATAACGATTCCAGATCCCGATCCGCGACAGAATCATTGGTGGCTCGGCCCGCATGGACGCACAGGCAATCTGTTGTTCGCCGATGGCCATGTAGAAGAATCTTCCGACGCGTTGCTGGCTTCCGAAGAAACCGTGACGGAAGACCTCGTGCTTCCCACACTTCCACCAACGAGTTTGGCAAGCGGCGGCTCCGGGTCATCCACGCCTACTCCCGGCAATAAACCAAGGCCTGTGCCCAATGCGTATTCTCATGGCAGCATATCAAATCGTGTTTCAACTTCCACTGGCTCGCGCGTTGCCGAAGCGTCGCCGGGTTCTCCAAAACCATCACCCGTATCGATTCAGCCCTCGCGGAATGTTTCTTCCGGTAACAATCGTTTGCTGCGTCAGCAGACATCAACGCCCGAAGAAATCTTGACAGAAACAAATCCGCCAACCAACTCGCCAGTCACGCCGGTCGTTGAGCCTCCATTCATTTCACCAGTGGCAGACGTGGTTTCAAACGAGCCAACTTACGCGCAAGAACTCAAACAGGCCGCGCGCGAAAGCCTAAATGCCACGCAATGGCTGTTGTGGTTGCTGCTGTTGCTCCTGCTGCTTATCCTGCTTGCGCGCTGGCTGGACCGCCGCTGGCACACCCGGAAAATTAAGAAAAGGTTTATCCGATGAAAACTCGCCCTGTCCAAAACGGAGTTCATGCTTTGACGATGGTGGAAGTGCTGATCGTCATTGCCGTGTTGTTACTGGTGGTCGCTATCCTTTTGCCTCAACTTTTAAGACCGAGGATGCAGCGCGCCCGCGGAGAGAGAATTTCTTGTATGAACAGTCTCAAACAAGTCGGCCTGGCCTTTCGGATTTGGCAGGGAGACAACAACGACAAATTCCCCATGAATGTTTCGGTGACAAATGGCGGAACGATGGAGCTGGTCGAAGGCGGAACGGCTTGGCGGCACTTCCAAGTGATGTCCAACGAACTCAACACGCCGAAATTTTTATTATGCCCTGCGGACGTCGATTCCAACCGACGCAGAGCGACTTGTTGGACTTGCGCTTTGAACGAAAGATACGAACAGATTCCTTTCCTCGGCAACACCAACACCAGCTACTTCGTTGGCGTGGACGCCGTGGGCACCAACCCAACCATGTTCCTCGCCGGGGATCGCAACCTGGCGGTGAAAAATGTTGCGCTGCCGCCGGGCCTGCATTCGCTCGGCACGAACGAAATGGTTGGCTGGACAAAGGAACTGCATGTGAATCAGGGAAACATTTTGATGGCCGACGCCAGCGTGCAGCAGTTCAGCCCGGCAAGTTTGCAGAAGGCTTTTGAAAACACTGGCGTTGCGACCAATCGTCTGGCCATTCCCTGACGGCGATGTCCGGCTCCGCCGGAGCGCGGCTGTGTCCCGCGCCGGGCGGGATCAGCCGCAGCAGGCTGCGCAAGAAGTAAAGCGTTTGATAAATTCAAAACCCATGCTCCGTTGGTTCGCGCTGCGGCTGGTCTGCGACACAGTCGCGCTTGTATGTTTGTCTTGTCACCGGTAACGGTGACGCCTTGAGGACGCTTGAGGAGCGGGCGGCCGGCTTTCGGCCAGAATCCGCTGCGCCAAGCTTTTGGTTTTCAAAGTGGGTGAGCTTCACACCCTTTGATCACCGCTTTTTCCGCGGCGCAATTCCCCGCGATGAGGCGCCGTCACCGCTGCTTCTGTTGAGCTAAATCGCAGCCCTTATTTCACCCGCGCCGCCGGACGCTTCCGGCCCGGGGCCGCTTCATTCATGTGCAAGGCCAGATACTGCCTGGCATTGCCGTAGCAGATGTTGCGGATCATTGGGCCGACAAGTGAATCGTCGTCGGGGATTTCCCCGTTCTCGACGTCGCGGCCGATCAGGTTGCACAACACGCGGCGGAAATATTCGTGGCGCGGATAGCTCATGAAGGAGCGCGAGTCGGTGATCATGCCGATGAAACGCGAAAGCAGGCCGAGATTGGACAGCGCGTTCATCTGCCATTCCATGCCTTCCTTCTGATCCAGGAACCACCAGCCGGAACCGAACTGGATCTTGCCGGGAATGGTGCCGTCCTGGAAATTTCCAATCATTGTCGCGAAGACGTAATTGTCCGCCGGGTTCAGGTTGTAAATGATCGTCTTGGGCAGGGAATTTTCCGAATCGAGTTTGTCCAGGTACGCCGCGAGCGCGCTGGCCTGCGGAAAATCGCCGATGGAATCAAAACCCGTGTCCGGCCCCAGCTGGCGCAGCAGCCGCGTGTTGTTGCTGCGCAGCGCGCCAAGGTGAAGCTGCTTGGTCCAGCCTTTCGAGAAATCCAGCCTGCCGAAGAACAGCATCATGAACGAGCCGAACTGCGCGGCTTCCTCCGGAGAGGCGGCCTTGCCCTTCTGCGCCTTTAAGAAAATGGCTGACGCCGTTTTCTCCGAACAAAAATCCGCCAGCGCCTGGTTCATGCCGTGGTCGGACAGCCGGCAGCCTTGGGAATGGAAGAAGTCGTGGCGCTTTTTTAGCGCGGCGAGGAAGTCGGAGAAGCTGCTGATGTCCGTGTCGCTGGCTTCGGCCAGTTTTGCCACCCAGGCGTTGAAGGCTTCCGACTGCTGCACGGCGAGGGCCTTGTCAGGCCGGAACGCGGGGAGCATGATGGTGGCATGGCCGGAGGCGGCAAAGGCTTTGTGATGACGCAGATCGTCCACCGGGTCGTCGGTGGTGCAGACGGCGTTGACCTTGAATTTTCTGAGGATGCCCTGCGTGGTCAGCTCGGGTGTGGCCAGCTGGTCGTTGGCTTTTTTCCAGACGCGCGCGGCGGTGGATTCGTCCAGCAGTTCGCTGATGCCGAAGTAGCGCTGCAATTCCAGGTGGGTCCAGTGGTAGAGCGGGTTGCGCAGCGTGTGCGGCACGGTGGCAGCCCAGGCCTGGAATTTCGCGAACGGTTCGGCGTCCCCGGTGCAAAATTTTTCAGCCACGCCGTTGGAACGCATGGCGCGCCATTTGTAGTGGTCGCCTTCGAGCCAGATTTCAAACAGGTTTTTGAACTGGCGGTTCTCGGCGATGTCCTTGGGCGAGAGGTGGCAGTGGTAGTCGAGAACCGGCTCGTCCTCGGCAAAGCTGTGATACAAGCGCCGCGCGGTGCGGGTTTGCAGAATGAAATCTTCGTGGATGAATTTCATGATGTGGAGTCTTTCACGGGGCGGGCCGAGAGCGCCAGATTATTTCAAAAAGAGCGGTTTGACGTGCCGCTCGAACAGGTTGTGGGTCACATTCCTCGCCACCGAGGCCTCGTTGGCCTCGAGGGCGTCGAGATAACGGTCCCCGAGCTTGGCCGCGACCTTGTAGCCCACGTGAAGCAGTTGGCGCACGTTCGGGTTGAATGCCGGGTTGCCCTGGTCGTGGCGCAGCGCGGAGACGTATTGTTCCGCCGTCCACTTGTTGACCGTGGCCGCCGGCGGCAGCTTCTTGGGATCAATGTCAATGACCGTGGCGTACGGCGCGCACAGTTCCTGGGTGTGCGCCAAAGCTTCGGCGTAAATTTCCTTCGCAATCACCAGACCGTCGCCACCGGCTTCCGCCAACCCGATGACTTCCTCCAGCCACGTCGTGCC
>JANPGB010000551.1:0-2446 GCA_031423695.1 Verrucomicrobiota bacterium
CTCGGCACGGACGGCTGGATCCAGAATATCACCGGCAACATCCTGACGCCGGCGCAGGGCAAATGGCTCTTCATCTTTACTTCAACGGCCATGTTCGCGCTGCGCTTCTGCGCGCACTTCATTGAGAAGACACTCAAGATCTCGCCCGTCGGGTTGCTCTGCATTTGCGCCACGCTCGCCTGCATCGGGCTCAATCTCACCAGTCACATTTCCGGCTTCGCGATGGCGTTTATCGCCCTCGGCGTGTATGCGCTCGGAAAGACCTTTTTCTGGCCGACGATGCTGGCCGTCGCTTCGGATCGTTTCCCCCGCACTGGCGCGGTGGCGATCTCGATCATGGGCGGCATCGGCATGATGTCTGCCGGGTTGGTGGGTTCCGCCGGGTTGGGCTACGCCAAGGATCGTTTTGCCGGCGAGGAGCTGGCCAAGGTCAATCCCGCGCTCTACGCGGAATACAGGGCCGAGAAGCCTAGTTCCTTCCTGATCTTCAAGGACGTCAACGGCCTCGATGGCAAAAAGCTCGGCGAAGTCAAAGACGCCATCAAGGAGAACAAGGCCACCGAAAATCAGACGGCTGTGCATGACGCGGACATTCGAGGCGATCGTCACACGCTTCAGGCGGACTCGGCCATTCCGGCCACCATGGCCGTGATCTATCTGCTGTTGCTGGCGTATTTCAAAACCATTGGCGGTTACAAAGCGGTGCATTTGGCGGGCGCAACTGCGACTGACGCGAAAGCGAGTTGAAGCGGTCAGCCGTTACGATCCAACAAAAAGGGCGGTTCGCTCGAGCCACCATTTTTGAGTTTAGGTCTGGGGCGGAAGCACGGTGCGGTGAATGCCGCATCAGTTTTTGATCCGCCGGAATAAATGTCGGAGCCGGTTAATCCAATCGAGCGAGAAAAAATATTGAACTATGCCGAATCCATGGACTGGAAAAGGTAATCCGTACAAGCGTAAGGAAGTCGTCGAGCGACTGCGCGCCACGTTGAAAAAAGGCGACGCCATCATCGCCGCCGGCGCGGGCACGGGCATCAGCGCCAAATTCATCGAGAAGGGCGGGGCGGACCTCATCATCATCTACAACTCCGGCCGCTTCCGCATGATGGGTCACGGCTCCACCTGCGGCTTGATGGCCTACGGCGACGCCAACGCCATCGCAATGGAGATCGGCGAATACGAGGTGCTGCCGGTGGTCGAGGAAGTACCGGTGATCTGCGGTGTCCATGCCACCGATCCGCGACGCCGCATGTGGCATTGGTTGGGCAGGGTGAAGGAGATGGGCTTCAGCGGCGTAAATAATTTCCCTACGCACACCATCGTGGACGGTCATTTCCGCGGCGTGCTCGAAGAAACCGGCATGAGCGTGCAGAAGGAATATGAGATGGTCGCGCTCGCTCGGAAGATGGATCTGTTTTCCGTAGTCTATGTCGCCACGCCGGAGGAAGCTGTCGAAATGGCGAAGGTCGGCGCGGATGCCATCATCGCGCATGTGGGCACGACCGTTGGGGGTTCGATTGGCGTGAAGAAAGCAGTCGTGGATTGGAACTTCACGATCCAGCGCACCCAGGAAATCATCGACGCCGCCAGCCGCGTGCGGAAGGACATTTTCTTCCTGGCGCACGGCGGACCGATCAACACTCCTTCCGATGCGGATCGCGTTTTGAAGAACACGGACGCGGTTGGTTTCGTCGGCGCGAGTTCGCTGGAGCGCATGGGGGTGGAGGCGTCGTTGACGAATCTAACGCGCGAGTTCAAAAAATTGAAAGCGCCATTTGCCAAATCGTTCGGCAAGGCGAAGAAAAAATAAGGGCTTCGCCTCATGAACATTGAACATCGCCGTTTTGTCACCGCGGCCGAGAAGGTGGATTTTCAATCGCCGTGGACCCTCGAGGAATGGCTTTGCCGCTCCGACATTGTGCCGAACCAGGATTTGATGATGGTGCGCGCCAACATGGAGCCGGGTTTCTCGCATCCGTTCCACACACATCCGACACGCGAGGAGATCATCTACGTTTTGGCAGGTCGCGCGGAACAGTGGATCGGGAAAGAGCATCGCCTCCTCGGGCCGGGTGAAATGGTTCTGGTTCCGAAAGGGGAAGTGCACGGCACCTATAATCCATTCCGCGAGCGGCTCGTGTTTCTTGCGATCCTCGCACCGGCGAAAGCGGCCGAGCCAGGAATCGTGGACGTTTCCGCGGAAGAACCCTGGGCCTCGCTTCGCGCGAAACTCAGCCTCCCCGTCTGCCAGCCGTGACTCAAATGAGGTATGTCTATCCCGGCTATTTTTCCGCATTCTCTGCCTCAACCGTTTCCCAAATTCCAAATGAAAAAGACAATTGAACTCCTGATCGTCATCGCCATGTTTGCGGGAATCATTTCCGCACCGGCGGCGGAACCGTTGCGCGTCTTCATTCGCGCCGGCGTGAAAACGCACGGGCCCAAC
>JANPGB010000552.1:0-3985 GCA_031423695.1 Verrucomicrobiota bacterium
CAGGACACCTGCCAGCCATTCGAGGCCTCCAAAACATCGCGCGTCAAATCACCGTCGCCGGCGATTCGCGGGAACACCGTAACCGAGACGCGCGCGCCGTTGGGTTCCAAGGTCACGTTTTGGGCCGACCGGAGTTGCCGCAATTTGTCCTGCACCGCCTTGGCTTCCATGCCGCTCACGCGCAAAGTCACCGTGCCCGCCCATTTGGATTTGCGCCGCAATTCCTGGGGCGTGCCGTTGGCGACGATGGTGCCACGATCAATGATGATGGCGCGCGAGCAGACCGCGTCCACCTCTTCCAGGATGTGCGTCGAAAAAATGATCGCCTTCTTCTCGCCCATCCGGCGGATAAGCTGCCGGATTTCGTGCTTTTGGTTGGGATCTAGCCCGTCGGTGGGTTCGTCCAGAATCAAAATGTCCGGGTCATGGATGATGGATTGCGCAAAACAGGTGCGATGCCGGTAGCCCTTGGAAAGCGTGTCCACATTCTGATGCAGGACGGATTGGAGGAAGCACAGCTCCACCGCCCGCTGGACCGCCGCCTTCTTCGCGGCACCGCGCAGGCCGCGGATTTCCGCCGTGAAATTCAGGAAGCCGTATACCGTCATGTCCGTGTAGGCAGGGGCGTTTTCTGGGAGATAACCCATGAGTTTCTTGGCGGGAATCGGCTTGTCAGAAATGTCGAAGCCGCCCACGGTTACCGAGCCGCTGGTGGGGGGAAGGAAACCGGTGATCATGCGCATGGTGGTGGATTTGCCCGCGCCGTTCGGCCCGAGAAAACCCAGCACCTCGCCGCGTTCCACCGTGAACGAAATCCCATCCACCGCCCGTTTAGTGCCAAATAGCTTGGTCAGGTTCTCAACTTTAATCATGTCATCCGCTGTTTGTTTCGGCGTGCGACGCAACTGAATAAGTCTGTGAGTGCCGCCGCGACACCCACGGTTTTCGTGGATATTGACACACGGTAAAAAAAATGTTCAAAAAAAGTTCTGGCGAACTGGAACGCAGGCAGAACATCGCCTGAGCCGGACGCTTGGGTCATCGTGTTTCCGAACGCGCGGCGAAAGCATGTTCCAGCACGCCCAACGCTCACGATACGCCGGTCGGATGGCCGCATTCTGCGGCCTGTCCAGGGAAGGGTGCCGTTCGCGAGGTTGGGATATTTCTTGTGCCTGCATGACCCATTATGCTTTGGGAATGGTGATGAGCAGCTCGTGCTCCTTGCGTTCCACTTTCATCTGGTCGCGTTTCAAATTTCCGGCCAGTTGCACCATCTGGGTGTAGCGACCCCATTCCGTCGTGGTCGCCACGTTGTTCGTGTTCTGCTGCTTCTCCGTTTGCCGGTGGGTGACCTCGACTTCGAGCCGGTTCCCTTCCAGGTTGACTTTCGTGTCGGAGGCTTTCGCGTCCGGGAGGAAGGCGCGCACTTCATAGCGGTCCTTCAATTCGCGCACGTCCAGCGACAGCGAATAACCCGCGTCGTCCTTGAAGATGTCCATCTGCGGATTCATGTGAAACCGCGCGATGGAGCGCCGGAACATTTCATCCATCTCCGCCTGCATGTTGCGCATTTCCCGGAATGGATCCCAGTTCGCAAACGGGTCCGGGATGGAAGGGTCCGGCATCAACTGGTTCGTCGTGGCGAGTTTTGGTGAACCTAAAACGACGTTGGTCGAGTGGTCGCCAAGTGCCAGAACTGGACTTCGGCCTGCAAACTTTTCAGCGGCCACGCCGAGCAGAACGCCCAGAATCAGCGTCACAACACCAACAACCATTGGTTTGCTCAGCGTTTTTTTAAAAGCATCGCTATTCATGGCAAATTCCTTTCGTTTAGTTCTTCAGTTTGGAAGGTTGAGGAACCGTCCGGCGAATGGCCGGACGGTCCCGGTTCCGGCGTTCACGAACCCGACTTCACCGAGGTCGGTGCCCCGGTGGTGGTCTGATGCGCTTGGCCGGGTTCGCGCTTGAACCAACTGGTGACTTTGCTCCACATGCCGCTGATTTTATCGGCCGCTCCAGGGGTTTGCAATTCACCCGAGAGTTTTTGGATGTCTTTTTCCAGATCGGCGACTGGCTGGCCGGCGCTGGAATCCACCAACGCGCGAAACGCCTCCAGCTGGAGTTTGGCTGTTTGCAGGTTGGCCTTGGCGGCCTCGTATTTTTTTTCCTGCACCATGCGCTCCGCCAGCCGCAGTGCGTGTTGCACATCCACGAGCGGACTGTCTTCCTTGTGCTCATAGAAATGAACGCCCTCGGTTTGAATGAGCGCCAGTTCCGCGGCGGCTTCCTGCGGCTTGGTGATCAATTCGACCGCCCGCTTGAGTTTGCGCTCCGCATAACTTAAATCCACCAGCATCGCCGTGCGGATCAGCGAGGCGTCTGCGAGTTGCACGCCTTTCAAGGCCGCCTCATCTTTTTTGGCTTCAATGATCGGCTGGACCACTTCCATGGTGACCGCCCCCGAAAAAATGGGGATCTGATCTTCCTGAACCCGCTGTTCATCGCGATAGATTTCCTTGCCTTGGGCGTCTGTCACCGCGGTGATGACGATGGTGGTGGGCAACAGCGCGCGCACAATCTTGGCTAGCGTTTGCGCCTTCTCAACCTCGGCTCGCGCGCCGTCCGCCCGGGCATCGGCCAGTTGCTGCGCCGCCTGGTTGACGTGGGTCAACAATTGCGAAGTCAGCAAGGATGCCTGGTGCAGATCGACGGCGGACAAACCGCCCTGACTGTGCCGTTCAACGGTGGTCGTGTATGGCTGGCCGCTTCCGTAGGTGTTGGTCGAAACATTGGCGGTCGGCCCGGCGGCCTGCGAGCCCACCAAGGTCGAGGCGAGAGCCACTGTGACCAAAGCCGCAGCGAAGCGGGCTGCGCCAATGTGTTTAAGAGTGAATCGTGTCTTCATATCTTTTACTCCATTTCTTTGGTTTGATGTTTCGTTGTTCCAAGCCCGAAGCCATGGGCCGGTCACTGCACCGGCCCAAGGCCTCGCCTTTGGATTGGTTCAGGCGACTTTCACTTCAATGGTTTTGGGCCGGGCATTCGGATTTTTGGCCACGCGGACATGCAGCACGCCATCCTTGAATTCGGCCTGGACCTTTTGCGGATCCGCCTCGTCCGGCAGCGCAAAGCTGCGGGTGAACGAGCCGTAGGCGCGCTCCACGCGATGATACCGTTTGCCCTTCTCTTCCTTCTCGAAGCGCCGTTCGCCGGAGAGATACAACACTCCGTCCTCAACCCGCACCTTCACCTCCTCCTTCTTCACCTCGGGCAGCTCGGCCTTGATGACGTATTCCTTGTCGTCTTCGGTGATGTCCACCAGCGGCGCCCATTCGGCGACGGTGATGTCTTCCTGGCCATCGGCGCGGCGGTTTAGCAGGCTGCCGCCAAAGAGCCTGGACAGACGGCTGTTGAGGTCGTCGAGTTCACGGAACGGGTTCCATTCCGACAGTTCATTTTTGATGGGATTCCATCGAGTCAATGCGTTCATAATTGATAGTTTTTCAAGACGGAGTTGGTTCATCCCTGCCCGCCGGCGTCCGTCGCTTCGCCAGTGCAGGGCCTGCAGGCACCAGCCCGCAGGTCACAGTTTTTCCCCTGCAAAAAAAATGCCAAGGCTGGTACCGCCAAAAGCCCTTGAAATTTTGGCGTTGCTCGGGAGCAGACTTTTCAGTCTGGGACGGCTTCGGGAAACTTTGACACAGCGGTTTGGCGCAATCTGACGCTCTATTGAGCATCGTGTACCCGGGTGACGGAGCGCGGGCTTCAGCCCGCTTCACTGTCCAAAGGTGCGAGGCGCATAGAACCCTTGACTCGCTTGCAGTTTGGACGTTGAAGCGGCGTGAACGCCGCGCTCCACTCGCGCGGTGGTGAGGTCATTTGCCGAGTCTCTACATCTGTAAAGAAAAGCCTTGACGCATTTACAAACGTAGAGCAGGCTCGTCGGCGTTCCCAGAAACGCCCATGCCCAAACCTGAAATTGAAC
>JANPGB010000553.1:0-11406 GCA_031423695.1 Verrucomicrobiota bacterium
GATGCGCGCGTGATTCTAGTCGCCTACCGGCTTCACCAGCTTGTCGGTCGGTGCCGGGATCAAGTCGTAAAGCGAACCGAGCTTGCGGTTGCCGTCCTTGCCGAGTTTGGCGTCGGGATGCAGCGCGTCGTCGAGAATCTGAAACTCCATCCCGATGGCCGAGCCGACCGCCGTCTTCTGGCCGGTCTTTTTGTCCACTGGCGAAATGTCCGGCTGCACGAAAATCTTGATGCCGCTGTTCGCGCCGGGCGTGATCTTGAAATCCGCCGTCAGCTCAAAATTGTTGTAGCGTTTGCGCGTGATGATGTCGCCGCCGCCCGCCGACTCTTCCCCTTTGTTGTCATGCACGGTCAGCACGCCGTCGCGGATCGTCCAGCCGTGTTCAGGAAATTTGTCCGCCTTGGCGCTGCGCCAGCCGTTGCCGGTCTTGCCGTCCTACAATAATTTCCAGCCTTCGGTTTTTTCCTGCGCCGTCAACGTGTTGGGCTCGGCGATCGCGGGCATCACCGCCTTGAGTTCGATGTAACGCGGATTTGTGTGAGCGCCGGGAGCCGCGGTCTGGAGGTTCGGCGTCACGTCCGCCGGGACTTCGCCGAGCGCCCATTTGAGGCCGCCGACGAGAATCTGCTGAAAGGTCGGGTTCGTCCAGACGTCCTCGCGATGGCCCATCGAGGTGTACCAGACGCGGCCATTGCCTTCCTTGCGCGCCCAGGTGTTTGGATACGGCGGGCGCTCATACATCGGGCCTTTCATGTGTGGCGCATCCATCACCGTCAACACATGGTCGTCGGCCGCAAAATCCTTGAGCGAATACCATTCCTCCTGGAAGGCGAAGCTGTCGCCTACTTTTTCAAAGCCCGGGAAACTTGGGTCGATCACCTTGTTCGTCGCGACCTGCTGCGCGCCGTGGATGATAAATTCGCCGCCGATGAAGCACGCGTAAGGATCGGCGTCCTTGCCGTGGTTGGCGTAACGGTCCGGCCCTTTCTTCGATTCATTGGCCGTGTGAAACGTGTCGGTGGCGGCATGCGTGCCGATGAAACCTTTGCCGCCGCGGACATAATCGAACAGCGCCTGTTTGCCGGCGGGCGTCATGGCGGGCTGTTTGTCAGTGCCTTCGCTGCACAGATCGCCGGTGGTGTAGAAGAACACGGCGTCAAACTGCGCGAGATACTCCGGGCTGAATTTCGAGCCGTCCTTGGAGAACGTAAAGTCCCAGTCGTGTGGCTGGCCCAACTCCAACAGCACCTTCTCGGCAAAGCTTGGCTGGCCACCCTTCCACGAGATGACGGAATGCTCGAAGCCGCTGGATTTGGTGAAGAATAGAATCTTCTTGGGCGCTGCGGAGGCGGTGAGTGCTGCGGCAAGGAGCAAAATTGCGAGATGTGAAACCCGTGGGTAGATTTTTGATGCTTTCATTTGGTTTGAAGTTGGACGGATTATCCCGAAAACCGGTTACGAAACAAATCTTTTCGCGGGGGGTGCTGCCCGCGAATGCGGGGAGTGCGCCGGAGCGGAGCGTGCTTTTGTGGGCGAGCCCAGTCAGTCAAAAATTCCACGCGCACGACCGGCTTGCCAAAGCCGCGCCGCCGCCCCGGGCGAGAACGGAAAGATTGACAACTGCAACGCTGCCGCGCTACCGGCCCGGCGGCCATCGAACATTTGTTGAATAAAATCTGGCGGTGCTGTATCCAAAGCTGTGACCAACAAAATGAAAAGACTCAAACCCCTCGCGCTGGCCTGCGCATTCACTGGAATGGCCCTGTCCGGGATTGCCCAGAGCACGAATCCAATGCCCGACACCGTCGCCCCCGGCGCGAAGCTGGAAAAACTCGCGGACGGTTTCAAGTTCACCGAAGGCCCGACCGCCGACAAGGAAGGCAACGTCTTCTTCACCGACCAGCCAAACAACCGCATCATGAAGTGGAGCGTGGACGGTCAGCTCACCACCTTCCTGCAACCCGCCGGTCGGGCGAACGGAATGTTCTTCGATGCGCACGGCAATCTTATCGCCTGTGCGGACGAGAAGGCGGAGGTGTGGTCCATCGCCCCGGACGGAAAACACACCGTGCTCGCGCACGAATACGACGGCAAAATCCTCAACTCATCCAACGATGTCTGGGTGCGGCCCGATCAGGCGCTGTATTTCACCGACCCGTTTTACAAACGAGACTGGTGGGACTATGACCAGCCGCCGCAGGGCACGGAACAGGTTTATTTCCTGAGCGCCGACCGCAAGACGCTCAAGCGCGTGACCACCGATCTGATCCAGCCCAACGGCATCACCGGCACGCCGGACGGAAAAACTCTTTACGTGGCCGACATCAAGGCCAACAAAACCTACGCCTACAACATCCAACCCGACGGCACGCTGACGAACAAACGGCTGCACTGCGAACTCGGCTCGGACGGCATGACCATTGACGCAGACGGCAATCTCTACCTCACCGGCAAGGGCGTGACAGTATTGGACAAGAGTGGAAACAAAATGGGGAACATTCCCGTCCCTGAATCGTGGACCGCGAACGTCAGCTTCGGCGGCAAGGATCACCAGACGCTCTTCATCACGGCGAGCAAGGGGCTTTATTCGATCAAGCTGCGCGCCAAAGGTGCGAATGCGGCGAAATAATTCCGCCAGGGAAAAGTCCGCCTACGCCCCTTCTCTCAATGCATCGCGAAGCTCCTGCTTGTAGTCGCGCGTCGGTTCGCCGTAGCCGGCTTTGCGGATGGCGAGCGCGGGGGCGATGATTTCCGCGCGCGGATCAATCTCGCGTCCGAAAATCAGCGGCTACAGACGACGGCAGTTGTTCGCCATGTCGTGTCCCTGTTCCTCGTCGAAACTCGGTCGGAACAAATCTACCGCGAGCTGCAATTCCTTGATGAGTTCCGACTCGGTCGGGTGCCCCGTTTTGGTGCGAACGACTTGAAACGCGCGCACATCCTTCTCATCCAGCCGGTTTAGTTTGGCGATGAGGATGTCAATCGGGTGCGGGAAAACAAAAGTGACTTTGCCAATCCGTGTTGATTGGGTTCGGTTTCTCCAGCGCGGCGAAGTGCGGAAGTTTAGCTCACTTGAAACCTGGACGTAGAATGCAGCCTGGTTCTGTCCCAACCCCGCCTTGTCCAAAATTTCGCGCAACTCTTCAAAATCGGAAAACACGTCCACATCCGCGCTGGTCAGCGAGGAGTCCACGCAAATTTGAATGGGCGCTGAACCAAAGACCGTGACGGTGAAATCGCGTTCCGGCGGCAAGGCGGCGACAATTTTGCGCAGGAGTTCCGCCGCGCGCGTGTTGAGATCAATTGAACCAGCCCAGGATTGAAGCTCCATTTTTCCTCCTTGCTTGATGTGAGAAATACGCCTGATCCAGCAGCCGGTTCGTCACGCCCTTGTCCTGCGCGAGCTGCGCCGCCAGCCGCCGGTCGCGCGCGGACCACGGCTGGCCGGCCTCGCGCTTGAGCAGCAGGCGCGCGGCGATGCGCGCCTTGCGCCAGTAGGGGTCCATCAGGCGATCCAGTTCTTTGCTGAAATCCGGCGGCTTCATTCGCTGGAATATTTATACGCCAACCCGCAGAGCGCGGCAACGGTGCAATGTCTCCTACAAATCGCATTGGCTGCGATTACGATTTGAATTCGGCGGCCAATCCCTGTTCAATCAGCGGCGAAAGATTTTCATACGATGCAAGACCTGATAGCCAAAGCCGCGACGCTCCTGGAAGCGTTGCCCTACATCCAGAAATTCAGCGGCGAAACCTTCGTCGTGAAATACGGCGGCTCCTTCATGGACTCGACCGATCCCGCCGTGCGCAACGGCGTGGCGCGCGACATCGTCTTCCTCGAAGCTGTCGAGATCAACCCGGTCGTGGTCCACGGCGGCGGCAAGGCAATCACCCGCGCGATGGAGAAGGCCGGCTTGGCCGCCAACTTCATCCAGGGCCAGCGCGTTACGGACGAGGCCACGGTGCAGATCGTGGACGACGTCTTGTCGCGCGAGATCAATCCCGAGGTGGTCGCGACGATCAATTCGCTCGGGGGCGTGGCGAAGGGATTTGCCGGGCCGGACATTTTTCGCTGCCGCAAAATGCTGCTCGACGACAAGGAAAATCCCGGCCAGAAGGTTGACGTGGGCTACGTCGGCGAAGTCACCCGGGTGAACATTGCGCCGCTGCTGGACTGCATCGCCAAGGGCATCACGCCCGTCATCAGCCCCACGGCCCGCGGCGAGGATGGGAAAATTTACAACTGCAACGCCGACGTGGCCGCGGCGCAGGTGGCCATCGCGCTGGGAGCCAAACGGCTGGTCTTCATGAGCGACGTGCCCGGCTTGATGCGTGATCCGAAAGATCCGGCCACGCTCATCACGCATTTGCAGACGAGCGAAGTGCCCGACCTCAAAGCCGCCGGCATCGTGGACAAGGGCATGATTCCCAAAGTGGACAGCGCGGTTGCGGCGATCAAATCCGGCGTCGAGAAAGTTTCGTTCGTGGACGGCCGCGTGCCGCACTCGGTGTTGGTGGAAATTTTCACCGACGCCGGCGTGGGGACAGAAGTGGTTTTGTGATTCACAATTTGGGATTCATGATTTACGCGCGTCAGCTTCGCTCAGCTTTGCTGCTGGTTTTTCTGTTGATCAATTACCTGACTTCCCAACCCGCCCGAGGAGCGAGTTGGCTGGAATCCTGGCGGGCGACGAACCAAGTCTGGCGCGGCGTGCATCTGTGGCTCGACAAAGATTCCGAAGCGGCGAATCTGATCCAAACGCTCCCCAAACTCGCGGCCATCGGCGTCAATGTTGTGATTGTGGAGGTGAATTACAGCTTCGAGTTCACATCCCATCCCGAGATGCGCAACCGCACCTTTGTCACGCGGACCAACGCGCACAAACTTGCCCGGCTCGCGCAGGAGTGCGGCATCCGGCTGATTCCGCAGTTCAACTGCCTCGGCCATCAAAGTTTTGGTCGGCGCATCGAACCGTTGCTGACAAAACATCCCGAGTTCAACGAAACGCCCTCCCTGACTGCGACAAACCAAGGCGTGTATTGCCTGAGTTGGTGCCCGCGCGCGCCGGGGTTGCAGCCGGTCATTAATTCTTTGATCGATGAGTTGGCGGATGGATTTGAGGCCGACGCCATTCACGTCGGCATGGATGAGGTTTATCTGATCGGTGCGGGCGAATGCCCGCGCTGCCACGGCACGGAGCCTTGGAAACTCTTCGCGCAACAGGTCAACGACCTTCACCAACACATTGTCACCGAACGCAAACTTGAAATGCTCATGTGGGCCGACCGCGTCATCGGCGTAAAATATCAGGGCATCTCCCAATACGATAATCCCACCAATGATCTGAGCGCCGCGATGGATCTGATTCCGCGCGGCATCGTCATGTGCGACTGGCATTACGCATGGAAGAAGAGTTATCCCTCGGTGCCGTTTCTGATCGAAAAAGGATTTCGCGTCTGGCCTTCGGGTTTCCAGCCCGTCGCCGCCAGCCGAGCCTTCAGCGATTTTTCTCGCGCGCAAAAGAGTCCTTTGCTGCTTGGTTATCTCTGCACCACCTGGAATGTCACAAAAATCGCCGGTGCGGCCGACTGGCCGCCCATCCGGGACATTCTAAGGGACTGGAAGTGATATGCGCCTCGGCATGAAATGCAAATCTGCGTTGGACTCCCAAATCGTAAATCGAATATCGTAAATTCGTGAAAGACATTGTTCCGCCGCCGCCGCCGATGGTGCACAACCAGTTTGAGACCATCCGCGAATTGTTCACGAAGAACGTTGTGCCGAGTTACGGACGCTTCGACCTCGCCTTCAGCCACGGTTCAGGCAGCCACGTTTTCGATGTGGCGGGCAAGCGCTACCTCGACTTCGGCGGCGGCATCGCCGTGACTTCACTCGGTCACGCGCACCCGGCCGTCACCGAGGCGCTCATTGAACAGTCGAAGAAGCTCGTTCATGTCTCAAATCTTTATTACCACGAACCGCAGGGCCGGCTGGCCGAAGCGCTGGTGAAACTCATCGCGCCCGGAAAAGTTTTCTTCTGCAACAGCGGCGCGGAGGCGAACGAAGGCCTTTACAAGCTGGCGCGAAAGTTCGGCCATGACGAAGGCCGGTTTGAAATCCTCACCGCACTGAACTCCTTTCATGGCCGGACGCTGGCGGGCATTGCCGCCACCGGACAGGAGAAGGTCAAAAAGGGTTTCGAACCAATGACCCCGGGCTTCCGGCATGTGCCCTACAACGATCTGGCCGCGATGCGCGCGGCGATCTCACCCGCGACCGTGGCGATCTTGGTCGAAGGCGTGCAAGGTGAAGGCGGCGTTACGCCGGCTTCGCCCGAATATTTGCTCGGCCTGCGTTCATTGTGTGACGAGAAGAAACTGCTGCTGCTCATGGATAGCGTGCAATGCGGGCATTTCCGGACGGGCCGGTTTCAAAGCTACCAGCGGATTCTCGAAGGTGTTCCCGGCGGCGAAAAGTTTCTGGCCGACGGTATCGCCATGGCCAAGTCGCTCGGCGGCGGGTTTCCCATGGGCGCGTTCTGGGTGCGGTCGCCGTATGCGGACTTGCTCGGTGCGGGCACGCATGGCACGACTTACGGCGGCACGCCGCTTGGCTGCGCGGTGGCGTTGAAAATTCTTGAAGTCATTCAAACCGAAAAGCTCGCGGACAACGCGCGCAATGTCGGGGAGTTTTTGAAAAGCGGTTTGCAGCAGCTCTCACAGAAATATCCCGGCGTGATCCATAACGTGCGCGGCCTCGGCCTGATGCTCGGCATGGAACTCGTGCCCGATCTCACAAAGCTGCCCGGCGACCCGGGCAAGGCGCAGTCGCTGCGGTTCGTGAACCAGTTGCACGCCGCCGGGCTGCTGACCATTCCCGCCGGGACGCAGGTGATCCGGCTGCTGCCCGCGCTGAATCTCCAACCGGAGGAGGCGGAGGCGGGGCTGAAAATCATTGAATCTGCCGTGGCAAAGTTGGCAAGCTGACGAACCGGAGCGAATGCGGACAAGCTGTCCACGCTCTTTTACTACATGAAAAGCTTGCTGAAAATTGAAACGTTGTCCCGGGCGGACATGGAGAAAATTCTGGCCGCCACGGTCAAGATCAAGAAGTCGCGCGGCCATCACAAGACCCAGCCGCTCGCCGGCCAGACGTGGGCGCTGATGTTTTCCAAGTCCTCCACGCGCACGCGGGTCTCCTTCGAGGTCGGCATCCGCGAGCTGGGCGGCGACGTGATGTTTCTCAGCGCGAATGACATTCAGCTTGGTCGCGGCGAACCCATCAAGGACACGGCCCGCGTGCTGGGCCGGATGGTTCACGGCGCGGTCATCCGCACGTTCGCCCAGAGCGACGTGGAGGAATTTGCCAAGTTCTCCGGCATCCCCACGATCAACGCGCTGACGGACGACGAGCATCCGTGCCAGATCCTCGCGGACATTTTCACGTTCCAAGAAAAGCGCGGTTCGATTCGCGGCAAGACCGTCGCGTTCATCGGCGACGGCGCTTGCAACGTGGCGAACTCCTGGATTTGGGCGGCCGCGAAGTTCGGGTTTGAACTGCGGATTGCCTCGCCGAAACAATTTCAACCCCCGGCAACCATCTTGAAACGTGCGGGTGGAAAAGTTTCCGTCTCCGCCGACCTCCAGGCGACGGCGAAAGGCGCGGACCTGCTTTACACCGACGTGTGGATTTCAATGGGCAAGGAAGCCGAAGCGAAGGAGCGCATCAAGATACTGACCGGCTACCAGATCAACGCCGCCCTCGTGAAACTGGCCAAGCCCAACGCGCTGGTGATGCACTGTCTGCCTGCGTATCGCGGCAAGGAGATTGATGACGCCACGCTGGAAGCGCACGCGGACACGATCTTTGAGGAAGCCGAAAACCGGCTGCACGTGCAGAAGGCGATCTTGAACTGGGCGGTGAGCTAAACTTGCTTCACGGAGCGCCAGCCTCCGGCCCGGCTCGAACGGGGAATTTCTCAACGCGCCGGGTCGGAGACCGGCGCTCCACCCGCTACGCTGCAAACTGCCGCAGATACTTCAACGCCACTTTCAAATCCTTGGGCAACTCAGCCGTGAGGGTCAGCGCTTCCTTGGTCACGGGATGCGTCAGCTCCAAACTTTCGGCATGGAGCGCGGCACGGGCTAGCAGCGGACGCTCGTCCTTGCCGGGCTTGAGCCGGTAGTCCGGTTTCAGCCGCGACAGCCAGAGCGGCTTGCCGCCGTAGAGCTGGTCGCCGACGACGTTGAAACCCGCGTGCCGCAGGTGAATGCGGATTTGATGTGTGCGGTCGGTGAGCGGCTCGCATTTCAGCAGCACGGTGCCACTGCGGGAAAATTTTTCCAGCACGGTGAACTTCGTCTTGGATTTCTTGCCGTCTTCAGGATCAATCCGCATCGAGCCGGGCAACACCTGATGCGGCCCGATTTTCGCGTCCACCTCAAACTGATCGGCCAGCGGATCGCCCCGGATGATGGCGAGATATTTCCGCAGCGGCAGGTTCGTGCCGAACTGATCGGCCAGCGCCAGCAGGGCGGGTTTGTTCTTGGCCAGGAGGATGACGCCGCTTGTGTCGCTGTCGAGGCGGTGCGCGTTCATCAGATAGCTCAGGCTGCGTTCGCGCGCCCAGGCCTTGGCTTCGGCGATGCCCGCGTGCAGCAGGGCGATCAGGCTGGGAAGCTGCGGGTTGTCCGCATCGGGCGCGGTGAGCAGGCCGGCGGGCTTGTCGAGCGCGAGCAGGTGCTCGTCTTCAAACAGGACGGGGATTTCCCAAAACTCCTTGGTGGCGGGAGAGGAAAGTTTGATCGGCGCGCTGCTCAAAATCTTTGGCTACTGCTTGGCCTGGCCGGCGGCCAGGGACGAGGCGCGTTTCTGAATGAAGGTGTCGCGCAGGGATTTTTCCGCCTCGCGGCGGTACCAGGAATTGACCGCCTCGTTCTGGCGCTGCTGGCGGACAGCCTTTAAAAACTCCGGCAGTTCGGCGCGCATTTTCGCCTCATCCAGCGGCAGCTGCTGCTGGACACACACGACGACGCCCCCTTCGCGAGTGGGATGGAAGCCGCTGACTTTTCCGGGCTGGGTATCAAAGACGATCTGCTTCAACTGGTTCAACTCGAGCTGTCCTTCCAGTTCCGGCAGTTCGCGTGTGTTCAGGGAAAACGGCGGAATGACGGTGGGCTTGACCTTGGAGTCGGCGCAGATGCCCGCGAAGGTTTTCCCCTGCGCGAGTCCGTTCGTCGCGGCGAGGGCGAACTGCACGCCCGAGTTGCGGGCCAGCATGCCGGCCTGCGTATAATGAGCGTCGGCTTCCACCTGTCTGCGGATCTGGTCGAGCGGCGGGATTGAGCTGGGAATGCGCTGGCTCAGGGAGATGACGTAAACGGCGTCGGCACCGGCCAGCGGACCGGCGAACGGATCTTCCGCGCTCAGGCCGAACGCGGCTTCGGCAAATCCTTTCACGATTCCAATTTCCGCCGGCGGGAAGTCTTTGGAAAACGGCGTGGAGACTTTGGCTGGCAGGCCCTTGGCGGCGGCAAGGGCGGCCAGATTTTCCGGGCGTTGCGGCTGCTGGTCGAACAGTTCGCTCGCGAAGTCGTTCGCTTTTTTGCGGGCGGCGGTGCCGGCCAGCTCGTGCCGCATTTCCGCGCGGATCTTGGTCTTGGCCTGATCGGCGGTGGTGGTGCCTTTGTAATAATTCGTCCCGCGCTGGAGATAGACCTGGTCCACGATGGCGCTGAAATTCGTCATCTTGGTGATCTGCTCGTCCGCGTCCGCCATGAAATTGGTCACCTCGAACTGGACGTAGTTGACGCGCACGCGCTCAGGGATGCGGTAGGCGGACATCTGGTTCGTGTAAAACTGCGCCACGGTGGCCGCCGGCAGCGTGCCGACGCTGGCCAGATAGTTCGAAGCGGTGAAGAAGACCGCCGTGGCCGAAACCTCCTGCCGTTCCCGCACGTACAACTCCTGCGCCTCCGCCGGGGTCACGAGCTTGCCGGACACGCCGAGGGTGGCCACCAGTTGTTGAATGCCGAGATCGTGCCGGATGTAGCGTTCAAAGTCGGCGGCCGTGAGGCCGTGGGGCGTGAGCACCTGGTCCACGAAGGCGCTGAGCGGCACCGGCGTGCCGCGGCCGAGACTGAGCAGAATCGTGTTGGCCATGCGCGCCGCCGAGTCGCTGTCCACCTGGACGTGGTGCTGCTTGAGCTTGGCCAGGAAGAACAGCCGGGAATAGGTTTCGCGGTCGGCATCAAACCCGACGCGCTTCGACTCGGCATCCGGCCAGCTGCCGTAGCTCATGAAGAAATGCAGGTTGGCTTCGCGGGCGGCGTTGGCAAAATCCTCCTCGCTGATGCGCTGGCCGTCAATCGTACCCAGGTCCACCGCGCCGCCGCGCTGGCCGGAACCCCGGTTGCCGGGCGCGAAGAAGGTGACGAAGCTGATAATCGTGACGGTGACGATGATCGCCCACAGCCAAGTTTGATGTTTTCGTATTGTGCCAAACATAATTAAAAGGGTGCGCAAGCTATCCGGCGCATCGCGGCGGGTCAAACGCAAAAGCGGCTTCCCACGCCGATATCTCACAAGTTGCGGCTAAAGCCGGCGGCCCGGGGATCGGCTTCGGACCGGCAGCGCGCCGAACCGGGCCGTCGTCGCCAAGTCTCCATTCTCGACGCGGCCCGGTGCGGTTGGTAGTTTGCGTCGGAATGGATCAAGACACATTGGTTAACGGGCTGATCAGCTATCTCGGCCTGGTGCTGCTGCTGACGTTTCATGAATTTGGGCACGCCTGGACGGCGTGGAAGTGCGGGGACGACACCGCGCGGCTCCAGGGCCGCGTGTCGCTGAATCCGCTGGTGCACATTGATCCGATCGGCACGGTGCTGCTGCCGTTGCTGGGATTGCTGGTGCCCGGCGCGGGCCGGTTTCTGGTGGGCTGGGCCAAGCCGGTGCCGGTGAATTTGCACAACCTGCCCAACCCGCGCGTGGACGATGTGTTGATCACGATGGCGGGCCCGCTTGTGAATCTGCTGCTGGGCATCATGCTGGTGGGGCTGGCGCGGGTGGGCGTGTTGGTCGGCCTGCCGGACATGACGGTCGTGTGCGTGGATTTTGCCTATCTCAGCCTGCTGCTGTGTTTTTTCAATCTCATTCCCATCCCGCCGCTGGACGGCTCGCGTGTTCTGCGGGTGTTCACCGGCATGAGCTACGAGGCGTACTACCAGATTTCCCGGTTCGGCATTTTCCTGCTGATCCTGGTGCTGCAAATCAAGCCGGTGCAGCACGCGCTGGGTTTCGTGACGGGCAGCACCCTGCACGCGATCGGGGTGGTGTTTGGTTTCCGGTGAAAGACCTGCCGTCAATTCGGAGCGGCCAGCAACGCCTTCACCTTCGCCTGAATATCC
>JANPGB010000554.1:0-9267 GCA_031423695.1 Verrucomicrobiota bacterium
TTTGACAAACAGAGTATCGGCAAATCCAAAACTCGGAACGAAGAAGGACAGACAAAGCCCACGAACGGGACAAATGAACCAACAATCTCTCACCCGCGCTGCCGGGTCGCTTCGTAGAGGAACACTCCCGTGGCGACGGCCACGTTCAGCGAATTCATGTGGGACGGCATCGGGATTTCCACCGAATCATCGCAGGCCGCCAGCACCGCCGGGGTGAGGCCCGGCCCTTCCGCGCCAAACACCAGACAGCAGTCGCGCCGCAAATCCACGGCGGCCAGTTTTTTCGCGCCGGGCCGGGGATGCGCCGCCAGGCAACGCACGCCGCGCGCTCGCAATGTGTTCAAGGTCGCCACCAAGTTGTCCACCCGCGCCACCGGTTGCTCGAAGATCGTGCCCATGGAACCGGCCACCGCACGGCGCTGGAACGGACTGCCGCACGTCTCGCCCACAATCAGGAAGTGCGCGCCAAACGCCGCGCAGCTCCGGACAATCGCGCCAAGATTTTCCGCGCTGGCGATGCCCTCCACGGCGGCGAGCAGCAGCGGCCGAGGAGAATTTGCCAGCAAGGTTTCAAAGCCGGGTTGGGGCGGGATTTTGGCCACGGCCAGCGCGCCTTGATGGAGTTTGTAGCCGGTGATGGTTTCCAGCACTTTCTGCTCGGCGACGTAAACCGGGAGTTCCGCCTCCGGCCGCGCGCGCAGCTGCGGTTCCAGCTTCTCGAGCCACGCGGGCGTGAGCAGCGCGGAAACGATGGGGTATCCGCTCGCCAGCAGGCGCTTCACCACCTTGATGTTCGCAGCCACCAGCACCCCGGCGCGCTCGTGATCCTCCACGCGTTTAAGGGTCAGATACAACGCCAGCTCCGGCGCGTCGAGCGCCTGAACCGGCTGGATGTGCAAAGTCGCCACGCCCCAAGTAAAGCGGGCGGCGGCGGGAATGCAAAGCGCGCAGAATGCCCGACCACTCCGAAATCGGGACGATTAACAACCGCACGCCGGCCAATCGTGTTGAGTTCGCTTGGTTTGATTTGAGACCTCCGGTATGGGAGCATGGCCGCACACGTATGAACTCTTGTCCTGCCCAATGCGCCTCGAAACTTGCCCTGCTCACAGTTTTCCTGGCCTGTTTCACCGCTGTGGCCCAGACGAACCCGGCCGCGGCCAGCCACCGGATGGCAATGAATTCCAATTCGCCCGCGCCCACCGTGGCCCCCGATCCCAATCAGGGCCTGGCCCTCGCGCAGCGCGTGGAAGCCATGCGCGCGGAGTGCATTCAAAACCGCCGCCTCATCTGCGGCAAGATTCTCAAGGTGCTGCCGGAGGGGCTCGTAGTGGACAGCGGCTACACCAACCTGCTGCGCGCTCCGCTCAACCAATCCTGGCTCATTCCCGGCACGGCCGTCGCCAACCGCGCCACGAATCTCGTCGAGGACAACAAGCCCGACTCCCTGTGCGTCGGCCTGGTTTTCCTCACGGACCTGCCGAAGTCGCCGGCCGCAAAGCCAAAAGTCTTTGACTACGTCAACGTGGAAGGTTTTCCAATGGGCCAATACACTTACGTCTCCGTCGGCGACCTCCGCCGAACCGTCCGCCAGTTCACAACCAAGGTGGCCAACTCGGTGCGCTGGAACTTTGAGGAAAGCGCGAAAGAAAAACCCGGTCAGACCAACACGCCTGCAAAATGAAGCAGTCTGCCCGCGGCAATCCGGTCAGGGGCTCCGCCAGCGCCCGCGACGCCACGGCGCGACTCGCGCGGCGGCGGCGTGCGGTCGGCGTCGCAGCCGTTTGCGTGGCGACCATTGGGTTCCTGCCCGCCGCCGTGGCCGGAACAGCTCCGTCCCTCCCTCCCAGGCTGACTTCGCGGCCAGCCGCAAAAGCCTATCTTGAAATGCCGGAGAGTGCGGCTGGCACATTCCCGCCCATGCTCTCCCGGACCGGCGCGTTCGAGGACACCAGCCATCTCGCCCCGGACGCCGCGC
The DNA here is from genome assembly GCA_031423695.1 of Verrucomicrobiota bacterium. Classification (GTDB taxonomy): domain Bacteria; phylum Verrucomicrobiota; class Verrucomicrobiia; order Limisphaerales; family CAIQOK01; genus CAIQOK01. The sequence goes on from JANPGB010000554.1 coordinate 1,979, forward strand.
TCATTCCTTACGACCTCATCGTTCCGTTCTGGTCGGACGGCGCCACCAAGTCCCGCTGGGTTTCCGTGCCGGACGGGAAAATAAAATTTGCCGCTGAGGGCGAATGGAGTTTTCCAAAAGGCACGGTGTTCGTGAAACATTTTGAACTGGTCACCGACGAAACCCACCCCGAACAGAAGCGCCGCCTCGAAACCCGCCTGCTCGTGTGCGATGCGACCGGCGGCGTTTATGGCGCGACCTACAAATGGCGCGCGGACAACCGCGATGCCGACCTGCTGGAGACCAATCTGACCGAGGCGATCCCCGTCCAGACCACGTCCGGCACGCGGACACAGCAGTGGTATTATCCGAGCCGCCAGGACTGCCTAACCTGCCACACGGCCAACGCGGGATTTGTGCTGGGCGTGAAGTCGCGGCAGTTGAACCGCAATTATACTTACCCGTCCGGCGTCACGGACAACGAACTGCGCGCCTGGAATCGTCTCGGCTTGTTCGATTCAAATCTGAGCGAAACCAATTTGGATCGCCTCGCCCGCCTCGCCCGCGCCGACGACACGAGCCGCAGCCTGGAAGACCGCGCACGCTCCTATCTGGACGTGAACTGCGCAAACTGCCACCGCCCGCATGGCACGGTCGCCTATTTCGACGCCCGCTATGACACTCCACTGGCGGAGCAGAAACTGATCGGCGGACTCGTGCTGATTGACCAGCGCATCGACGGTGCGCGGGTCATCGCGCCGAACGACATTTGGCGTTCACTCCTATTCTTGCGCACGGACACGACCGAGGCGTTCAAGATGCCGCCGCTTGCCCGCAACGCGATTGATGAGCCAGGCATGAAGCTGTTGCGGCAATGGATTGAAAGCCTGCCCGGCCCGCCGGTGCTGCCGCCGCCGCAAATTTCACCGCGCGGCGGAAATTTCCGCCAGCCGGTGGAAGTGACTTTGCAAAGCGAACCGGGCGCCACCCTCCGCTACACCCTGGACGGCACCGTGCCAACCACCTCGGATTTGCTTTACGAAAAACCGGTCCGGCTCTCCAGCCCGACGATTCTGCGCGCGAAGGCGTTCAAGCCGGGCTTCACCAAGAGCATCACGACCCAGGAAATTTTTCTTATCGGCGAGTGAAGTGTGCGCCGATGCGCCAGGATTGGCCGTTGCCGCCCAGGCCGCTGCGGCCGATTTCCAGCGAGCAATGGGGAGCGCAGGCGCCCTCGCGTGCATCGGTCAGCGCCCCGGTGACCGAAACTGGCGATGATGGTTTCGACGAGGGCGTCGAAACCGCCACGCAGGCGCGTGTGCTCCCCTTCCTTGAACGTGCGCCCGATGCCATCGCTTCGCCGACGCTTTTCATCCGTGGCGGCGATTCGGCAGAGCGCCGCAAATTTTGGAGGGAGGCTTTCTGCCGGAAGCCGCTACGCCGGCCTGCGGGATGGTGGCCGTGCGCCAGCGCCTCGCAGGCAAAGCGCGGAATCTTGGTGCCGACGCAATCAATGCCCGGCTCGAGCAAAGAGGAGCGCGCTACTCGCGCTACCGGCCATTTTTCGTCAAGGATGACAGCCGTAACAGCGCGGAAATACGACACGGAACGTAGTGCCCGCTTCCGCTGAACTGGCGATTTCCAGACTCGCGTCGAGCAACTCGCACAGGCGCTTCACAATCGAAAGGCCAATCCCTTCGCCCGGCTGGTTATGGGCAGGTCTGGCTCCGAAAGCCGTGTCCTCAGGCGCCGCCAGCACCTGCGAGGTTTCGCCTTTGCTGGCGGCGGACTTCTCATCCGATTCCTTCGCGCTCGCGGTGGCTTCCTGCAAGCCGGCCTTCAAGGATTGACTTTCGCCAGGCAGCATTCCCGGCCCGGTGTCCTTCACCATGAGCCACCAATTTTCCTTCTCCTCACCCCAGCTCACGGTGACGCCGCCGTCCTCGGTGTATTTGAGCGCGTTCACCAGCAAGTTGTTTGCGAGCCGCCTGACTTTTTCGGCGTCGCCCTCAACATTCAAGGCCGGGGGCCCCTCCGTTTTCAAATACAAACTGCGTTCGCGGGCGAAGGGCTGTTTGCTGTCGCACAATTTTGCGATCAACTCGGCGGCGTCGAAGGCGGCGAGTTTCCGTTTTTCCTGGCCGGCCTCGAGTCGCGCCAGCTCCATCAATTCACCCAGCATCGAGTTGAGCCCCTGCACGGCCCGCTGGAGAAACTCCGCCGATTCAAAGCGGTCGGTATCTCCCATGTCGGTCCGGCTGATCTGCGTCGCCGCCATGCTGACGCCGAGGACGTCGCTGTTCAGGTCGTGAACCGCTTGATGGAGAAGCGCGGCGCGGCGCTGTTCGAGTTTGTCCATCGTGGCCAGCGCCTTCGTCAGGTCAACCACCCGGCTGGCGGCTTCCGCCTGCTGCATGCGCTCGTATTGGGCGGCACTCTCGCAGACGGTGCCATCGAGCAACTGGAGCAACTGGCGATGCGCCTCTTGGAGCGTCGCCGCCTGGATTTCGGGATGCGTGGCGACGATGTTGCCCAGCTCCTCGAACACACAAAGCTGGAGATGCCCGCATTCCGTGATGAGTTCCTTCAACCGGTAGCCTTGCTGCCAGCGATGCAGGCCGTGCTTCACCCCTTCTTCCTTCTTGTCGGCCTCGGCCGCCCGGGCGTCCGCCCCGCCCGGACGGGAGCGCAGCTTGTGTTCGTAGGCATCGTGGATGGGGGGGATGTGATCCAGGAATTGCGCGAGCGTAAGGGCCCGCCCGGTCGTTTGGCCAGGATCGGCACGTTCCACTTTTCGCCACGCCACGAGAACGGCCTCTCGCCGCGCGGCGAGGAGATCACTTAGGGCGACTAACTGCTGGCTCGGAGTCAGAGGCATAAAGGGGCAATGCGGTGTTCGACGGTGTTGTTTTTGCGCTGTGTAACATTGTGAATCTCCGCGTCGGCAGAGTCAATGCGCGCGATTGGAGCGCGGGTCTGCGACCCACAGCGGCTTCGACAGTTTAGGTGTTAAGCTCCATAGGATGTCCCCATTACGGTGAGGGGCTGTCGGGATCACAAATCAAATTTTCTCGTGGTCGAATTCGAATATCTTCTCACAGGCGAGGAAACCCGCACTGAAAAGTTGTCTGAAACCGTGGAATTGGAAGTTGGAGAAAACAGTCGTAGAATTTATCGGATCAAAATCAGCGTGGTTCAATTGAAGTGCGAACGGGTGAGCATCGAAATTGAGCCTATCGCAAAAAATGTTGTCGGAGCAATAAAAGAATTTAGCTCAAGACTTTCAGAAAAAGATAAGGATAGATACAAATTGACTGAAAAGCTCATGTTTAACAATCGAGCACAACTGCTTTCCACGTTGGCGTCTTGATTTCGGGCATTTTTATTTTCTGGCTATCTACCCGGAATAGACAGGTGCTTGCTGATCTTCCATCTATCTTTTTCTATCACCCGAAAATGGTTTTGTTGCATTTTGGCGCATCTTAACAAAAGCACTGAAACCCATTGAAACCATTGATGCTATTGAGGTCACTTTGTTTTCAAGGGGTTGGGGAATTTGGGCTGTGAGAATTCCAATTTCCACGCCCCGACCATTTAATAAAATTCTTCTCCCGCTTTTCTCGCATCGGCCCTATTTTCCAATCATGAAATCAGTGGCCATCATCGGCGCGGGCATCACGGGACTGACGGCGGCGTTCTATTTAAGGCGCCAAGGCGTGCCGGTCACCGTCTATGAGGCGAGCGGACGCGTCGGCGGCGTGATTCAATCGCTTCGCAAGGATGGCTTCCTTGCCGAGTTCGGACCCAATACGCTGCTTGAAACTTCGCCCAAGATTTCACAACTCGTCCGTGATGCCGGTCTTTCGACGCGCCGGATGGATCCCGATCCGAAAGCCGAAGCGCGTTACGTCGTGCGTTACCAGCGCCCGATTGAAATGCCCGCCAAGCCGCTGGGATTTTTCACGACCGACCTCTTCACCTGGAAGGCGAAGCTCGCCGTGCTGCGCGAACCCTTCATTGCCCCGCGTCGTGATGGCATCGAAGAAAGCATCGGGCAATTCGTTACGCGCCGGTTCAACCAGGAGTTTCTCGACAACGCCATCGACGCACTCGTGGCTGGAATTTACGCCGGCGATCCCAACAAGCTCTCGGTCGTCCATGCGTTTCCCAAGCTCAAGGCGCTGGAAGATAAATACGGTTCGATGATCAAGGGCCAGATTTTCGGCGGACGCGAACGCAAGAAGCGCGGCGAGGTCGCCAAAGATCGCGCGCCCAAATTTTCATTCGACGAAGGCTTGCAGGTTTTACCCGATGCATTGCGGGAACTCTTGGGTGAGGCGGTGAAGCTGAACATCTCTGTCACCCGGCTAACGAAAACGGCAGACGGCTGGTCGCTGGAACTTCCAAACGGGGTGGCTGAACACAGCGCCGTGATTTTCTGCGGCACGGCCGGACGACTGGCCAAATTGAAGATCGAAGCGGCCCAACCCCTGCCGGAACTTTCCGCGTTCTCCGAGATCCGCTGCCCGCCTGTGGCCAGCGTGGTTCTGGGTTTTCGACGCGAAGATGTGGCGCATTCGTGCCAAGGCTTCGGCATGTTGATCCCCAAGGTGGAAGGCTTCAAAATTCTCGGCACGATTTTCTCGTCCTCGCTTTTTCCTAATCGCGCACCGTCCGGCTTTCACACCCTGACCAGTTACGTCGGCGGCGAACGTCACCCGGAACTCGCAGCGCTGCCGCCGGAAAAGTTGTACGCCCTAGTCGCGGAGGATTTACGCGTTCTCCTCGGCGTGTGCGGCCAGCCGGTTTTCAAGCACTCCGTCTTTTATCCGCAGGCCATTCCGCAATACAACGTCGGCTACGGGCGTTTCAAAGATTTGATGACCGATCTGGAAGCCAAGGCTCCCGGCCTGTTCCTAGCCGGACATTATCGCGAAGGCATTTCGCTGAGTGATTCGATTGTGTCCGGCTGCAACGTGGCAGATCGTGTCGCGAAGGTTCTTCAGCTGCAGATGCACACGGATTAAACACAGATCAACCTCTTGAACTGAGAGTTTGGCGTCCGCATCCATCTCGAAATCGATTCGGTTGAAAAAGAAATCCTCCGCTTCGATCAAATCTGTGTTTCATCTGTGTTTCATCTGTGGCTTAATTTTCGCGCATGAGCAAAGCCGTATTACTCGTCAACCTGGGTTCGCCTGATTCACCGTCCGTCCCGGACGTGCGGCGCTACCTGAATGAATTCCTGATGGACGGACGCGTCATCGACGTCGCGTGGCCTATCCGACGGCTCGTTGTCGGCCTGATTCTCATCAACCGGCCCAAGGAATCGGGGCACGCCTACGAAAAAATCTGGACCAAGGACGGCTCCCCGCTCGTCGTCACCAGCAAGCACGTTCAGGTCGCGTTGCAAAAACGCGTGAGCGTGCCCGTGGAACTGGCGATGCGTTACCAGAATCCCTCGATCGAAGTCGCGGTGAAAAATCTTGCGGCCAAGGGCGCCACCGACGTCCTCCTCATCCCGCTGTTTCCACACTACGCGATGTCGAGTTACGAAACCGCCGTCGTGCGCGTGCAGGAAGTCGCGGCCAAATTTGCGCCGCAGATGAAAATCACGGTGCAACCGCCCTATTACCACCGTCCCGACTTCATCACCGCCCTGGCGGCCAGCGCGTCGGATTTCCTAAAGCGGGACTACGATCATTTGCTGTTCAGCTTCCACGGCATTCCGGAGCGGCACATCAAGAAGTCGGACACCACGGGCTGTCATTGTCTGCTGAAAGAGAATTGCTGCGAAGTTCCCAGCCCGGCGCACGCGACGTGTTATCGCGCCCAATGTTTAAGAACGGCGGCGCTGTTCGTGGCCAAGGCGGGCGTGCCGGCCAACAAATATTCCGTCTCCTTCCAATCCCGCCTCGGCAAGGATCCGTGGCTGAAACCGTACACGGATTACGAACTGCCCCGCCTGGCGCAGGAGGGCAAAAAGAAAATGCTCGTGATCTGCCCGGCGTTTGTCTCGGATTGTCTGGAGACCATCGAGGAGATCGGGATACGCGGCTGCGAAGATTTCCTGAAGGCCAGCGGCAAAGAGTTCACGCGCATTCCGTGCATGAACGAGCATCCGCTCTGGGTGACCGCGCTGGAAAACATGGTGAAAGAATTCCTGCCGAAACCCTGAGCAGCCGCGCCACGCGACAATCGTTCCCAGCCGCCCGGCGCCGGCGATCCCGCCGTTGCAAATCGTTTCTCCGTTTTGCCTAACGCACCGCCACCGGCGCCGCCGCCGACTCATCCAATTCCAGCCGGATGTAGTCATACTCCACGCCGCTCGTGAGGCCGCCCGCCGGGATGGCGAGTTTCAGCACGTTCTCGCCCGCCTTCATGAGCGCCGCGTCAAACACGAGGTCGCGCTGCACGGTGGTGCCGCCGATGCCATCCCGATTGATGGTCGCGTTATAAACCAGACCGGTCACGGTGCCGATGGATTGCTCGTTGATGGTGGCGGCCAGACTGCGCGTGCCGACGCCGCAGAGCGTCAGCCGCAGCGTCGCCCGGCCCCGCGGCGCCGCCGGAAGCTGGAACGCAACCGACCAGGTCGTGCCCCGGCCCTGGCCGCTGCCGGTGGTGTTCGCCGGATTTTCATTGTGCGGCAACTGCTCGAAGAACCAGTCCTTGCGGAAATCGCTTTTGCCGACCACGTAGTTCACATCATTCGGAAACAGTTTCGGATATTCGAGATACCAGCCCCAGTGAAAATAATCGTCGCCCTTGAAAAATTCTGAGGCGGTGCGGTTCGGGATGCCGATGTCCCAAAGTTGCCGGCCGAACCGGACGGGCTGCCAGTTCAACGTTCCCAGCCCCAGGCTATTCCCCGCTCCCACTAGGACGTTGGTGAGCGCAAATTCGCCGAGCACACCGTCGGCAAAAGCGTGCAGCGTGTATCGGCCGGGGCGGACGTTCGGAATGGAAAAGTTCCCGTTCGCATCGCCGCGCACCCAGAACTGATAATTTTTTGCGTCGTTCTGCCACTCCACAAGGCGCGGCCCAAACCCACCGAAACCGCCACCACCGAAGCCGCCCCGGCCGAAGCGGCGGCGACCACCGAACTGGTTGGTGCCCGCGCCGCCGGGGTTCGCGCCCAGGGCGCTGAAACGGTTCGTGAGATTAACCCCAGCGTTCGTGCCACGGCCGGAGCCGCCCGCTGAAAAATTTTGCGCCGGGCTGTTCGTGTCATCCTCGCCGCCGCCGGCGAAACCGAACCCGCCAAACCCGCCAGGGCCGCGATTGATGGGCCCCGGCGTGTAATCCGG
>JANPGB010000555.1:0-24154 GCA_031423695.1 Verrucomicrobiota bacterium
CCGGTGTCTATCCATTGAAAACGTGAGCGACTGGCTGGAAAACTTGTACGAAACCAAAGCGGCGGAGCTGATTCTTTATGGCCGTGCCCTCGGGCTTGGTCATGCGGAGGCGGAGGATGTGTTGCAGGAGTCCTTCGTGGCGATGATGGAAAAGAGCGAGCGGCCCGCCCAGCCGGCGCATTACCTGGTGCGCAGTTTTCGCAACCGCGCGCTGAATTTTCGGCGGACACTCTGGCGGCGGTTCACGCGGGAGCTCGAATCCCACCGCTGGTTTGAGAAGAGTTCCGGCGAAAGTCTGACGGAACGCGCGGCGATGAGATGCCTGGCCGGGCTGCCGCTCGAACAGCGCGAAGTCATCGTCCTCAAGATCTGGCATCAATACACGTTCGAGGAGATTGGCGGGGTGGTGGACATTTCGCCGCACACAGCGGCGGGTCGCTATCGTTATGGCCTGAAGAAACTGAAAGCCTGCCTGGAAGGAAAAAATCATGAAAGAGATGAACTGGGAGACGCGCTTGCGTTCGTGGCAGCCTCGCCCGCCAGCGGCGAAACTTAAGGCCCGGCTGTTTCCGGGCCGCCGGCGCCGGGACGAGTTGGGCTGGCGGCTGCGCTGGTTTGCACCCGCGGCCGCCTGCGGTCTGATCGCTCTGGCGGCCCTGAGCCCGGACAATTGGTCGAGCACCCTCCGATCCGGTGCGGGCCGTTCCTCCGGATCCGGGGGGCGCGCGATTTGCCCTCTGGACGGCGCGACGATCAATCGTTCGCCCGATTTTTTTGAATGGACAAACCGCAGCGGTTCGGCTCTAAGTATCCGCTCTTTTTTGCCGGGCACGACCAACTGATCAGGATTACGAAATGGACAAAGACAAAGTCAGCAGCAAGCCGAACCTCAAAACCTCAGCGCCGGCGAAAGCCGCCGTGCCGGAGCCCACCCACGTGGCCCCGCTTTTCCGCAAGCTCGACTGGTTTGCGATGCTCTTCACCTTCGCGGTCATCTGGGGTATTTACCTTTTTACCCTGGCGCCGAACGTGACGCTGGAAGATTCCGGAGAACTTTGCACGGGCTCGTTTTACGCCGGCATCCCGCATCCGCCGGGCTATCCCTTCTGGGCGATCTATTCCTGGATCTGGACCAAGATATTGCCGTTCGGTAACGTCGCCTGGCGCGTGGAAGTCGGTCAGTCCATGGCGGGCGCGATGGCCTGCGGGTTGGTGGCGCTGATGGTCTCCCGGGGCAGCAGCATGCTGATCGAGGGCATTGAAGAGCTGAAAGGCCTGGCGGGCAAATGGGAAAACGCCATCTGCGCCGTGTCCGGGGTGACGGCTGGGCTGCTCCTGGGTTTTGGCGGGGTCATGTGGAGCGAATCGGTGGCGATCAACCGCATTTCAATTTTCGGTGTGCCGTGGGTGACCTTGGTGCTGGTCTGCCTGATGCGCTGGGTCTATGCGCCGCATCAGCGGCGGTACCTTTATGTCGCGATGTTTTTCTTCGGCATCTGCGCGACGATTCACCAGACCTTGCTGGTCATGGCCATGGGGGTGGAGTTGACGGTGGCGCTGGCCTTGCCGCGGTTGGGCCGCGACTTGTTCCTGGGCAACTGCATTATTTTCGTCCTCGCCCTGGTCGGCAAAGCCACCCATGCCACCACGATGCTGGACACCTCGGCCGTGATGTTGAACATCTTCATGGCGGTGGGCATCGCCTCCATCGCCGCGTGCATCTGGCTGACGATTCAAACCGGTTCCCTGCTCACTGAATGGAAAAGCGTTTTGCTCATGGGCTTTCTCTGGCTGGCGGGCGCGTCGTTTTATTTTTACATGCCCATCGCGGGCATGACCAATCCGCCCATGGAATGGGGCTATCCGCGCACCGTCGAGGGCTTTTTCCATGCGCTGACCCGGGGCCAGTATGAAAAGGCGTTTCCCTCGGACGTGTTCAATGATCCTTTGCGTTTTGTAGGGCAGCTCCGCTACCTGATCGAAGGGGTCGCTGAAGAATACAGTTGGGCGTTCATGTTCGTGGCGCTGCTGCCGTTTTTCTTCCTGTTCAAAATGCAGAAGCGGGAACGCGCCTGGATCATCGGGCTGGCGGCGGTCTATGGCTGCATCGGATTTCTCCTCACAGTCATCATGAATCCGTCGCCGGACCGGCAATCCGCGGAGTTGCTCAAGGTGTTCTTCACCTCCTCCCGCGCGGTGATCGCCATCATGATTGGCTACGGACTGGCGCTGGTGGCTTCCTACATGGCCACACATTATCAAAAATTCCGCCTGTGGGGACTGCTCGGCGGCGGCATCGCGATTCTCCTGGCGCTCTACACCCTCCAGAAAGCCACCGGCAAGCACTACCTCGGCTACGAAGGGAATGTTTCCCTGGGGCAGCTCCCGCACTGGATTGGCGAAGCGTTCCGGAACGTGCAGGGCGGCCTGCCCATTTTTGGAAATCTGGTCCTGGTGGCGGTCGCGTTGGTGTTCTTCCTTGGCCTGGTGGTCTACCGCCACCGCGCCCCGTTGGCGATCACGCTGGCGCTGTTCGCCATCACCCCGATGTACTCCGCGCTCTGCCATTATGGAACCAGCGAGCAGCGCAATCATTGGTTTGGCTACTGGTTCGGCCACGACATGTTCACGCCGCCGTTCAACGGCAAGGACGGCAAGCCCATCTATCCCGAGATGGCCAAGGACACGATTCTTTATGGCGGCACCGACCCCGGCCGCTTCTGCCCGACCTACATGATTTTCTGCGAGAGTTTCATTCCGCACAACTGCCAGCCGGAGCAGGATCAGAAATTTGACCGCCGCGATGTTTATTTGATCACCCAAAACGCCCTGGCTGACGGGACGTATTTGAATTATCTCCGCGCGCAATATTTCCGCAGCCAGCAGATTGACCCGCCGTTCTTCAGCGAACTGGCGCGGTTTGTCCTCAAAGACAAGGATTACGAGACCAACTTGCTCGCCAAGCTCGTTTCGCCGCTGGACTGGTATTTCACCGCGCGCGGCGCCCGCATCGAGAAGCGCTGGCGCACCGAAACCTCCTTGTTCGGCAAGGACGATTTTACGAACCTTTCCGGGCTGGTCGCCAGGCTCAAGCCCGGCGCCGGCCAGGACGCCCTGGGCAAATGGCTGTATGAAAACGTCAGCAAAGAAACGCAGGGGCTGATCACGGGTTCGGGAGACGAAACCCGCCTGCGGAAAACCCTGGCGGCTGACCTGAATGTTTTGCTCGATCGTGAGCTGATCCTGAAGCAGCAGCTCAAGGCGAAGCAGGCGGAAAAGTATGCGGCCGACCAGCAAATCTCCGACGGCAGCACCTCGGAAAGCCTCAAGCAGAAATCCGCCGATCTCGAAAAGGAAATCGCCGCCTTCAAGATTGACCCGCTGTATGAGACCAATCGTTTTGCCCACGTCGCGCTTTCCCCTTATCTCAAAAGCTTCATCGCGCAAAATCCGCAGAGCGACACGCGCATCCGCCTGAACCGCCTGTTGCTGGAGGAAGCGTTCCCGAAAGAAATCGCGAAGAGCATTGGCGGCGTGTATCCCGACCGCGAAATCTACATCGCCTCCAACGAGGATTCGCAGCGGTGCTTCCAGGAATACATCGCCGATGCCCAGGCCCGCGTGCTGCACGACCAGCAGCATCCCGAGGAGCAGCGCCAGGTCAAGCCCGGCGAGGACGTGAAGATCGTGGACAACCGCGTCCAAGTGTCCGGCCAGATCGCCGTCATGTCCATCAACGGACTGCTCACGAAAGTCATCTTCGACAAAAACCCGAACAACGAATTCTACATCGAGGAAAGCTTCCCGCTTGACTGGATGTTCCCGCATCTCACGCCCTTCAGCGTGATCATGAAGATCAACCGCCAGCCGCTCGCGGAACTGACCCAGGAGATTTGCGACAAGGACCATGAGTTCTGGACGCAGTACGACCAGCGACTGATCGGCCAGTGGATCACCTACGACACGCCGGTCAAGGACGTGGTCGCCTTCGTCGAAAAGGTGAACCTGCGCCACGATTACAGCGGCTTCAAAGGCGACCTCAAGTTTGCCCGCGACGACGAGGCTCAGAAGGCCTTCTCCAAATTGCGCAGCTCCATCGGCGGCATCTATTCCTGGCGGCTCGGCCTCTCGCCCTCCGGCGGCCCGGTGCCCGCCCAGTGGGTCGCCCGGACCGAAGCCCAGCGCAAGATGCTCCTGCGCGAGGCCAACTTCGCCTTCAAGCAGGCCTTCGCCTATTGTCCCTATAGTCCAGAAGCTGTGTATCGCTACATCCAACTCTTGACTGGTCTGGAAGGCCGTTTTGACGACGCGCTGATGATTGCGGAGACCTGCCACAAGCTGGATCCGGAAAACGGCCAGATCACCGATCTGTGCAATCGGTTGCGTTCAGCCAAGGGCCAGCCCAATGCGATGCTCCAGATTCAAAAAGAAATCGCCGACCTCGAAGCCGTGGTGAAAACCAAGCCGGCAGATTTTTCCAATGCCTTTTTGCTCGCCTCGAAATACATGGCCGTGCAGCAGGAGGAGCAGGCCTTTCAGATTCTGGACAGCATCGTGGACAGTCCCAACGTTCCGGCCCCGGCAGTTTACAGCGTGGTTCAGGCTTACGTGCAGATGCAAAAGCTGCCGAAGATCGCCACCGCTCTGACGAAGTATGTGAAACTGGCGCCTGAGCAGCCGGACGCCTGGTACAACCTCGCCAAAACCGAGGCGGTGCTCGGGAAGACCTCCGACGCCCTGGACCATCTCCGTGTTGCGATGGAGCTCAACGCCAAGCTGCTCGCCAAAAATGTCGGCTGGCAGGACCTTCGCCCCGAAGCCCAGAAGGACCCGTCGTTCGCCTCGCTCCGGGCGATGTCGAATTACCAGAGCATCATGGGCCAGCCCTGAGAAACCGGCGGCATCCGCCCGCGCCAGTCCACCGCACCTGCCGGCCAAGGCTTGACGTCGTGGCCACCGCGGTTAATCGTGGTTGCCGGTTTTGAACATGAAGAACACCCAATCAGCTAACGAACAAATGGAAAACACGGATCCCGCCGCATCGTTGACGCCGGTCGAACTTCCGCCGCCCACACCCGTCGAGGTCGAGGAGTTGAAGCACCGCGCCGCCAAGGCCGACGAAAACTGGGACCGTTACCTGCGCGTGACGGCTGACCTGGAAAATTTCAAGAAGCGCGCCGCCCGGGAAAAAGTGGACGCCATCAAGTTCGCCAGCGAATCGCTCATTCAGAAACTCATTCCCGTGCTGGACAATTTCGACATGGCGCTGCACGCAGTGCAATCCGCGGCGAACGAGGACAACCAATCCGTCACCGCTGGCATCGCGATGATCCACCAGCAGCTCAAGGGCGCGCTCGTGGAATCCGGCCTCGAAGAAGTGGACGCCGCCGGCAAGCCGTTCGATCCGACCTGGCATGAAGCCGTCTCCGAAAAGGAGACCGATGAAGTCCCGGATGGCCATGTCGTCCAGCAGTTGCGCAAGGGTTACAAGCTTCGCGACCGATTGCTGCGCCCCGCCACCGTCATCGTCGCCAAGTCCCCGGCGGGAAATTCAAAATGAAAAATTCAAAATCAAACAACGGACGGGCGACGGCGCCCCGCCCCGGTGCATTTTTAATTGTTAATTTTTAATTCAAAATGGCCAAGCGCGATTATTACGAAATCCTCGGCGTGGACCGCACCGCAACGGACGAGGAGTTGAAGAAGGCCTACCGCAAACAGGCCGTCAAATTTCATCCCGACAAAAACCCTGGCGACAAATCCGCGGAGGAAAATTTCAAGCAGCTTGGCGAGGCCTACGAAATCCTGAGCGACCCGCAGCAGCGTGCGGTGTATGACCGGCATGGCCACGCCGCCTTTGACAAACGCAGCGGCGGCGGCGGCTTCGGACGCGGCCAGCAGGCCCACGATCCGTTCGACATTTTCCGTGAAGTCTTCGGCGGCGGCAGCATACTCGACGAGCTGTTCGGTAATGGCGGCCGCAACGATCCCAACGCCCCGCAACGGGGTGACGATCTCCGCTTCGATCTGGAGATCGCCTTCGAAGAGGCAGCCAATGGCTGCGAGAAGGAAATCACCGTGACCAAGCCCGAGCGTTGCACGGATTGCAACGGCGCGGGTGCCGAACCCGGCTCCAAGGTGCGGGGTTGCACCACTTGCGGCGGGCGCGGCCAGGTGATCAGCGCGCGCGGCATTTTCAGCGTGGCCCAGCCCTGCCCGCACTGCCACGGCGCAGGCCGGGTCATTGAAAAACCCTGCCGCACCTGCCGGGGCGCAGGGCGGCGGGACAAACCCTCGACCATCAAACTGCGCAGTCCCGCCGGCGTGGACACCGGTTCTCGCTTGCGCTCCTCCGGTAACGGTGAAGCCGGCGTGCGCGGCGGGCCGTCGGGTGATTTATACGTCGTGCTGCATGTCAAGGCGCACGAGTTGTTCCACCGCGAAGGGGATGATCTGCTTTGCGAAATTCCAGTGAGCTTCGTCCAGGCCGCGCTGGGCGCGGAGATCGAGGTGCCCACCCTGACTGGGAAGGCTGAGATAAAAATACCCGCCGGCACGCAGCCCGGCGCGATGTTCCGGCTGAAGGGCAAGGGCATCAAGAATGTCCAGGGCCAGGGCCACGGCGACCTGCATGTGCGCATGAATGTCGAAGTGCCCACGCATCTCAGCGGGGATCAGAAAGCCAAGCTCCAGGAATTCGCCGCGTTGTGCAACGGAAAGGAAAGCCCCTTGCGCGAAGGCTTTTTCGAGAAGGCGAAGAAACTGTTTCATTGAACAACTTGTAGGGGCTGACGTGGGGAGGCTCTGACTAATTCCCCGGAAAATAATCAGCCTCCTTACGTCGGCTCCTAAAGTTGGAAGAAACTTGTGCACCGCTTTTACCTGCCACCCGCTGAGTGCAAGACCGGTTCGCTCGCGCTGACCCGGCGCGAAGCGCATCATGCCACGCGCGTCCTGCGACTGCGGCGCGGCGATGAAGTCGTGGTGCTGGACGGCGCGGGCTTGGAGTTAAGCTGCGTCGTTCAGGCCAGCGAGCGGGACTTGGTTCAACTCACCGTCTCCAAAAAAAATCTGGTGCCCGCACCCGCGCATCAAATCACCTTGCTGCAAGCCATCCCGAAGGGAAAAATCATCGAGTCCATCATTCAGAAAGCGGTGGAGCTCGGCGTGGATCGCATTGTGCCGCTGCTGACCGAGCGCGTCGCCACCCGGCTGGACGGGGATGACGCGGCGCACAAGGCGGAGAAGCTGCAACACGTGGCGATCGAGGCAATCAAACAATGCGGCTCGGCCTGGCTTCCCAGAATTGAAGCGCCCATGACGCCCAGGGAATTTCTGGCGCGCGGTGAAAAGTTTGACCTACCGCTCATCGCCTCGCTGCAACCGGGAGCACGACCAGCGCGGGAATATTTCCAGCGCTTCCAAAACGAACACGGACACAAACCAACCAGCGTCTGCATCTGGATCGGGCCGGAGGGCGATTTCACGGCGGACGAAGTTCGCGCCGCGCAGGCTGCCGGTGCGTTGCCGATCACGCTGGGCCGCCTGGTGCTGCGCGTGGAAACTGCCGCCACCTACTGCCTTTCGATCCTGAACCACGAGTTGCAATCGTAAGCTTGATCGCACCGGCTCGCGCTTCTTGCCGAAATGTTTAATCCTTGGATTTTACCGGCTGGATGGGAGGGACCTCGTTCCACGGCAGCACTCCGCAGCGTTCGGCCCAATCACGATAAAAGTCTGACAGCGCTTTGACTTTGTCCGGGTGCGCGCCTGCGAGGTTCTTCAATTCAGTGCGATCCGCCTCCATGTCGTAAAGCTCCCAGTCATTGGGATGGCGCGCGACCAGTTTCCATTTTGCGAGTCGCACGGCGCGATTGCCTTCATGCTCCCAAAAAATGGGCCGCTCCACGCGCGTGCCGCCATGAAGGATCGGCAGTAGGCTCCGGCCTTCCAAGGGTAGAATGGCATGGCCATGATAATTGGTCGGATACGCTGCGCCCGCTGCATCGAGGCAGGTGGCCATGATGTCGGTGACATGCGCCTGCTGCCGGATAAATTTTCCGTGATCCGGGAGGGCTGCCGGCCAGGAGACGATGAACGGCGAGGCGACGCCGCCTTCATGCACGAAATGTTTGTACAGCCGGAAGGGCGTGCCGCTGACGTTGGCCCACGGCACGCCGTAACTTTGCCACACGTCATCCGGCCCCGGCAGCACGGCGGGATTGTTACCAACTTTGATGGCGCGCCCGTCGCGGGTTTTGCTGGGCAGGTCATACCAGTCCGCCTGAAGGATTTCGTCGCACGCACCATTGTCCGAGAGGAAAAGCACCAGCGTGTTTTCTTCAACTTTCATGTCCCGGAGCTTGGCGAGGATTCGTCCGATACCTTGATCCATCCGCCCGATCATCGCGGCATACGTGGCCATGCGGTGAGCCTGCCAGGCTTTGTTCGGCGTGTCCGGCCAGGCGGCCACCCGCGAATCGCGCGGTGACAACGGCCAGCTTGGATCAATGATGCCAAGCTCGATCATGCGCTGATAACGATTCGTCCGAATCACATCCCACCCGGAAAGATAATTTGTTTTGCAGCGCTCAACGTCTGCCGCCGGTGCCTGCATCGGCCAGTGCGGTGCGGTGTAAGCCACGTAGAGAAAAAATGGTTCCTTCTCTCCGGCATGCTGCTGGATGTCCGCCACAGCGTGGTCGCTGATCGCATCGGTATAATAAAAATTTGTGCCCTCCGCATTGATGGAGGTGTTGTCCTGCACGAGCGAAAAGGGGTCGTAGTAGCTGCTGACGCCGTGAATCGTGCCGAAATATTCGTCAAAGCCGCGTTGCAGTGGCCAGCCCGACTGGCCAGTCCAAAACGATTTGGCCGGCTCGAAATTCAACTGGCGCTTGCCGTCGAAGCGGATGTGGGTGAGATGCCACTTGCCCACCATCGCGGTGTGATAGCCGGCGGACCGCAGCGCCTCGGCAATCGTCACACATTGATCATTGAGTTCGCCGCGATAGCCAGGCGCGCCGTGATCCTCCATCATGTGTCCGACGCCGGCCTGCTGGGGGTATAGCCCGGTCAGCAACGCGGCCCGCGACGGGCAGCAGCGCGGCGTGGTGTAAAACTGCGTGAAGCGCTGACCGCCCTGCGCCAGCCGGTCCAGGTTCGGTGTCACGATTTCCGAACCGTAACAACCGAGGTCGGAATAGCCGAGGTCGTCCGCCAGGATGACAATAATGTTGGGACGGTTGGTGGGGGCGAACCCCGCGGCGAGCGCGGCCAGCGGCTTCTGGTGCAGCAGGATGATAAGGATCAATCCCGTGACAACAAAACGCCAGCCACCTAAGGACCATTGGCACTTCATAAGATTTTGCTTCGGAGGGTAGCGCGCACCCGCGGGACCTGCAACCCAACAGGACAAAACACACTGAACCCTAGCCAACCGCTTTTTCGTTTGCTACGTTCGCGGGCGTATGAATTTTCTGGCCAGCAACAGGATCACCGACGGACTCGAGGGGTTGGGCCGTCTTGCCCTGCTGGCCAAGGAGTTTGTGGCCTCCCTGTGCAGTCTGCGGGCCAGCCGACGCGACCTGCTCCGGCAGATCCATTTTATGGGCGTCAAATCGCAGTCGGTGGTGCTGATCACCGGCGCGTTCACCGGCATGGTGCTGTGCGTGCAGGCCTACCTCCAGTTTCACAAGGTCAAGATGGACACGGCCGCGCTGGCGCTGGTGAGCGTCTCGATGTGCGATGAGCTGGGCCCGGTGCTGACGGGGCTGATGGTGGCCGGCCGTGTGGGTGCGGCCATCGCGGCGGAACTTGGGACGATGCGCGTGACGGAACAGATTGACGCCTTGCGCACGCTGGCCACGCATCCGGTGGATTATCTGGTGGTGCCCCGCATCTCGGCGTTGTTGCTGGCGATGCCTTTGCTCACGGTCGAGGCGATGGCGGTGGGCATCGTGTCGGCCTATCTGGTGGGCGCGTATTTGATGGGGATTGACTCCACGTATCTTTGGGAAAACATGCTCAAATACACAGGTTCGGTCGACGTAATGATCGGCCTGATCAAGGCATTTTTCTTCGGCGGCATCGTGGCGCTGATCGGCTGTTACAAGGGCATGTATTGCGGCGAAGGCGCGGTGGGTGTGGGCCGCGCGACGACCGAATCGGTGGTTTATTCCTCCATCACCATTCTGATCGTAAACTTCTTCCTGACGCTTTCGATCGGCGTGCTGCTGAAACTGCTATGATCGAAGTCCGCGCGCTTCATAAAAGTTTCGGCCCGCAAAAGATTCTCGACGGCGTGAGCTTGCGCATCGAGACCGGCGAATCGGTGGTCATCATCGGGCGCAGCGGCGGCGGCAAAAGCGTTTTGCTCAAGCATCTCGTCGGCCTGCTCAAGCCGGACCGCGGCCAGGTGCTCGTGGACGATCAGGACATCGTGCCGATGAACGAGCGGCAGTTGCTCCCGGTGCGCCGCAAGTTCGGCATGTTGTTCCAGGGGGCGGCGCTGTTTGATTCGATGACGGTGGCGGAAAATGTGGGATTCGTCCTCTGGCACAATCAGAAACTGGCGCCGGGCGTCGTCAAGGCGCGCGTGGCCGAGGCGCTGGAGATGGTGGATTTGCCGGGCATCGAGGACAAAAAACCGTCGGAACTTTCCGGCGGCATGCGCAAGCGCGTGGGGCTGGCGCGGACGATTGTTTACCAGCCGCAGATCGTGCTCTACGACGAGCCGACGACGGGCCTGGACCCGATTGCCTCGGACAGCATCGACCAGCTGATTTTGAGGGTGCATGAGCGCCTGAAAATCACTAGCGTGGCGGTCACGCACGACATGCGGAGCGCGCGCCGGGTCGGCCAGCGCATCTTCATGTTGCATGAGAAGAAAGTTTACGTGATGGGTACGCCGGACGAGATTTTCAATTCCCAGGATCCGGTGGTGCGCCAGTTCATCGACGGTGTGGCGGATCCGAAGGAACATTAATCAAAATGGAAACCAAACGTCTGGAATGGAAGGTCGGCCTGTTCGTGTTCATCGGCCTGAGTGTGCTGGCCGTGCTGCTGATTCAGTTTGGCAAGGGCGCGAGCCTGTTTCGCGGCACCTATGAGCTGCGGCTCCACGCGGGCAATGTGGGCGGACTGAAGAAGCGCTCGGGCGTGCTGCTGGCCGGGGTGCAGGTCGGTCTGGTGTCGGACATCAAGCTTGCCGGCGACGGCAAGAGCGTGACCATCTTCCTTAAAATTTATAACGGCAACATGGTTTACTCCGACGCGCGGTTTGTCATCGAGCAGTCCGGTTTTTTGGGCGACCAGTATGTCGCCATCGTGCCGACGCTCAACCAGGGCCCGGTGTTGACTGACCACGCGGTGGTCAATTGCGAAGACCCATTCAATCTGCAGGAAGTCGCCCGCAACGCCGCCGGGTTCATCCGCCGGATTGACGAGACGGCGCTGCGGTTGAACGAAGCCATCGCCGACGTGCGCAAGCTGGTCTTGAACGAGGAAACCCTCACCAACCTCGCGGTCACGGTCACCACCCTGCGCGCCGCCTCGGAAAACGCCCTGACCGTGGTGCATAACGTCAATTCGCTGGTCGAAACCAACCGCCCCGCCGTCACCACCACGATGAGCAACCTGGTTTATTTCTCCGAGCAGCTCAACATGCTCTCCGGCAAGCTTGGCGGCGTGGTGGACACCAACAGCGCCGAACTGAACGTCACCATGAAAAACCTTTCAGCTTCCAGCGCCGATCTCAAAAGCCTGCTGGATGATGCCCAGGCCGGCCGCGGTCTTGCCGGCACGGTGCTCAAAAATGACATTCTGGCTCGGGACATCTCGACCATCGCCTTGAACCTTTCTGTCACGACCAGCAACTTGAACCAGCAGGGGCTCTGGCGGGTGCTCTTCCCCAAGAAGAAATAAAATATTGTTTTTATCATGTCGCTCTGGGTCATCCGCATCCTGTTTCTGTTCCTGAGCACCGCGGCCGGTTTCGCTGTCAGCCAGGTGCGTCCGGAATTCATCGAGTATCACTGGGCCGGCCTGCTGGTCGGCTTCGGCTTTGGCTGGCTACTGATCGCGATTGACGAGATGTTGAAAGGCTTTTCGCTCCGCGCCTTTTCGGCCACCACCTTTGGCCTGCTGCTCGGCACGCTTATCGCCCTGCTCATCGACCGCTCGGGGCTGTTTGAAAACGCGGAGGACAACACCCGCTGGCTCATCCGGCTCACCCTCTTCCTGGCGTTCAGTTACATCGGCATGATCCTGGCCATGCGCAGCAACAAGGAGGATTTCTCTCTCATCATTCCCTACGTCCGCTTCTCCCCGCAGCACCGGCCCGACAATTTTCTGCTGCTCGACACCAGCGTCATCATCGACGGCCGCATCGCCGATTTGATCGAGGCCAAATTTCTCGAGGGCATCGTGGTCGTGCCGCGTTTCGTGCTGAAGGAACTCCAGCAGGTCGCCGATTCCACCGAGCCGCTCAAGCGGGCCCGCGGCCAGCGCGGGCTGGAAATGCTGGGCCGCCTGCAGCAGAACAAACGCCTGGAGGTGAAAATCCACGACGCGGATTTTCCCGGGGAGGCCGGCGTGGATGCCAAACTCGTGCTGCTGGCGAAGAACATCCGCGCCAAGCTGTTCACCAATGATTACAACCTCCTGCGGGTTGCCGAACTGCAAACGGTCAATTGCGTCAACCTGAACGAACTTGCCAAATGTCTGCGCATAACGCTGCTGCCCGGCGAGGTGGTGAGCTTGAAAATTGTCCGTGAAGGTCGCGACAAGGGCCAGGGCCTGGGTTACCTTCCCGACGGCACGATGGTCGTCGTCAACCATGCGCACGGCCATATTGGCCAGCAGGTGGATGTCGAGATCCAAAGCACCCGGCAGACGGGCGCAGGGGTCATGATCTTTGCAGAACTGCGCTCCGGTTCACAGCAACCCGTTTAACCAGAGGAAAATTATGGATTTTGTCACTGTCCACACCACTTTTAGTGCCGCTGAAGCGCAGCTCATCCGTTCGCGTCTGGAAGTGGCCGACTTTCACCCGAATGTGGCAAACGAAGCCTCGGTCGCGTTCGCCGGCTTTTCCAAATGCACGCTGATCCATGTGCAGGTACCCGCTGCCGAAGCCGCCGACGCCAGGGAATTTCTTGCGGCAACGGAGACGAGTGCTGAATAAATCGAGCTTAGCCGGAGCAGGGGAAATGAAACAGGGCGGCAGGTTTCAGGAGTCAATTTCCGGGGAAACCAAACCCGGCCTGCTGGGTATTGAGTTGCGGCGGGTCAAACAAGGAACGCACGAGCGGGGAAACCGGATTGGTGCTGGAGACAAACCGGTTGTTGTCCGGCGTTTGATTCAAAGCGATGTTTTCCATTCCGCCGCCCAGAGAAGGATTCAGTCCGGCATTGATTCCATGCACTGAGCCGGCCGTGGTTCCGGCGTCGTCGGAAAAAACAATTCCCGAAATCGCCAGCGCGCAAACCGCCGCGCCGAACGCGCCGGTCAGCATGGGCTTGGTTTCAAACAGCGACCACAGCTTCCGCACCCAGACCGGACCGCTCTCCCCCGGGTCGCCCGCCTTGATGCGCGCAACGACCTGGCCGGAGAAGGCGTGGAAATAGCCGGGCGGCGGCTGCTCGTGCCGCTTCAAGGTGAGCAACTTCCGCAACTGATCAAATTGTTCGGAATCGGGATTCATACAACATATCAATGATAACGCTAAACATTTGCTTCACTTCAAATAACTGGCCAACCGACCCTGCAACTGCTGCCGCGCATAAAAAAGCCGCGAGCGAACCGTGCCCACATTGCAGTCCATGATTTTGGCGATTTCTTCATGGGCCAAGCCCTGCACGTCATGCAACGTCACAACCAATCTATGGGTTTCTGACAGCGTCAGCATGGCTTCGTTCAATTTTTCCTGCAGCTCCGCCAAACCCGCCTCGCGGCGCGGGGTTTTGTCGGAAACGAGCGCCACCAGATCCGGGTTGTGCTCCGTGTTGAAATCCAGATCGTTCAGACTCATGTGGGTGCGATTCTTGCGCTGCTTGAGGAAATTGAGGGTCTTGTTGACCGCAATCCGGTAAACCCAAGTGTAAAAGCTGGAGCCTCCCTTGAATGACTTAAGCGCCTGAAACGCCTTGATGAACGCCTCCTGCGCCAGATCGTTGGCGTCCTCATGGTTCGAGGTCATGTGATACAGCGTCCGGTAAATTCTTTCCTGATACCGCTGCACCAACAGGTCATAGGCCGCCAGATCTCCGAGCCGGGCTTTTTTTACCAACTCCTGTTCGTGCACCTCAGCTTCGGGGAGTGCCGGGGAGGGTTCTGGATCCGGGGAGGTGGCGGGGGCGGTCATAATGGCCGTAGTCATTCAGACGAGAACACCAAGCTCGCCGGTTTGTCGCGCCAAATGTTCGGTCAAACCCAGCAAGCTGGCACGACCCGGTGATTCCGGTAGCATTCGCAGCCACTGCCGGGCTTTTTCGAGATACTGGGTGATGACCTCCAACGACGGCGCGAGCGTGTGGTATTTGGCCAGCAATCCGCCGACCCGCGGCAACGCGGACGGTTGCCAGTTGTTGATCAGTTCGTCCAATTGCAGTCGATCCGCCGCACTCGCTCTCTCCCAGAGCAGCAATACGGGCAAGGTCAGCTTGCCCTTGGCTAGATCCGTCCCGAGCGATTTGCCGGCCGCCGTCTCTGATCCGAACAAGTCCACGCAATCGTCATACACCTGATAGGCCGTGCCAAACGCCAGCCCGAACTGCCGCAAAGCCGCGCGTTGCGGCGCGGGCGCTTCGCTCAGGTAGGCGGCCAGTTCGCAGGACAGCGCAAACAACTCCGCCGTCTTCATCTCCAGGACCCGGAAATATTCACTGCCTGAAAAACTGAAATCCCGGCGGTGCTGCGTCTGCAAAATCTCCCCGGAGCAAACCGTGTTCGTCGCCGTGGCCACCGCGCGGCAGATTTCCGGCGACGGAAAGCTGGCGGCCAGTTTCAGCGCCTGGGCAAAGAGGCAGTCGCCAAACAGCACGGCGATTTCATTCCCCCAGTTTGCCGCCAACGTCGGACGGCCCCGGCGGATGGCGCTCTCGTCCATGATGTCGTCATGCACCAGGGTGGCCAGATGCACCATTTCGATGATGACGGCGACGGTGACGTGGGAGTCGTTGACTTCGCCCAGCGCGTTGGCGGACAGGGCCACCAGCGCGGGCCGCAGGTGTTTGCCGCTGCTGTTCAGGGTGTATTCGGCGTAGGGAATCAGGGCGGAGTCGAACTCGTTCACCTGGCGGGCCAGCCGCTCATGCACGGCTGCCAGGAACGGTTCGACCGGCTCAACGATCTGCTTCCAGGAAATTATCTTCTCGGAGTGGACGGAGTCGCTGGCAGGAGTTGGCACCACTTTGGATTCAGCAGCTAACATTCGCGCGCAATCTAAAGTTCGCTGCGGGCCAAGTCAAACCGAGAAACGGTCGGGAAACGGCCGTGGGCGCCGCTGTGCTGATTTTCGCTGCTCCCATTATGCCGCGGGCGGTGCGGTGCTGGCGCGGAGGATCAGTTCCGCCGACTGGCGTTTCGATTCCACGCGCTCGCCGCGCAGCAGGTGTCGCATCGTCTCCATCGCCGCCACGCCGAGCCGGAACTTCGGCTGCCGCACCGTGGTCAGCGGCACGCGGAAATATTCGGCGGTGAGAATGTTGCCGAAGCCGACAATGGAGCGCTCATGCGGAATCTTGACCCCTTGGTTCAACAACGCATTGGCGCAACCGATGGCCACGAGGTCGTTCACCGCCTGCACCGCCGTGGCGCGGCAGTTTTCATTCATCATCTGCAACGCCGCCTTGACGCCGTCATCAATCGTGCTGCCGGCCTGGAAAACCATTTTGTCGTCCACCTCCATGCCCGCCTCCCGCAACGCGCGCTGGTAGCCTTCGTAACGGGCCTGCGCCCACGGGGCCGCCAGCGGGCCGGTGAGATAAGCGATGTGCCGGTGGCCCAGTTCCAGTAAATGCCGCGTGGCGGCCTGGCTGGCGGCGATGTCATCCACCTGCACGCTGGCGAACTGGCTGCAAAACTGCGCCGGCGCGCCGAGCAGCACCGTGGGCACTTTGCGCAGCAGCAGATCCTGGTAAATTTTCGCCTCCGGCTCCAGGCGATACACCGGCGAAACGAACAGCCCGTCCACCCGCCGCGAGAGCATCCGGCGGATGCAGGACTCCTCGCGCTCGACTTTGTTCAGAGTATGCGCCAGCAAAATGTCGTAGCCGAGTTCGTGCGCATGTTCCTCGATGGCCAGCACGACGCGCGAAAAAACGGGGTCGGTCATCGCGGGCACGATCAGGCCGAAAAGCTTGCTGGTCTTGGTGCGGAGTCCTTGCGCTGAGGAGTCCGGCACGTAACCCATTTGCTCGGCGAGCCGACGGATCGCGGCGCGGGTCGCGGCGGACACGTCCGGAGCCTCGCGCAAGGCTTTGGAAACCGTCATGACGGAAACTCCGGCCCGCACGGCAATGTCTTTGAGTCGTACCATGACGATTAAAAATTCAAAATGAAAAATTCAAAATGACAAGCACCAGCGGGCGCGCCGCCTTTTTTTGTTTCTGATTTTGAATTTTTCATTTCACAGGTTGGCGCCGCGCCAGTGCAGCTTGGCGCGCAGCGATTCAAAAAACGAACTGTCCTTGAGGTGCATCAGGCGGACGTTCCGCCGGCTTCGGGAAATTTCAATCAGATCGCCGGCGTTCAACTCGGCCATGACGTTGCCATCCGCGCTCAACAGGGTGGCGGGCTTGGGCGTCATCACCTTGATGCGGATGGTCGCCGTCAGCGGCAGGATCAGGGAACGGTTCGTCAGCGTGTGCGGGCAGACCGGGGTGAGTTGGAAAACTTCCGCGGTGGGAAACACCAGTGCGCCCCCGGCCGCCAGAGAATAAGCAGTCGAGCCGGTGGGCGAACTGAGAATCAAACCATCGCAGCGGTAACGCGTCAGCGGCTCGCCATCCACGCTCACATGGAGTTCGATCAGCCGCGAGGCGCTGCCGCGGCTGATGACAATGTCGTTGAAGGCGGTTTGTTGAATCTGTTTTGCGCCGCAGGTGGCGCGCGCTTCGAGGAGCGCGCGATTTTCAAATTTGAACTTCCCGTTCCAAACTTGTTTGAGGGCGTCGGCCAGATCGGCGGAGGAAACCGCCGTCAGAAAACCCAGCCCACCGATGTTGATGCCGAGCAGCGAGGTCTGGGAGCCGGCGATTTCCCGCGCCGCGCGGAGCAGGGTGCCGTCCCCCCCGAAGACCAGCAGCAGATCCACCGCGCCCGCCAGCGTGGCGGCGTCCGCACAGACGTGGCCCCGCAGATGGGCGGCCTTGGCGGTGGCGGCGTCGCAGTAAATCTCACGGCCCGCCGCGCGGATCAGCCGGACGGCCTGGGTCACGGCGTGGGCGCACGCGGCCTTGCCGGAGTTGCCGATCAGCCCGACGCGTTGGATTTTGTCAGCGATTTTTTTCAATCAGCACCAAATACTCTTTGTTGCCAGCCGGGCCGAGCAGGGGGGATTCGGTGACGCCGTGCCAGCGCCAATCGTGGTACTGCCCGACAAATTCCTCAAGCTCGTGCAACACTCTTTCATGAATGACCGGATCCGTGATGACGCCCTCGCCCTTGTCCACCTCGGCTTTGCCCGCCTCGAACTGCGGTTTGATCAACGCGAGGATTTTACCCATCGGCTGCAACAAAGCAACGGCCGGCGGAAGAATTTTGCGCAGGGAAATAAACGAGCAATCAATCACGACCAGATCGGCGCGGCCAAACGGCTGGGGGAAAGCGGCCGGCGTGAGGGTGCGGGCATTGGTTTTTTCCATTACGACGACGCGCGGATCGCCCCGCAGCTTCCAGGCGAGCTGGCCGTGGCCGACATCCACGGCATAGATTTTCTTTGCCCCGTGTTGCAGCAGGCAGTCAGTGAAACCGCCGGTCGAAGCGCCCAGATCTACGGCCGTCAGGCCGGTGACACCGAGATGGAAATGCTCCAGTGCGTGTTCCAGCTTGTGGCCGCCTCGGCTGACGAACTTCTCCGCGGCGTCGAGAGTGAGGGCATCGTCCGGTTTCACAGAGTCGCTGGGCTTGCTTGCGGATTGGCCGTTGATGCGGACCGTTCCGGCCATGACCGCACGCTTGGCTTTCTCCCGGCTTGCGCACAGGCCCCGCTCCACCAGTTCCTGATCCAGTCGGCTCATTAATAATCAGCCGAAGGTTTTCTGAATTGCCGGCCTTGTTCAAGCAGGAGTTTGATGGCTGATTGAGTGGACAGGATCCTCGGGCAACCCTAAGTGTGTGAACCGTTGGCCGGGTCGGGGAGATTTGCGTCTACGTAATGACCCGGTCATGGGTTTCTGGATCGTGGAATAGGGCAATAGTTCCTTGATTTATGACCGACGGAATGGTATGACTGAGGCCTTTGACCGGTCTATTATGTTTCGGTGTTTCAACGTTTCGTTAGGCTGGGTATTCACTCCGCGTGCAGTGCTTCTGCCCGGCACCTGTTTGCTGCTCCTGATTGCGCCCCATGCTCAGTCCGCCACCTTTACCGTCACCAACACGGCGGACAGTGGTTCCGGTTCGCTGAGGCAGGCGATTCTGGACGCCAATGCCAACAGCGGACTGGATACCATCGCTTTTCAAATCCCGGGAGCCGGGGTGCGGACCATCGCGCCGCTTTCGACGCTTCCGCCGTTGACTGATCCGGTGTCCATTGATGGGACGACGCAACCAGGCTTCGCTTCGCTGCCGCTGATCGAGTTGAACGGCACCAGCGCCGGCGGCAACGCCGGCTTGCGATTGCTGGGCGGAGGCTGCACGGTGCGCGGGTTGGCCATCAACCGCTTTCTGACCGATGGGATCGACATTTCCGGTCCGGGTACGAATCTCGTGGCGGGAAATTTTATCGGCACCGACGCGACAGGTCTGCTTGCACGCGGCAACGCCTCGGAAGGCATCCTGATTTCGGGATCTTCCGGCAACCTAATCGGTGGAACCAACGCGGCGGATCGCAATTTGATTTCCGGCAATGCGGATGCGGGAGTTTATATTTTGAACGGCGGCAGCAACAAAGTCATCGGCAATTATATCGGTACCACCGTGGCCGGGACGGTGCGGCTGGGGAACACCAACAACGGTGTGGCCATTTACAATTCCGGTGGCAACACCGTCGGGGGCGCTAACGGCGCGTTTCGCAACCTCATTTCCGGCAACCGGGGCAGCGGCGTCTATCTGTTTGGCGCCGGCTCCAGCGGCAATTCCGTTTCCGGAAATTACATCGGCACCGATCCCGCCGGCGCGCTGAGCCTGAGCAACCTCGGGGACGGGATCACCCTGTCCGCCGCCGTGAACAACGTTATCGGCGGGACCGCGGCCGGGGCGGGCAATCTCATCTCAGGCAACGCCAAAGCCGGCCTGTCGCTGGCCAGCGGCTCGGTGGGAAATCTGGTGCAGGGCAATTTCATCGGCACCGATGGGACGGGCAAACTCGCCCTGGGCAACTCGCTGGCGGGCGTCACCATTTTTGGTGCTGGCGGAAACCAGATCGGCGGCCCCACGCCGGCCGAGCGCAATGTGATTTCCGGCAACAAGCAGGATGGCATTTTCATTCAAGCCAGCACGTCGGCCAACACGGTGGCGGGTAATTTCATCGGCGTGACTGCCGGCGGAACCAATGCCTTGCCGAATCTTTTCAACGGAATCACCCTCTCGAATGCTCCGGCCAACCTGGTTGGCGGGATTTCCTCCGGGGCGGGCAATCTCATTTCCGGCAACGCCAATTTTGGCGTGCAGCTCTTAGCCGGGGCCAATTCCAATGTGCTGCAGAAGAATTTTATTGGAACCGATCGCACTGGATCGGCCGGCGTTCCCAATATGCTTTCCGGTGTGCGGGTTGAGTCCGAGGCCAACACCATTGGCACCATCGGCGCAGGCAATCTCATTTCCGGCAATGGCCAGGACGGAATATTTCTGGTGGGTGCTGGTGCGCGCAGCAACTTGGTTCAGGCCAATTTCATCGGCACGGTTTCCAACGGCACCGCGGGTCTGGGCAACGGCCGGGCCGGCATCGGCATCTCGGGTGCGCCCGCCAACACCATTGGTGCCGCGGGGGCGGGCAACCTGATTTCCGCCAACCTCGATGCGGGCATCTATCTGATCACCAGCGGCGCGGCGTACAATCGCATCCAAGGCAACCTCATCGGCACGGAGGCCACGGGCACGGCGCCTTTGGGAAACCTTTTCGAAGGCGTCTATGTTGAAGGTGCACCAACCAACACCATCGGCGACGTTTCGGCCGGTGCGCGCAATCTCATTTCCGGCAACCAGACGCGTGGGATCTGGCTCACGAATGCGTCCTGGAATTTGATCCAGGGCAACTTCATCGGCACCGCCGCCGACGGGTTCGCCGCGCTCGGCAACGCTTTTCACGGGGTTGATTGCGATGCCGGGGCCAGAAACAACAGCATCGGCGGCGCGGGCGGCGCGGGCAACAAGATCGCATTTGCCCAGACGATTTATGCGGGGGTGCGCATTCGCGATGGCGCGACCAACGACGCCATTCTCGGGAATGCGATTTTTTCCAATGGCGCCTTGGCCATCGATCTGGGGGCGTATGGTGTTGCCGTCAACGATCTCAATGACCCGGACACCGGGGCAAATTTTTTGCAGAATTGTCCGGTCCTGACCCAGGCGGTGACTGGCGGTGGCACCGGCGTCCGAGGCACGTTGAACAGTCGTCCGTCAAAGACGTTTCTGCTCCAGTTTTTTGCCAGCCCTTCGTGCGACAGTTCCGGAAATGGCGAGGGACAAATATATCTGGGGGACCACACGGTCGCCACTGCCGGCGATGGCAACGCCACCTTTGTGACCACGTTCGCCGGTTCAGTTCCGGTCGGTTACAGCCTCACCGCCACGGCCACGGACGGAGCCAGCAACACGTCCGAGTTTTCCGCCTGCCTTGCAGCGGGAGTGGCGCCGGTGCTTTCGGTCGCACCCGCACCGAATCGCCAGATGAGTGTGTCGTGGCCGAACAGCACCACTGGATTCGCGCTGTTGCAAACTGGAAGTCTCCAGCCGCCGGTGCAATGGACGGCGGTGACAAATGTGCCGGTGAACACCGGGGGGCAGTTCGTGGTCACGCTCCCCACGACTTCAACAAACCGGTTTTTTACGCTGAATTTTCAATGAGCGAAGCGACTTCTTGAACAAATGAGTGGCCGCCCAGTAACAAAACATTCCGCCGCAGGCCGTCTGCTTTGCATGTGGCTGGCCAGGTTGGTGTTGATGTATTGCGCCTGTGGGTCGGCGCAGGTGCAGCCGCCGATGGTCACGCTGATGACGAATGGCTTTGGCAGCAACCGGCTCAACGTGGTTTTTTTATCTGAGGGCTATCAGACCAACCAACTCGGGCAGTTTCTGACGGATGCCACCAACGCGCTGAACCGCCTGCTCTCGCATCCGCCGTATGCGGAGTACTCAAATTATTTTAATGCCTACGCCATCAAGGTGGCGTCCACGAATTCGGGTTCGGATCACCCTAACGCAGGGAGTTTCACAAATACCTATTTCAATAGCACGTATGACGTTTCGGATACCCTCATCACCATCCCGCCGAATTTTGCCGATGCCAATGCCAGCCACGGCCAGGGAAAGGTGGACACATTGCTGCAGACGTACCTGCCAAATTATCAGTTGGCGATTTTGCTCGTGAATGACGTGGTGAAAGGAGGCTCAGATGGTTTTGATAAGACCGCCATCGCGGCGGCCAACGCCTCCGATCCAATCTTTGAAATCCTGACACACGAAACCGGACATGTGCTGGCCAATCTGGGCGACGAATATACCGCCGCCTACCCGGGCTTTCCGAACACGGAGGAACCGAACACCACGCGGCAGACCAATTCTAATTCAATCAAATGGAAAGCTTGGATTGACACCAATTCGACGCCGATTCCCACGCCGCCAACTTTCGCGTATCAAGATAGCGTCGGCCTTTTCCAAGGAGCGCACTATAACACCACGGGCTGGTATCGTCCGCAGTTGAATTGTGCGATGGGAAATTTCAGCTCCCCGTTTTGCGCGGTGTGCAGCGAGGCGCTGGTGCTGGCCATCTACCAGCGTGTCCGGCCCGTGGACAGTTTCACTCCCGTGGGCACAAACGTTTCCGTGACCACGTCTCCGCCGCTGACCTTCAACCTGGGCCTGCTGCAACCTGCCACGCACAGCCTGGCCGTGCAGTGGTTCACCAATGGGATTGCCCTGCCCGGGACGACCAATCCGCTGCTCACGCTCTTACCCGCTTCCTTGGGGAACAAAACGAGCGTCGTAAGCGCGGTGGTACGCGACCTCACGCCGTTGGTGCGAACCGACCCCACAAACTTCCTGACTCAGACCGTGTCGTGGAAAGTCGTGGTGAACATTCCCCAGTTGAACTTGGATTCTGCGCTGTGGCTCAGTGGCGGTCGCTTCTCGTTTCGCATCATGGGGAACGCCCCGCAGGGCTTTGTTGTGCAGGGTTCCACCAACCTGTCGGCCTGGATCCCCTTGGCCACGAATTCGCTTGTGGGCGGAGTCTTCTCCTACACCAATGCGGGCGCATCGGCATTTCCAATGCGTTTCTTCCGAGTTAGGACTCCGCCTTGACGGGTGGACAAAAAAAGCGCGAGCCGAAGCTCGCGCTTTTGAAAGGAATGGGGCTGGATTACTTCTTGGCGCGACGTCCCAACACCCAGGCAAGGCAGCCGGCGAAAGCGGTCAACGGCAGGGCAGCCGGCTCCGGCACCGGTTCTGCGGAGGCGAAAAATCGCGCGCCGAAGTTCATCGGCACCGTGTTGGTCAGGAGTTGCCAGCCACTGCCGGAATCCTGCCAGTAATCCTGCAGGCCCGCGGCGGGCACGCTGGAACCTGTGACGGCAGGATTGTAAATATCCACCCCCAGCGAATCGGTCGCGCCCATGCCTGAGAATTGCACCGTCCAAGTCAGGCCGGAGCTGGGCAGATAGAGTCCGGAAGACGAAAAATCACCAGTGGCGATTGTGAAAACCTCCGTGCTGCGAGTCGTGGGGCTGCTGATCCCGAACAGTCCGCTGTCATAAATAACCGAGCCGGGCGAGGCGTATCCGTTCACCAGTGCCCCGTCATTTTGATAAAATTTAACGCGGGCCTGAACACTTCCAGCGAACGCCAGAGGATTGGCGGTGTTGTTGCCCCAATACTCAAAGTCGAACTGGGTGAGGTACCGCTCCGTACCGGCCAATTGGATTTGGTCGCCGACTTGCGCGGTGCCGGGATCAAACCGGGTGACCAGATCATTGACGGAGTTGTCATAGATCGTGGCGGCGAAGGTGGACGGGGTGGAGGTGAGAATTCCGGACACCAAAACTAAGGCGCAGCCCTTGTATAATGTTTGCATAACTAAAGTGTGTTTAAACCGGTTTGGTTCGCCCGGCGATTTACCGTGAAGGCTATCCAGAACCGGTGCTGGAAGTCAAGCTGGAAGCGGTGATTTTGGGACGTGCGCGGCCCCGGCGATCTGCTTAAACTGCGCGCGTGAGTTCTCTTCCAATTCTGATTGCGGCGGATGTGGTTTCCAAAGCGGGTCGGGAAAATCCGGCGGACGTGGTGCTGCGCGATGCGCTGGCGTCGCGGCGCGCGCCCACGGACAAGGACATGCGGGAAACCAGCCGCGCAGTGTTCAATTATTACCGCTGGCGGGGCTGGCTGGAAGCGGACCGCCCGCTGACCGCGCAAATTGAGTATGCGTTAAAGATCACTCAGATGTTCGCGGACAAGCCCAAGTCATTCGCCGATGAAAAGCTGGTGGCTCAGGTCGTGCCCGATTGGGTGCGCGAACAGGTGGAAGTTTCTCCAGCGTGGGCGCGGGCGATCCAGGCCGAACCGAAATTGTGGCTGCGGGCGCGGCGCGGCCAGGGGGCGGCGCTGGTGGAAAAACTCGGCGCGGCCAAACTGGAGAAGGATTGGTTTCCCGACACGGTGCAATACAAGGGCGAGGAGGATTTATTCCGGCGCGCCGAATTTCATGCGGGTGAGTTCGAGATTCAAGACATCGCGTCGCAGGCGGTGGGCTGGCTGTGCGCGCCCAAACCCGGG
>JANPGB010000556.1:0-10663 GCA_031423695.1 Verrucomicrobiota bacterium
ATACACCACCGGCGCGGTCCGGGAAAAGAGCACCGTGGAAACCAGCGGCAGACACACCAGCACCCCAAACAACCCGCGGGAATAGAGCCGCAGCTCCGCCGCCGGAAACTGGATTTGATCCAGCAGCACAAAAAACATGGCCACGCCGAAGATCACCACCTGCGGCAGCAGCAGCACCAGCAGGTTTTCCGAGTTGATGCCCGGCGAGTCCGCGGTCAACTGCGTGCGGCCCAATGCCTGCGCGACGAGCAGCGTCCCGAAACTCAGCAGCAGAAAATGCCGCAGCCGGCGCAGGGCCGGCCGGCGGAATCCCACCATCAGGCCGGCCACGAAAAAGATGCTGGTCCAAACGCTGCCGCCCAGCTCCAGCAGGTTTTTTTCCAGCAATTCGCGCGAGTTCACCAGCAGCTTCTGCCACAGCATTGCCGGATAAACCTGCAGAGTCGGATTCAACGAACGCTCCAGCCGGTGGCCGGGAAAGAGCGCGGTGCCTTCCAGAATTTGATAGGTCGCGGTGCCGAACGGGACGCCGGACAAATTGTAGTTTCGGATCACCCACGGCCCCAGGACCAGCACCAGCCCCGCCAGCACGGCCAGCCCCACCGGCAGCGCCTGCGCGCGCGCATAAATGGCGAGCCAGATCAGCACCGGCACGATCAGGATGGCAAACGCATAACTCGTCAGGCCGCCCAAACCAAGGAGCAACCCCACCGCCGCGCCCAGCCACAACAGCCCGGCCCGGCCCCACCGAGGTTCGCTGAGCTCACTTTCCAGCCAGGTCAGGCACCAGATCAGCCCCATGAAAATCAACAGCAGCAGCATCGTCGGCAGGCCGGAAACGCTGAAGCGCCAGAGCAGCTCGGTGCCGAACAGGAAAAAAGCGGAGGTCCACGCCACCGCCGCATCGAACAAACGTCGCGCCCACAAAAAGGCGAGCAACACCACCAGCACGAGCAGCACCTGGTTGAACACGGCGATCCAAAAATCCGGGGCGTGGCGCCAGAACATGCGGCCGCCCGGAACGTCCGCCGCCGGATCCACCACGCTCCAGAACGGCTTCTTGAGTTCCACGGAAAACCGGAACGGAAAGAGTTTCATCAGGCCCGCTAGCACCACGGGATAAAGCGGCGGGTTGGAGATGTCCGGCACCGGCCCATTGAGCCAAGCGGCCCCGGCAGTTTCGGGGTGGGTCAGACCAGCTTTCTCCGCCGCAGTGC
Source organism: Verrucomicrobiota bacterium (assembly GCA_031423695.1). GTDB lineage: Bacteria > Verrucomicrobiota > Verrucomicrobiia > Limisphaerales > CAIQOK01 > CAIQOK01. The sequence continues at coordinate 1,218 of JANPGB010000556.1, forward strand.
GCTGCAAGAGGAACAGGCCGAAGGGGCGGATGAACTGGGTGGTGTAGCCTTTGCCGGTGGCGAGGTTGCGTCCGAGCTGGGCGGCATCCATCCCTTCCTGCGTCGCCAGGTTTTTGTAACCATTCAAATCGTAGATCAGCGCCAGCAAGGTCACGCAGAGCAGCACGAGCACATACCGGAGGAACCGCGAGGCGCCCACCACATCCAACAGATGAATCAAGCGTTGCATGAATAGCCGGGTCAGGAATTCTCCAACTGGTAGGTGTGCAGCTTGCGGTGCAGGGTCCGCCGGCTCATGCCGATCTTTTGCGCGGCGCGCGTGCGATTGCCCTTTGTCTCCTGCAACGCGCGAATGATCAGTTGTTTTTCCGCCTCCGCCACCGTGAGATCCTCCCGGGCCAGGATGCGCCGCGTCTCGGAACCGCTGGCGGCCCCGATCCCGCGCACGGATTCCGGCAGATCCCGCGCCGTGATTTTTTCGCCCCGGCACAGCACCACCGCGCGCTCGATGGCCGACCGCAGTTCGCGCACATTGCCCGGCCAGGCGTAGTTCATCAGCAGCTCCAGGGCGTCCGGCGCGAACTCCTTGACCGCCTTGGCGTTCTCCAGGGCGAATTCGCGCAGAAAATTTTGCGCCAGCAACGGCACGTCCCCGGCGCGGTCGCGCAGCGACGGCAGCCGGATTTCCACCACGCGCAGCCGGAAGAACAGGTCTTCGCGAAACGTTCCGGCCTTGACCATCTCCTCCAAATTTTTATTGGTGGCCGCCACCAGCCGCACATCGGCGGACAAGGTCTTGTTCGCGCCGACGCGCTCGTAGGTGCGTTCGCCCAGGAACCGCAGCAGCTTGATCTGGATCGAAGCGTCAATCTCGCCGATCTCGTCCAGAAACAGCGTCCCGCCCTGCGCCTGTTCGATGCGCCCGATGCGCCGCTCGTGCGCGCCGGTGAACGCGCCCTTTTCATGGCCGAACAATTCACTCTCCAGCAGCGTCGGCGAAAGCGCGGCGCAATGCACGCTGACCATCGGACACTTCGCGCGCGGGCTGAGCTGATGGATGGCTTTCGCGATGAGCTCCTTGCCGGTGCCGCTCTGGCCTTGCAGCAACACCGTGGTGCGCGCGGGCGCGACCTGTTGCACGACCTCAAAAACCTCCTGCATCGCCGGCGACTGGCCGATGATGTTTTCCAGCCCGAACTTGGCATCAAGCTGATGATGCAAGGAAACATTTTCCACCTCGAGTTTCTGCTGGCGCAACGCGCGGGCGATGCGCATCTCCAGTTCATCAATCTGCAAGCGGCCCTTCGCGATGTAATCATCCGCGCCGCGCTTCATCGCCTCGACCGCGACCTCCTCCGAACCATAGGCGGTCATCAAAATGCAGACCGGCGGTTTGGAAAGTGATTTGGCGCGGGTGATGAGCTTCATTCCGTCCTCGTTCGGCAGGCGGAAATCCGTGAGCATCACGTCGAAATGTTCCCGCTCCAGCAGGCCGAAGGCGGCTTTCGCGTCCTCGGCCACGTAAACATCGTAGCGCTCCTCGAGCGCGGCGCGCAGTCCGTCGCGCGTCGGTTTTTCGTCGTCCACGATCAGCAGGGTCGGTTGCTCCGTCATGAATTTGCCTCCGGAATCTGGGCGGCCAGCAGGCGCGGCTTGCGTTCATGCAGCGGCAGCCAGAGCCGGAACGTGGTGCCGCGGCCCAGCCGGCTTTCCAATTCGATGCGCCCGCCGTGCGTGCGCACGATGCGCTGCACAATCATCAGCCCCAGGCCGGTGCCCTTTTTCTTCGTGGTGTAGAACGGTTCAAAAATCCGGTTGATCTGCTCCTGCGGAATGCCGCCGCCGTCGTCGGCGACGCTGACCCACACGCCGTCCGAGCCTTCGCCGGTCTGCAAGGTGAGCACGCCATTTTTTGTCATGGCCTGCATGGCATTTTTGATCAGGTTGACCAGAGCCTGCTGGATTTGCACGGCGTCAATCGGCGACACGGGCAGGCGGGCCGTGAGCTTGGCCTTCACCTTCAGCCCCCGGTTTTCCAGCTCGGGGCGCAGCAGCTCCAGGGTTTTTTCCACGACGTCGTTGAGCGAGCCGGGCTTCAACTGCGGCGGGACCGGGCGGATGGCCTGCAGGAATTGCGTGATAATGTAGTCGAGCCGGTGGATCTCCCCTTTGGCCACGCCCAGATACTCCTCCAGTCTGCCCGCGACTTCGGCGGTGTCGGCGGTGGTGGTTTTGGGCGAACGCATTTTTGCCAGGCCGGCGCCGAAACGCGCCGCGGGCGCCTTGAGTTTTTTCACCTCGCGCTCCATCAGTTGCAGATGAATGTGGAGGGCGTTGAGGGGATTGCCGATTTCGTGCGCGACACTGGCGGCCAGCAGGGTCAGGGCCTGGATGCGTTCGCTCTCGATGGCTTCAAAGGTCTGCTGCCGCGCTTCGGTGGCGTCGTGCAGGATGAGCGCCACGCCGGAGCTGCCCGCCGCTTCGCCGTCGAGCGGCGCGGCATAGAGCCGGAGAAAGCGCGAGCGCGGATAATGGACTTCAAATTCATGCCGCACAACGCGCTGCCCGCCAGTCTGGTCAATGTGCAAAATATTCTTCCAGTCCAGCTCCGGCAGGATGTCGGTGACGTGCTGGTCCTCGGCGCCGGCCTGCGGGCCGAGCAGGCGCGTGACGGCCTGGTTGGAATAAATGACCCGGCCCTGTTCGTCAGCAACCAAGACCCCGTCCTCGATGGCGTTGAATAAGGTTTCAAGAAAGGTGCGCTCACGCGCGAGCCGCTGGACGACGGTCTGCAAACCTTCCGCATCGAGGCTGCCGATGCGCCCGAGGACCTTGTCAAGAAAGCTGGATTTGGTGGTCTGCATGCTTCAGAACCAGTTGCGACGTTTCAGATACCAATACGTGCCCAGCGTGGTGAACGTGGTGAGCGCAAAGGCAAACGCGTAGCCATGGGTCCAGTTGATCTCGTGCATGTCCTTCTGAAAATTCATGCCGTACCAGCTGGCCACGATGGTCGCCGGAGTCGAAAGAATCGTGATGAGGGTCAGGGCCTTGACGATTTCACCGGTGCGATTGGACGACATGTTGAGATACACCTGCAGAATGCCGGTGAGCGAATCGGTGTAGCTCTGCGCCAGTTCGGAAATCTGGAACAGCGCGTCATAGACATTGCGGTAATAAGGCACCAAATGGGGGCGAATGAGCTTGAACTCGCCATGCGCGAACCGCGCCAGGACTTCGCGCTGCGGGCCGATGATTTTGCGCAGGTGCAACACCTCTTTCTTGACCTGGAGGATCTTGTTGAGGGTTTCCTTCGAGGGATTTTGCAGCGCCTGCTGCTCGAGTTCGGCGATCTCCAACGACAATTCATCCAGCGCCGGCTTGTAGTTGTCCACGATGGAATCCAACAGCGTGTGCGCCACGCGATCCGGCGCGCGCGCAATGTGCATGGTGCTCTTGACGGCCTGCTCCTCGGTGGAGGTGACGCTGCGCAACGGCACCTCGTGAAAGGTCACGAGAAAATTCTTGCCCAGAAAAAAATTCAGCTCGCTCGTGGCAAAGACGCCATCCTTGGTGCTGTAATCCACCGCATGAATCACCATGAAGAGATAGGGCGAGAACCGGTCCTCCTGTTTCGGGCTGTATTCCTCGACCTTGGGCGACGGGCTGACCATCACGCAGTCCTCGATTGAGAGGGGATGAAAATGAAACACCTCTTCCAGCACGAACCTGGTTTCCTCGGGTGTCGGCTTTTCCAGATCCACCCACAGAAACAGATTTGTGTCGCTCAAGAGCATCGGCATCAGGAACATCTCGATGTCCTTGCTGTGCAGCCGGCCCTGGGTGGTGAAAACGAGTGACCGGATCATGATGTCCCTTCAATGAGATGTGCGAATGGTCGCGTCATTCTGGCCCAAGCTTAGGGTCAGGAGCCGGCAAGGCAAGTCCGTTTGCCGGCAAGAAAGCAATCGCGGGCCGGCGGGCCGCTTGGACCCGCTGCCGATGGTGTGCGGTTTGAAGATGAAACATACGGGGCACAAATCCAGGTTCCCGCTCGGCTCACTGCCGAGCGCGTGGCGATACGCGGGACGACCGTAGAAGAAGTAAATCAGGTGTTTATGGAACACGTCGCAACTCGCCATCGTTGAGGCGTACGCGGTTGAGGGCTTCGAATTTTTCGCGGAAGTTCCGCTCCAGCGTAGCGCGGTCGGTGATGTCCTCACGATATTCTTATTTGAGGGTCCGGAGCTTTTGGATGAAGGCGTCCTTGATGCCGTCTTACCGGAGCACCGAACTCGGGGCGGCGGACGGCAGGTCGTAGGTGATCTTGGAATGAGGCATGGCTAGTGATGGCGCGATGTTAATGGATTTGTGCTACTCGAAAGCCTTTTGGCGGAGGACTGGGCCGAGTATGCGCTCTTGGTTTTCAATTCAATGGCTCCGTTCCTTCATTGAGAATCTTGAGATATTTTTCGTACGCGTAGATTCGACCGTAATTGCGTCCGGTGGTTTCGCGGGCAATGCCGAGTTTGGCCAGATGTTTGAGGGACGCGGTCACGGTCGGGACGCTGAGTTTCAATTCCTCGCCCGCACTGGCAATCGAAAGAATCGGTTGCGCCTGGAGCAACCGGTGGACGCGCAAGGCCGAGCCGGAGGCTTTGCCAATGGTTTGAATGCGTTTCTCGTCTGCGGCGGCGAGTTTCATCAGGGCTTTCGCGGTTTGCCCGGCTTGATTGGCGGTTTCTTCAACGCCAGTCAGAAAGAAGCGCAACCACGCTTCCCAATCGCCGGTGAGGCGGACGGATTGCAGGAGGTCGTAGTATTGCTGGCGGTGTTGCTTGAAGTAGAGGCTGAGATAAAGCAGCGGATCGCGCAACGCGCCTTCCGCGCAAAACAAAAAGGTGATGAGCAGCCGGCCCAGGCGTCCGTTGCCGTCGAGGAACGGATGGATGGTTTCAAACTGGACGTGCGCCAGCGCGGCTTTGATCAGAAGCGGGGTTTTGACCGGGTCGTTGTGCAGGAATTTTTCCAGCGCGCCGAGACATTCCAGCACCTGGCCGGGTGGCGGTGGAACGAACAGGGCTTTGCCGGGGCGCGTGCCGCCCACCCAGTTCTGAGAGCGGCGGAATTCGCCAGGCTCCTTTTTGCTGCCGCGTCCTTTCGCCAGCAGAACCCCGTGGATTTCCTTCAACAGGCGGAACGACAGCGGGAGTGTTTCCAATCGCTTCAGTCCGTAGTCCATGGCGGCGACATAATTGGATACTTCCTGAACGTCATCAACCGGCACACCAGCGACGCCTTTCATTTCAAAAAGCAGCAGGTCGGACAGACTGGATTGCGTGCCTTCAATCTGCGAGGAAAGCACAGCTTCCTTGCGGACGTAGGAATAAAGGAAGATTGCCGGGTCTGGCAGCACGGTGGTAAGGCCGTCCAAACGACCCAGGTCAAGCATCGCATTCTGGATAAGTTCCTGAATCTCGTGATCCAGCTCCAAGGGCGGCAACGGCGGGAGCGGGTTGGGAACAAAAGCGCGGGCTTTCTCCCCCGCTGCGGAAGGGATCGGTGCGTAATGGCCTGTCAAACCGCGCTTCATACCTCTTAAACAAGTTTAATTCTCGGTGAACGAATTAAAGGATGCCCGTCCATCCTTTAATTGTGAAGTGCCAAATTAAAGTTTCCTTCATTTGAGCAGGAAGCGGATTTGAAAAACGAGGATGCGGGAAGATCGTTGACCTGTCACGGGCGGTCAAACCAAGGAAAGTGGCGGGAGCGGCGGGGCTCGAACCCGTAACCTCTGCCGTGACAGGGCAGCGCTCTAACCAATTGAGCTACGCCCCCGCACTGGGGAGTGAGGAAAATAGGGAAAGGTTCCGTCGCCGTCAATCACGATAACAAAAATTCGGGCAGCAGACGCCAAGGAGGTGGGGGTGGGGAACCCCGCTGAAGAAACGTACTGCCGCCCGAACAGTGAAAGGTTATTTGGATACGACTTTTTGTCAACCTGTTTTCCGATAATGCAGGGACAAACCTCCCGCCCCAAAGACATCGAACCGGAGGTCCTGCGAGGGGGGTGGGGTGGATTAATTGCCAGCAGTTTCTCTGCGTATTTCGCTTCTTGCCCCGGTGGGTTATGCAACGAAATCGCGCAAGATGGGTGGGTGAGGGCTCAAGCCCGATAAAAGATTTCCGCCAATGAATAACCGTCGGGGAGCCTAAAACATTTGGCATAATTGACATGCTTTCCGGCAGCAATATCATGGCCTGCATCGGAAAAAATCGGCAGTGGCGCCGGGGATGACACTCAAAGCCGGCCGGCAAACCGAAGCCGGCGATCATTTTTTGGCCAGCAAGTGCCGCACATCCACCGCATCCATGCCGGCCGAGCGGATGGCTTGCATCCCCAAATCCGTGTCCTCATAACCCCGGCAGAATTTGGGATCCACGCCGATGCGGCGCGCGGCTTCCAGAAAAATGTCCGGCGCGGGCTTCTGGTTCACCACACATTCGCTGGTAACGACGGCGTTGAAATAATGGCGGATCTTCAGATGTTCCAACACTTGTTCGATGATCTGCCGCGTGCCACCCGATGCTACTGCCATCGGGATTTTACCGAAGTTTTCCCGCGCGACTTCTACCACCACGTGGATCGGCTCGACCTGGGACATCAGCGGCAGGTAGGCGGTTTCCTTTTCATGCGCCGCCTGAAGGTGGTCAAGCGTGACGCCCTGCTCCTCGGCGAGCATCTTCAGAATGTCGCGCGAAGGCACGCCGCCCAGCGAATAGAAACGGTCCTCCGGAAAATGCAGCTTGTAGCGCGCGGCAATGTTCTGCCACGCGCGCCAGTGCAACGGCATGGTGTCGGCGAGCGTGCCGTCGCAATCAAAAACGATTCCCTTTATTTCTTTCATAGTGGTCCCACTCAAGGTGCTCAGAGCTTTAACGCCGCCAGCTTCTCTTCCAGATCATGGTTCATCAACGGGTCAAGCATCGGATCCAGGTCGCCGTCAATGAAGTTGGAGAGGTTGTAGAGAGTCAGCTCGATGCGATGATCGGTGACGCGGTTTTGCGGGAAATTGTAGGTGCGGATTTTTTCGCTGCGCTCGCCGGTGCCGACCTGGTCCTTGCGGAACGCGGCATACTTGGCGTCTTCTTCGGCCACCTTGCGTTCCAGCAGGCGCGAGCGCAAAACGGTCATCGCCTGAATTTTGTTTTTCTGCTGCGAGCGCTGGTCGGCGCAGCGCACGATCATGCCGGTGGGCTTGTGGATGATCTGGACGGCGGAATCGGTGGTGTTAACGCCCTGGCCGCCTTTGCCGGACGCGCGGCAGACGTTGATCTCGATTTCGTCGGGGTTGATCTGGAGATCCACCTCCTCGGCTTCGGGCAGCACGGCGACGGTGGCGGTGCTGGTGTGGATGCGGCCCTGCGCTTCAGTGGCGGGCACGCGCTGAACGCGATGCACGCCGCTCTCGTATTTGAGCCGCTTGAAAACATCCTGGCCCCGAATTTCAAAAATGATTTCCTTGAAACCGCCCAGATCGGAGGCGCTGGAATCCAACGCCTCCATTTTCCAGCCGTGCGCCTCGGTGTATCGGCTGTACATGCGGTAAAGATCGGCCGCGAAGAGCGCGGATTCGGAGCCGCCGGCACCCGCGCGGATTTCGACGATGGTGTTGCGCGAGTCGGTCGGGACCGGTGGAACGAGGCCGAACTGCAGCTGTCTGTTGAGGCGCTGGACTTCGCTTTCGAGCCGGGCGATTTCCTCCTTGGCCATCAACGCGAGTTCGGACTCCGCCACTTCCTGCTTGAGCAAGGCACGGTTTTCTTCGAGATCGGCGAGGGCTTTCTGGTAGGCGTTGCCCGTCGCCACCAAGTCCTTGAGCCGGGCGTATTCCTTGGACAATTCCTGGGCGCGCTGCGGATTGTCGAAGGCTTTGGGATCGCTCAGGGCGGATTCCACTTCGGCAAAGCGGCGGGAAAATTTCTCGATGTGGGGCTTTAAGTCCATGGGGTGAAGCTGAAACGTCAGGCGAGAAACGCAGATCGTTCGCAGGCTACGGTTCGGTTTTCACGCTTCACGCTTCACGTTTTTCGTCCCGGAAAAAGCAACCGCCCGCAACTCCGATGGCTCGGTGCTGCGGGCGGTGGGCTGGCAAAAAACTACTTCTTCTTTTTCTTGGTGGCGTCGAACGCTTCCTTGGCGGCCTGCGTCTTGGCGGCGCGCTGTTGGAATTTGTCCACACGGCCGGCGGTGTCCACGAACTTCTGCTGGCCGGTGTAAAACGGATGGCAATTGTTGCAGATGCCGACGATGACGGTCGGTTTGGTGGAACGCGTCTTGATAATGTTGCCGCAGGCGCAACGAATCTCGGCGTCCAGATACTTCGGATGAATGTCAGCTTTCATATAATAAAAGGCCGCAAACAATAACATTGGCGGACGCGATGACAAGCGCGAAGTTTAGGCGGTTTTCCCGGCCATGGAAATGCCGCTGCCGCGTCCCTGGTTCATGGTCACCGGGCGTAGGGCTGGTTGGCCGCCACCCGGCCGCCAGGTGACCCACTCCTCCAGCCTTGCGTTGCGGTCAAGAATCAGCCAATAGCAAGCGCATGTCTGACTTTGCCACCGTGTCCATCCACGCCAGCCAGTTCCCGGCAGCGGTGCGCCGGGACTTGATCGAGTCACTCCGCTCGCGCCAGGTCAACCACAAGTTCCATTACGACAGCGTCAAGCAAACCCACAAATGGCTCGCCCTGCACCAGGCGCACTCACCCTCCCGCCACGACCCCGGCTGCGCCCGGATTTATGACCGGAGCTTTGCCGCCGCCGTGGCGCAAATCAAATCCCGCAGCGTGCATCTGATCGGCTTGGGCTGTGGCGGCGGACAGAAGGACGCACGGCTGATCAAGTTGATGCGGGCCGAAGGGCGGCAGGTGGCGTACTCGCCCTGCGATGTCAGCACGGCCATGGTGCTAGTGGCGCGGCAGGCGGCGCGGGACGCCGGGTTGGTGAAAGCCTGCCACCCGCTCGTGTGCGACCTGGCCACCGCCGGCGATCTGCCCGATTACTTCCAGCACCGCACGCCGGCGAAAGCGCGTCGCCTGTTCACCTTCTTCGGCATGATTCCCAATTTTGAACCGGCGATGATTTTGCCGAGGCTGGCGGCGCTCGTCCGGCCGAAGGATCTGCTGCTCTTCAGCGCGAACCTGGCACCGGGAAAGGATTACGCTCAGGGGATGAAATCCATCCTGCCACAGTATGACAACGTCCTCACCCGCGACTGGCTGATGAGCTTCCTGACCGATCTCGGCATGGAGCGGAGTGGTGGAAAATTGCGGATGACGATCCAGGATGGCGGGTTTGGCTTGAAGCGCGTCGTGGCGGAATTTCATTTCCAGCGCCCCCGCCGGGTTGAACTGGAAGGTGAACAATTTGACTTTACCGCC
>JANPGB010000557.1:0-2578 GCA_031423695.1 Verrucomicrobiota bacterium
CCAGCCTGTTCGGGATCGAACGCGCCCGCTTGGTGGGCCGGCCGTTTGGACAGTTCGTGGCGGTGGAACAGCGCGCCGATTTTAATTCCTTCCTCAAAAAGGTTTTTGCCAGCCAGACCAAGCAAATCATGGATGTCGAGCTTTTGCGCCCGGAGCAGCCGCCCCTCATCGTGAACATCGCCGCGCAATGCCTGCTCAACCGGCTGGAATGCCGCGCCGCGGTGCAGGACATCACCGCGCGCAAGTTCGCGGAGACCGCCTCCACCCAGTTGGCGGCGATCGTGAACTCCTCGAGTGATGCCATCATCGGCAAAGACCTCAACGGCATCATCACCAGTTGGAATGGCGGTGCGGAAAAACTCTTTGGCTATTCCGCAAGCGAAATGATCGGCCAGCCGGTCCTGCGGCTGATTCCCCCCGAGCGCCGGCACGAGGAAACGCAGATCCTGAGCCGCATCAGGCAAGGCCAAAGCACGGAGCATTTCGAGACCGTGCGCGTGACTCAAGCGGGATGGCAACGGGACGTGTCCGTGACGGTCTCCCCCATCCGGAATGCGGCCGGCAAAATCATCGGGGCTTCGAAAGTGGCCCGCGACATCACCGTCCGCAAAGAGCAGGAGGCGATGGTGCGCGTCTCGGAAATCCGCCACCGCCGGCTTTTTGAAACGGCGCAAGACGGCATCCTCCTCCTCGACCCCGACACGCGCAAGATCACCGATGCCAATCCGTTCATGACGAAGTTGCTGGGCTACTCGCACGACCAGTTGGTCGGCAAGGAGCTGTTTGAGATCGGCCTGCTCAAGGACGAAGCCGCGAGCCAGAAGATGTTTCAGCGGCTGAAACGGAAACACGAAGTCCGCTACGAAGACTTGCCGCTGGAAAGCCGGAAAGGCCGGCATCAGGAGGTCGAAGTGGTGGCCAACCTTTATCAGGAGAACGGCCACGCGGTCATTCAATGCAACATCCGCGACATCACGGCGCGCAAGCAGGCGGAGGACGCGTTGCGCGCGAGTGAAGGGCGCTTTCGCGCCGCCGTGGCCATCGTCAGCAGTCTCATTTGGACCAATAACGCCGGGGGATTGATGGAGGGCGAGCAGCCGGGCTGGGGAAATTTTACCGGGCAAACCCAAAACGCATACCAGGGTTACGGCTGGGTCAAGGCGGTGCATCCCGAAGATGCGCAGCCGACCCTCATCGCGTGGAAGCGAGCCGTGGCGAATAAAAGTTTGTTCGAGTTCGAGCATCGCGTCCGCCGCCGCGACGGGGAATGGCGCTTTTGTTCCATTCACGCCCTGCCGTTACTCGGAGCGGACGGGAAGATCCGCGAATGGGTGGGGGTTCACACCGACATCACCGAACGTAAACGGGCCGAGGAAACGCAACGCCGCCTCGAAGTGCTTGCCGCCTCGAATAAAAAGTTGGAAGCGGAAATCATCCGGCGGCAGACGGTGGAACAATCGCTCAAACAAAGTGAACAGCATCAAATCCGGCTGCTGACACAGTCGCGCCTCCTGCAGGCCCAGATGCAACGCTTGTCCCGCCAGATTCTCACGGCACAGGAAGAGGAGCGCAAGCGCATCAGCCGCGAGCTGCATGATGTCATCGCCCAGACGCTGACGGGCATCAACATCCGCCTGGCCACGCTGAAAAAGGAAGCCGCGGTCAACGCCAGGGGACTGGAGAGCAAAATCGCGCGCACCCAACGGCAGGTGGAAAAATCGGTGGACATCGTGCATCGCTTTGCGCGGGAACTCCGCCCGACGGTGCTGGATGACCTCGGACTGATTCCCGCCCTGCACGCGTTCATGAAGGACTTTAACACGCGGACCGGCGTCCGCACGCATCTGACGGCCTTTGCGGGCGTGGAACAAATGGACATCGTCAAACGCACGGCGTTGTACCGGGTGGCTCAGGAGGCGCTCGTCAATGTGGCCCGCCACGCGCACGCCAGCCGCGTGGAGGTGAGCATTCAGAAACTCGCGGACGGTGTGAGCCTGAAAATCAAAGACGACGGCAAATCATTTGAAACCGAACGCGTCCTGCAGGGAAAAGGCGGCAAACGTCTCGGCCTGCTCGGCATGAGAGAACGTGTGGAGATGGTTGGCGGCACTTTTGGCATCGAGTCCGCGCGGGGCCAGGGCACCACCATCATCGCCCGCCTGCCGCTCGCCGCAGCGGGGGGGGGGGGGGGGCGTCCGCTGAAACCCAGGCTTAAATCTTTATGAAACGAAGCACTGTGCGATTGGCAAAACACGCCACGATTTCCGTGGGTTGCGGCGCTGCCGCAACGGGAGGAGCGCGGCTGTGTCGTCCTCGACCAGCCGCAGCAACGTCGCAAGGACGGGCGGCGTTGATGGCTCCCAACGTGTCACTCATGGCGAAGCGGCTGCGGCTGCTCTTCGACACAGCCGCGCTCCGGAGTAATCGAGTCGTGTCTCCAACCGGCCCTCAATTCCAATCGTCATTCTGTCCAGTCCGCGTTCGCGGCGGAAAATTTTTAAATGAAAACAAAAACTAACGGCCACCAGCCCACCGCTCCGGCCACGCGTCTGCCCAAGTGCCCCACGGGCATCCAGGG
>JANPGB010000558.1:0-2707 GCA_031423695.1 Verrucomicrobiota bacterium
CCCCGAACCCGGCCCGCCACCGCCTGAAGACGAGCCGCCCGGCCCCGATGCCGATCTCCCGCCTCGAAATTTTCAACTGCCACAACATCTCTTGGGAATGTTCGACGAGACTGAAACAAATGGATTTTATTACGTTATCTCGCGCGGCGGCACCGAGTTCGCACGTTCTGCCAAAGCTCCCGTTGAAGCGCCCTTGAGTCCGCGAATCGTCGAACCACCCGGGCGAGTCGTCAACGATGCGCCCCGGCTCAGGTGGGATTCACGCGGCCCGCTTCCGCCGTTCACACATGGTGACTTGCGCGAAGTTTCTGTCGTGACTCAGTCCTTTGCATCGCCGAATGGTATGTGGATCGTGGTTGGGCGCTCAATTGCGCCCGAACTAAGAGAGCTTCGCCTCGTCTCCCTGACCCTCGCAGCAGTTGGCGGCGGCGTGCTGCTGCTCGGCCTCGCCGGCGGCTGGTGGATTGCCAGCCGCGCCATGCGGCCGATCCAGGACATCAGTGCCGCAGCGGTGAAAATTTCCGCCGGCGATCTCTCGCAGAGAATTTCGACCACGGAAACGGAAAGCGAACTCGGCCAGCTCGCCGGAGTTCTCAACTCCACCTTCGCCCGGCTCGACGCCGCGTTCGCCCAGCAGCAGCAGTTCACCTCCGACGCCGCGCATGAACTTCGCACCCCGGTTTCAGTGATGCTCACGCAAACACAAGGCACGTTGAACCGCGAGCGCAGCGCCGCCGAATATCGCGAGACGGTGGAAGCGTGCCAGCGCGCCGCGCAGCGGATGCGAAGGCTGATCGAATCGCTGCTGGCGCTGGCGCGGCTGGATGCTGGTCAGGAAACCATGAAGCGGTTGAACTTTGATTTTGCCCAAACCGTCAGCGAGTGCGTGGAGTCGCTGCAACCGCTGGCCGACGAGCGCACCGTAAAAATTCACTGCGAGCTCTCAACCACGGAATGTGTCGGCGACTCCGAGCGGCTCACGCAAGTCGTCACGAACCTGCTGACGAACGCGATTCAATACAACCAGCCTGGCGGCGAAGTGCATGTGAAGCTGGCGGCGGCGGATGGTGTCGCCACACTCACCGTTTCGGACAACGGCCCGGGAATTTCCGCCGAAGATTTGCCGCGTGTGTTCGAGCGATTTTATCGGGCGGACAAATCGCGCTCCACCGGCGGGAACGGCCTTGGCCTCTCCATTTCCAAAGCGATTGTCGAGGCGCACGGCGGAACCATTGAAGCGGTCAGTGAATCGGGCGCGGGCACAACCTTCACGGTTCGCCTGCCGACGGCGCGCACGGAGTGACGCGCCCCACTTATCTCGCCAGCGTCAGGCCAATCACGCCTGCCACCGCCAAGACGCCGCCCACGACCGCGCGGCGCGTCACTAGTTCGCCCTCCAGGAAATGCGCCAGCGGAATCACCAGCAGCGGCGTCGTGGCCACAATGGGCAGGACGATGTTTGTCGGCGTGGTCATTAGGGCCCACTGGTAACACGCCACGCCAAACGACGGTCCGGCCAGCGCATTGGCAACCAGCCAAGGCCATGCTCGCGGCCAATCCGCTTTGCGCGATTCGTCCGGTTTGTGCGCGAGCTTCAGATAAACAAAAAACATGGCCGTTAATAAGATTCCGCCGAGCATCCTCTGATACGCCGCATTCACACCATCCGCCGCCGTGTGAAAATGCTGCCCCGCGTCCGCGGCCACGGCGTAAGCCTTGCGGCTCAACACAGCCCCGCCCGCCTGGCAAAGCGCGGCGAGAGTGCCGAAACAAATTCCGGCAGCAAGACCGTGCGGCGGTTCCGCGTCGGCTTTGCCGGGCAGAAGCGCGACGCCCACGCCGACGAGAATTAAAAAACCCCAGCCAGTTTGCGCCAATGTCGGCGCATGACCCAGCCAGGCCCATTCGGTCAGCGCGGCGAATGGAGCCGCCAGACATTGTACCATCACCATGGAGCGACGTGTGCCAAGGCGCGGGTAGGTCTGGAATAATGCGAGATCGCCGATGCCAAAACCCACGCAGCCACTCAGAAACAAAATCGGAAATGCCTTGCCCCCGATGCCGAAACCGAACGCGTGTGACCATACGCCGAACAGGACTGCGCACATCAGCAAACGGCAGAGGTTCGCCACCGTGCCAGGCAAATGTTTCGACAGTTGCCCCCCAAAGATGGCGGAAAGTGAAAAGAACATCGTTGTCAGGAACGCGGCAAACATCGGCGGCGGAGTGTGAAGGTGAATACACAAAATCCAAGTTCCAAATTCCAAACTTAACTTCAAGCGGATGGTGATACTTTTTGGAATTTGGAACCTGGATTTTGGAGCTTCTTTTTCCCGCCGCGTCCTTTTAACCTCCGCGCTGAATTATGGAACGATTGCCCGGATTTCGAGATTTTTATCCTGAACCCCTGCCGCACCAGGACGTGTGGAGCGCCGATGCCCGTCAATATATTTTCGACAAATGGCGCGCCACCGCCCGCCGCTATGGCTTCCGCGAATACGACGGCCCGCCGCTGGAACCGCTGGAACTCTTCACCACCAAGAGCGGCGAGGAAATCGTCGGCCAACTCTACAACTTCACCGACAAGGGCGAGCGCGCCGTCTCGATGCGGCCGGAGATGACCCCCACCCTGGCCCGCATGGTCGCCGCGCACGAACGCAACTACAAGAAGCCCATCAAGTGGTTCGCCGTCCCGCAATTGTTCCGC
>JANPGB010000559.1:0-1847 GCA_031423695.1 Verrucomicrobiota bacterium
CTGCTGCTGGACAAGGACAAGTACGCCACCGCCTCCGTCTTCGTCCGCGTGCGCGGCAATTCCCAGCTCCCCACGCAGTCCATCAACTCCATCCGCTTCCTCGTCGCCAACTCCGTCGAGGGGCTCAAGCCCAACCACGTCAGCGTCGTGGACAACCTCGGCAACGTGCTTTCCGAAAACACCGACAACGACTCGCTCACCGGCCTGACCAGCACCCAGCTCACGGCGCGCCGCAACCTCGAACAATACCTCGGCCGCAAAGCCCAGGACCTCCTCGAAAAAGTGCTCGGCCCCGGCCAGGCCATCGTCCGCGTCTCGGCCGACATCAACTACGACACGATTTCCAAGACCGAGGAAAAATTCGACCCGGACGGCCAGGTGATCCGGCAGCAGACCAAGAACGATGACAGCGTGGATTCCTCCACCAGCAGCGCGTCCTCGCCGGTCGGCATTTCCGCCAACACCGCGACGGAGACCAATGCCGCCGCCGGCGCGACGGCGCCCGTCAACAACTCGAAGACCCGCAAGATCACCTCCACCGTGGATTACGAAATCGGCAAGACCACCAGCAGCACCGTGCAAGCGGCGGGCGGCATCAAGCGCATCGCGGCCGCGGTCACGGTCGCCTCCCGGATGGAAGGCACCGGCACGGAACGCAAGCCCGTCAACCGCACGCCGGAGGAAATCGAGAAGCTCCGCCGCGTGGTCAGCAACGCCATCGGCGTCGACGCCACGCGCGGCGACTCCATCTCGCTGGAGGAGCTCGCGTTCAACGACACCTTCGCCACCGAGGTCACGCAGAATCTGGAAAAGCAGCAGACGCATGATTTCTGGTTCAATCTCGGCCGGAACGCCGCCTATCCCGCGCTGGGCCTGCTCGCGCTCGTGATCCTGCTCCGCCTGTTCAAGAGCACACCCATCCAGGAAATCCCCATCGGCATTCCCGTGGGCCGGCTCAACGGCCAAGGCAAGTTGAACGGCAACGGCCACGGCGGCCAGTGGGTGGACGACGCCGAACCGCGGGCCGTCACCGTGGACGTCCTCAACAAGCTCATCAAAGAAAATCCGGCGAACATGACCCAAGCCATCCGCGATTGGATGAGCAAGGGCGGACGCCCGGCCGAACAATAGAATTTTATGGCCGCCGCCACCGAAAATCCCGAAGCCGGCGCCGCTGAAAACGGCGCGCTGAGCAAGACCCAGAAGCTCGCCGCGCTGCTGGTCATGCTCGGCACCGAGAGCGCGGGCGCGATCCTCAAACAATTTCAACCGCGCGAAGTCGAGGCCATCTCCCGCGAGATGGTGCGCTTCAATCTCATCAACCGCGAATTGCAGGCGGAGATTTTGGAGGAGTTTTCCGCAGTCGCCGTCGCCGCCAGCACCTGCGTGAGCGCCGGCATCGACTACACCCGCAGCGCGCTGGAGAAGGCGCTCGGCTCCTACAAGGCCAGCGACATGATCGGTCGCTTGCTGCCCAACCGCGCCCCCGGCGGCGCGATGCAGTCCATCGCGGAAATGGACGCCCGTCACCTGTTCAACCTGGTCCGCGACGAACAGACGCAGACCATCGCCTTTGTCATCAGCTATCTCGCCCCGGAAAAGGCCGCCCAGCTGCTCGGCCTGCTGCGCGAAGACCAGCGCGACCACGTTATCGAGCGGCTGGCCGCGCTGGCGCCCACGCCGATCGAGGTCGCCGAAAAAGTCGTCGAGGTTTTCAACGCCAAGCTCGGCGTCAAACAGACCCGCGCCCTCAGCCAGACCGGCGGCGTCACCCCGGCGGCCGACATCCTCAACGCGATGGACAAGACCGTCAGCCGCACGCTGCTCGAACTGATCGAGGGCCGCAA
>JANPGB010000560.1:0-1521 GCA_031423695.1 Verrucomicrobiota bacterium
GTCAAGACTCCGCCCAGTTCCGTCCGTCCGTGTTTGATCGCCGCGAATCTGAATCCGCTTTCGGTCTTCTCTCCGAGATCATAGTAGCTGGCGACCGTTTCGTTCGCTACGATGAAATCTGACTGTACCAGATTTTTTGCGGGAAGATTCTCACGAATCAGAAAGCGCAGAAACTCTATCGGCTCCTGCTTGAGTTGCGTGCGGGTTTCCCGCGTGAGTTTCGGGAACCGCGTGCGGTCCGGCTCAAGCACTTGAAACTTATCGAGGCTCAACCACTGCGACGCGAATTCGTTGATGAAGCGCGAGAATTTCGGGTCTGCGATCATCCGCTCTGTCTCGGCGTCCAACTGCTTGCGCAGCGTCCCTGCGGCGGCGAGCTGCAACGTCCTTGCATCCGGCGGGCTGTTCCAGAGGAAGTAGGACAGTTTCGACGCCAGTTCGTAGTTGTCCAGCGCCTCCGGTTCCGGCGTCGCACTGCTCTCGATTAGAAACAGAAATTGCGGCGAGGTCAGCGCGACCAGCAGCGCATCTTTCACACTCTCTTCGAAGCTGCGCCCAGTTGCTGCCGAGTTGCGGTACACCGCAACCAGCGCCGCCTCTTCGGCTGTCGTGATCGGACGGCGGTATGCCCGCTGCGCGAAGTTGCGGAGAATCTGCCGGGCATAAGCGGGGCGATCATTCTTCTGCCCGGAGGCGATGAAGATGTTTTTGTACGCAGGCGGCGGCCACGTTTCGTGCAACGGCCCCTCGAATTCGACCGAGCGTATCAGCAGCCGTGGCATGTCGCGTCCGTCGGTGTACTCGCTGCGCACGCCGATCTCACGCACCCCCGCCAGATAGTTGACGTTGTCCTTCTCCACCTCGGCGTTCGGGAAATTGCGCATTGCGCCTTCAAACGTGTAGCGGGCGAGTTTTGTCCCGGCAACGGGCTGCGGTTCGCCCACGGCGACCAGCGAGCTGCCGCAATCGCGGCGGAATCCGAGATGCACACCGACTTTCGGCGCACGCTTCTCAAACGCGAGGAAGCGGCGCGCTGCCTCGTGCGTTTCAGGCAACGGCGTCAGCACGATTTTGGCGGCATCGAACACGCCGTCAATAACGGCGCTGATTGGAATCGCCCCCGCTGCCAGCCGGACAACCAGAAAGGCAGGCTGTTGCAACCCGCCAGAAAAATGCCGGTCGCCGATTTTCAAGGCAACGTCCGGCAATCTCGCCGCGTTGTTTCGCCCCTGCGGACGAGTTTTCTCCTCAGGTGCCTTGACCAATTCCTTGCCTGGCAAAACCAATCCCTGAACTTCAGCCGGCCCCAGCGCGCGTTTGTAAATGCGCACTTCATCAATCAAGCCCTTGAACGATTCCACTCCCGCAGCGCTCCCCAGCACAAGGTCGCCCTTTGCATCAAGATTCGCCAGCCCCGTCGTTCCGCGCCCGACGAGCAGGCCGTTGACGTAAATGCGCGTCTCGTTCTTCCCGCGTCGCGCCACGACCGTGAGATGCTGCCAGGCTTCCCGCTTTACCGCG
>JANPGB010000561.1:0-2067 GCA_031423695.1 Verrucomicrobiota bacterium
GGAAATATTTGGCATAGTTGACTAAAAGGTTTTCAGATATTCCGCGAGCGCGTCCTTGTCGGCGGCGCTCAACTCCGTTCCGTATTCCCGGCCTTCGTGGCCGGCGTTGCCGTTGCCGGGCAGCCGCGTGTCGAACTTGAAATATTTTCGGCCGTTTTCCTCGGGCACATCCGCCAGGAAGCCGACCCGCTCCCGGTCAATCACGTCGTACCCGCGATAAAACTCCACGCGCCGCTTCGCCGCCGGTTCGAGCAGTTCACGCAGCGTCGGCACCGAGCCATTGTGCAGGTAAGGCCCGCGCAGCCAGAGGCCGTCGAGGGGCTGGTTGGCGTATCCGTATGTTTTGCGGAAATGCTTGAACCGTTCGTTGGGATACGCCGCGTAGAGCAGGTTCTGGTTCGCGCACACGTCCTCGGTGTAGGAATCGAGGCGGTGGCGGTCGGTTTTGATTTTCTCGATCGGCGTTACTTTTCCCACCAGTTCGCCGGTGAAGTCCTTGCCGTCCTTGCCGTGGCAGCGGGCGCAGTATTGGGCGTAGATTTTTTCGCCCGCGCCGCTTTTGGCGTAGTCAATCCCGTATGGCCAGCGCGGCGGCGTGTTGGTGAGCGTGAAGTTTTTCATGCGCTCGACGGAGGCCCGGTCCAGCGTCGGTGGCGTGGCGCCGGTGCCGAAGGCTGCGCTGCGGTTGCGTTCCTCCAGCGAGTTGTTGTTACCGTCCCAGTGCAGCCACATGCCTTCGCGTTTGCCCTGGTTCCAGATCGAAGGGAAGTCGCAGTTGCCGACCCATTCCTCCGGCGGCAGTTTTTCCATGCGGAAATTCATCAGCACCTTGGGCGAGTTGAAGGTGTCCACCCGTCCGGGGCCGGTGTCCGGTTCGCGGTCCATGAAGCTGAACCGCTGCGCGAGCGTGATCATCCGCTGCCGGGCGAGATCCACCGCGACGTAGCGGAAGAGCAGGCGGTTCAGCCAGTCGTCGCTTTTGCGCTGGGCGATCTCGTCCACCAGCCGGGTGGAATTGAAATTCTCGTCGCGGGCGCATGCAAAGAGAAACCGTTCGAAAGCCTGGAGGTTCATCCCGTGCGCGGGCATGCCCACGACGACGCGGCGCGGGCTTTGCGGTGTTTCCCGCACGGTGCCGCTGTGGCAGACGGCGCAGTTGAGAAACACGCGGTCCACGCCCTGCACGTTGCGCTGCGAGACGCCGACGGGGAAAGGGCGGCCGGGTTCGTAGATGAAGCCCAGCGAGGCGTAGCCGGGGCCGGGGAGATATTTCGCGAACAGGTCGGGCAGGATGTTCCAGAGCGCCACCGGAATGCCCGCGTCGCGCTCGCCGCCGGTGGAGCCGTATTTGAAATGCTCCTCGGCGTTTGCATAACCGACCGGGCGGTCGCGATTAAACCGAATCACCAGATAAATGGCTGCGATGATCAGGATCCAAAACAGGAGCCGGCAAAGGCGCACACAGCCGCCGCAGCCAGATGATTTGGGGTCATTTTTCATGGCGTTCGGGTTTGTCGCGATCACGGTTTTTTCGGAAACTTGAGCGCAAAATCGATCAGCTTCTTCTTGCCCCAATAAACAATGCCGAGATAAACCCCGTCGCCGACCAGCCGGATCTCGTCCCGGATCCAGCGCGCGACCAGCGAGGTCTTGGAATAGTCCAGCACGATGCATTCATTGCCGTCATACCAGCTCTTGTCCTTATAGACTTTGGCGATGATGGCTTTCATGCCAACGGGCAGGATCTTGTTGCGCAGCTCGCCTTTTTTGGCCTCGAACACCTTGCCCTGCCAGGCGAACAGGTGGATGAACTTCGCGGCCGGGCCTTCGAGTTCGGTGCCGGGCGCGATGATGGCGGTGCCTTCGGCCTCGCCGTTGGGGATGGGGCCGGCGGAACTCGCCTTGAACAGGTCGTCGAGCTCATCCTGGGTCATTTTCATCAACTGTGGAATGGTCATGGCCATAATTTTTTCCTTTCGTTTTTTGTTCTGTTGGTCTGTCCAAATGGTTTCATCAACACCCCGCATCAGCGGAGGTTCTGTCGTTGCGTCTGACCGGTATCCATCC
>JANPGB010000562.1:0-7596 GCA_031423695.1 Verrucomicrobiota bacterium
TTTCGTGGCGGCCGCTGGGTTCAAGTCCGCCGGAGAAGCCCGCCTTCCCGACTCCCGGTTGGGCGAGAATAAAACGCGAACCCGCCGGCGTGACCCGCCCCGAGGAATTCATCAGCAAGGAAGTGGATCCGATCCTCGACAAAATTTCCGCGCACGGCATCCAAAGCCTTACCGAGCAGGAACGCAAAACTCTCGAAGCCGCGCGCGGCAAAATGGGGAAGCGGTGAGTTAGCAGGAATTAACCGAATGGTGCAGAATTCTTCCCGCTGATTTTCCCACGCGGTTCTTGCGGTAAAAAATTCTGGTCATTCTGTTAATTCTGTCTCTAAGCTCCTGCCATGATTTTACGTTACTCGCGCCCCGAAATGCGGGCCATCTGGACCGACGAAAACAAACTCAAGATCTGGCTCCAGATCGAACTCCTCGCCAGCGAGGCGCTGGTCAAAGAAGGCGTCGTCCCCGCCAAGGATTTCAAGAAGGTCAAAGCGGGTTGCGATAAATGGTTTGCCGACCTCGCCGGCCTCGTCGCCCGCCAGCGCGAGTTGGAAAAGGTTCTCAACTACGACGTCATCGGCTTCACCACCGCCGTCGCCGAAGCCATCAATGACAACGCCAGCCGCTGGTTTCACTTCGGCCTGACCAGCAGCGACGTGGGCGACACCTGCTACGGCGTGCAGATGATGCAGAGCGCGGACATCCTCATCGCGGACCTCAAGAAGCTGCTGCCCGTCATCGCCCGCCGCGCGAAGGACCACAAGTTTACGCCCTGCATCGGCCGCAGCCACGGCATCCATGGCGAGCCGACCACGTTCGGTTTGAAGATGGCGCTCATGCACGATGAGTTTGGCCGCGCTTTGCGCCGCCTGGAATCCGTCCGCGATGTCGTCGCCGTCGGCAAACTTTCCGGCGCGGTCGGCACGAGCGCGCACCTCTCGCCGCGCGTGGAAGTTTACGTCTGCAAGAAGCTGGGCCTCACGCCCGCGCCCATCGCGACGCAAGTCGTGCAACGCGACATCCACGCGGAATTTCAAACCACGCTCGCGCTCGTCGCCGCCAGCATTGAACGTTGGGCCGTGGAGTTCCGCCATTTGCAACGCACCGAAGTTCTCGAAGCCGAAGAAGCTTTCACCGTCGGCCAGAAAGGCAGCAGCGCCATGCCGCACAAGCGCAACCCCATCACCTGGGAACGCCTCACCGGCCTCGCCCGCGTCATCCGTGGCAACGCGATGGCCTCGCTGGAGAACGTCGCCCTCTGGCACGAGCGCGACATCAGCCACAGCAGCGTCGAGCGCATCATCTTCCCCGATAGCTGCACGCTGCTCGATTACATGTTCGGTCTGCTCACGCGCCTGATGGACGGAATCGTCGTTTATCCCGCGAACATGAAGAAGAACCTCGGCCTTTCGCTCGGCATGTGGAACAGCCAGACCGTGCTGCTCGCGCTCATCAAGAAAGGGCTCACGCGCGAAGCCGCCTACAAACTCTGCCAGGACGCCGCGATGAAGACCTGGGAAGTCAAACACGCCGGCCGCGACGACGCTAACTTCGTCGAACAACTCCAGGCCGATCCCACCGTGGCCAAACATTTCAAGAAGGGTGAACTGGAAAAACTCTGCTCGCTCGACTTCCATTTCAAGGAAGTGAACAACCGGTTTAAGAAGCTGGGGCTTTGACCAGAAATGCTATGGACGAATTGCCATACTTAACTGCATCGGACGGACTGCCTGCGCGAAAGAGTGGCGAATGGGCCAAGCGCAAGCATCACTATCTTGGCAACTATTGCGGCATCACCACCAAGTCCATGCATCGGAAATGGCGGCTCGTTTATTTGGACGTCATGTCTGGTCCGGGACTCTGCAAGTTGAAGGACACGGGCGAAGAGTTTGCAGGTTCTCCACTCGTGGCGTTGGAACACGAATTCTCTGAATACCATTTCGTCGAGGAGCACACAGGCCTCGCCCAAGCATTGGAGCAACGTGTGAGCAAGCATCCCATGGCGAAGAAGGTGACGATTCACAACGAAAGCTGGGTTGATTTAGTTGGTTCTGGAAAACTCCAATTCGATAACTCCACACTTGTTGTCGCATTCGTTGATCCGACAGGCATATCCCAAGTTCCCATGACTGCCATGCGTCAACTGGCTCGCAATCCGCACATTGATTTGCTCGTCACGATTCAATACCGGCTCGGAATCGTTTGGAACGCGCCGCAATATCAGAAGGCGGAGAACGACACGGTGTTGGATACGTTTCTCGATTCGCGGGACTGGAGGAATTGGGACTCACAGAACCCTACGGAGTTTGGTCAAAAAGCCATCGAGCAGTTCGGCAAGGAAATCGGGAAGTTGGGATTCATCGGAACGAGGCACGTCTCTGTTCCAGAATCACAGCCGCTGTATCGGTTCACGCTGTTTAGTCGTCATTCGCTGGCCGAGAAATTCTGGAACGAAATCTTGAAGATCAATGAAAAGGGTCAGCGCGAATGGCATTTTTAGTCGAGACATTGGACCGTATTTGTCCGAGCCGCCGTGGTTAAATTTACAGAAAATATGAGCGACAAATCTAAAATCGAATGGACAGACGCAACGTGGAATCCGGTTCGCGGCTGCACCAAAGTCAGCCCCGGCTGTCTCCACTGCTACGCAGAAACCTTTGCCGAGCGTTGGCGCGGCATTCCCGGTCATCCATTTGAGTTCGGCTTTGATCTACGCATCGTGCCCGAAAAGCTCGGTGACCCGCTCCGCTGGGGAGCGCCGCGGATGATCTTCGTGAACTCCATGAGCGACCTTTTTCACAAGGACGTTCCAGACGAATACATCATCAAGGTCGCGCGCGTCATGTCAGCGGCGAACTGGCACACGTATCAAATCCTGACCAAACGCGCCGACCGGCTCGCGGCTTTGCTCAAGGGCAAGCTGCGTTTTGCCGCTGAGCAATCGCACATCTGGTGGGGTGTAAGCGTCGAGAATAAGAAACACGGACTTCCGCGCATTGACCTGTTGCGTGCCGCACCAGCCAAGGTGCGGTTTCTGTCCATCGAACCGCTGCTGGAAGACCTTGGCGAATTCAAGCTCAACGGCATCGCGTGGGCCATCGTCGGCGGCGAGAGCGGACCGGGAGCGCGCCCGATGCAGGCCGAATGGGTGCGGAGCATTCGTCGCCAATGCAAGCAGTCCGGCGTCGCGTTCTTTTTCAAGCAATGGGGCGGCGTGCGCAAATCCGAAACGGGACGGGAACTGGACGGAAAAACCTATAGCGCATTTCCAGCAAGGAATTCAATGGAAGCTCCAACCTTGGCGAATCGCCGAAACGTCTTGCGGCAGTTGGAAACGGATTTGGTTGTCGCCTGATTATTTTGCACCGTGGAGCTAAACGAACAACCATTCGTGCCGACGCTCGCCCACAAACTAGGCGATGTTCCGCATGTTTCCGGGTTGTTGCGCCGCATCGCGCAACTCAGCGGCGCAGGCGAACGTGTCGTCGAGTGGTTGCTCAAGGTCGCCGTCGCGCGCGGGGCGAATCATTACCGGCGGGACTTCGATCCGACCTTGCCGCCGGATTTGCCCGCCATCGGCGACGAGGAAATCGGCGTGGCGCTTTGCCTCGGTCAGAATCCCTACAACCTGGATGCATTGCGCGTGGCCGCACAGTTCCTGAGTTCCCCGCGTATCAACGCCGAGCGGTTGTGTCGGTTGGCGGAACAGGAGCGTTGCGAACCGGTGTTGCTGCACATCGCCGAGGTCGCCAAGAAATACGCGCCGGAACAAGAGCCGTGGGCCACGTTGCGGAATCAACTGCACCTGTGCCACGTGCCGCTCACGGACGCGTTGCCGCACTGGACACGTCTCGTCAGTCACAGCGGAGTGACCCGCGATGGCTCATCGCGAACTGATTGGCTCTGCCGCCATGAATAATCCGCTGCACATTCTCCAGACTCTGGATCGTCACCTGACCAAGGCGGCGGAGATCACCATCTTCGGGCGTGCGGCGCTGGCGCTGGGTTTTCCGAACAGCCCAGCCGCATTTGCGACGACGCATGACGTGGACGCCATCCTTCCACTCTCGTGGCTTGCCGCCGAGGACGAGAACATGGATTTTTGGCAGGCCCAGCAGAAAACCAACACCGAGCTTGAGGCGACCGGGCTTTACATCACCCACCTGTTCCGCGAACTGGAAATCATTCTCACGCCCGATTGGCTGATCCGGCGCGTCCGCGTTCCGCTCGACCTGCGAAAGCTGACCGTATTCCGCCCAGCCACGCTGGACCTGATTCTCACCAAGATGGCGCGTGGCGATGAAAACGACCTCGCTGACATCCGATTTCTTCTCCAACAGGAAGCCATTTCCACAGACCAACTCCGCGCGGCCTTTACCCGCGCCCGCGTGCCAGATGTGGCGGAGATTCAGGAGTTGTTTCGCGCCGCGCAGTCCAAGGTGCTGGAGTTGGCGCGTTCAGTTTAATCTCATGCGGCCACTCCAATTTCAAAACGGCCCTTTGGGCAGACGCCAGTCGCGGTTGCTGATGGGTTTCTCTTTGGGCGGGATTTTATCCTTCGGATATTCCTTGGCGTGTTTGGCGCGTTCGTCGTCGGTGGCGTAGTAGCGCAGCCAGAGTTGCATTTGCTCGTCACCCCAACTGCCGAGAAAGTCGTGAAACCAGCCGCCGCGTGGATTGCGGCCCGGCAGATGGCAGGGATCGCGCAGGCCGCGCTCCCAGAGTTCGGCGTAGAGTTCGCGGTCGATAAAATGATCGGTGTGCAAGACGTAGAAACCTTGCAGCGACAGGTTGTGCAGGAGTTCCCAGAGAATGGGCGTGAGGGTTTCGTCGGTGATTTCGGCGGGCGGCAGGAGCGGGATGTTTTTCCGGGTGAGTTGTTCGGCAGGCGGTGTCCAGTTCTCCGGCTCGCAGGCGCGCAGGTGTGCTTCGAGTGTGGGATCAAGGAGCGGGGGCGGCGAAATCTCGTTCGGGGATGATTCTGCTTTTGCGGCGGCGATTTCGCGGTCCACGTCGGCGAGGCCGAGCGGGTCGGGTTCGTTGCTTTCACTTTCTTCGACCGCATCATCATCGCCGGGCAGCCAGCCAGAGTGGGCCTCCAACGGAACGGGCCGCAACGGCAGATGGCGGTCGCGGTCGTAGGGCAGGTCTTCGTGCGGCGGAATGATTTCGCCGGGCGACATCGGGACGCGGTCGGCTTCCTCGGCGTAGTAGCGCAGCCAAATTTCCGCGTGGGTCATGCCGTTGGCGTTGAGTTCGGAGACGAACAGGGTGGTGTTGGTTTCCGCTTCAAGCGGGATGTCGGCGGTGGGTTCGTCAAGCCATTGTTCCCACAGTGCGGTGTAGAGTTCGCGGTCGCTCAAGTGGTCGGTGAAGCAAAAGAAAAACCGGCGCGCGGCGGCGGCGTAGAGCAGTTCCCACAGGCGACCGCGTAATTGGAGGTCGCTCAACTCGGACGGCGCGAATGGCGTGAATCCGTAGCGGGCCAATATCTCTCGCGGCGTTCGCTCTTCGCAGTCTTCCGCTGGATCGAAGATGGGTGGTTCATCGTCGGGCATGGCGGAATTTTAACGGGCCGTTTGCAAAAGCAAATGCCAGAGTTCTCAGAAATCATTTTGCCCCGGCAAGTGGCAAAGGATTATTCTCCACGCATGGCCTTTCGGATTCATGACAGCGTGGTGCGCGGCGAGATTGACAACCGCGTGAAAGGAATCGTGCGTGGCAAAATATGGTTTGAGGGGCGTGCCAAACCGGTTGTGCTCGAACTCAAGGGCGACGCTTGGCCCGATCTCGCCGGGTGTTTGCTTGCGTTCACCAATCCGCTCAAGCGCATTCCGCATCAGCATCTGGAGTCATTGAATCCGACGCAGACCGGCCTCATCGGCGACCTCACGGCGTCGCGGAAGGTGCGGGTGATGGAGATTCCGATGCCGGAAGCCTACCTGATGAAAAAGCGCGGCGAACACGTCCCCGAGCACATGGCCAACTGTCTTTATCTCGAATGGTTCAGCGAGCAGAACGGGCGCGTGGTCATCGAAAGCACCGATTACGAATTGAAAATTTCCGCGCCGGAATGGCGGATGACTCCGGCGGAGGACGAGCAGCGTGCCAAGGATGCCGCCAACGGCATGAACTGGTTCATGCAGAAACTGACCGAAGCCATCGAGCAGCAGCAGCGCGGGCAGAAACACCCGGAGGCGGAATGGGACGAGCACGATTACGAAAAGCTTCTGAAGGAATTTGACGCGTGCACGGATAAATACTTGGAACTGCTGGAGAAATACAGCGACTCCGATGAGGCCGAGGAAAAGATCGCGCAGGAGATGGGCTGGCTGAAGGATCAGACTCCGGAGGAGGCCGAGGAAGAAAGCCAGCGAATCGAGGAGATGAACCGCGCCTGCGAAGAGGCGTTGAACGAGCCGGCGCTCGAACCTGATCCGCACCGCGAGGGCATTGACTGGGTTCGCGACAAGCACGGGCACATCCACCCTCCTCTCCAGCATCGGTGCTTTGAGAGTTCGGTAAAATTCTCGAAGCAGGTGGAAAAAATCGGCTTGAAAAAATCCGGGGACGAAGATTTGCAGCAGTTTATCTTTGAATTTCAAACAACGGGCGCAAAGCTGGCGGGCGCGCTGAACGGCATCGCCCAAGATCGTGGCTCGGCCGATCCGGCGTTCACCGTCGCCTGCTTGAAACGCGCGCTCGACCACCTGCACAAATCCCAGGCCGGGCTGGAAGCCGTCGCGCCAAAAAAGATTCTGCCGGCGAAGCTGCTCGCGGAAGCACGGAAGGAACTGTTTGAAATCCGCGAAGCCATTTTGAAATTGATGGACGAGTTTCGCGGGCGCAAATGAAACCCCAATCACCAGAGCGCGCTGAGATTCTCCCGGTCACGGAAAAGCACCTGCCCGCGCTGGCCGAACTGGCTGGCGTCATCTGGCGGCAGCATTACCCGGACATTATCTCACTCGAGCAGATTGAATACATGCTGGCGCGGATGTATTCGCCCGACGTGCTGCAGGAAGAAATCAGGGCGAAGGGCATCCGGTTCGTGCGGTTGCTGGTGGAGGGAAGATTTGTGGGCTTCGCTTCTTATGGCCCGGCGTCCGAGCCGGCGGTATTGAAGCTGCACAAATGTTATCTGCTGCCGGAATTTCACGGGCGCGGGCTGGGGAGCCTGCTGCTGCAACATTGCGAACGGGAAGCGCGGCAGCTTGGCGCGCGACGATTGATTCTGGCCGTGAACAAACACAACACCAAGGCAGTGGCCGCGTATCAGCGCAATGGTTTCAGCGTGGCGGAATCGGTCATCACCGATTTCGGGAGCGGCTTCGTCATGGATGACTTCATCATGGCAAAAAACCTGTTGCCGTAAGAACCGGCCCGGCCGCCCGTCACGCGCGGTTCGCTTCACTTCCAAACCATCACTGGACAGCCGCACTGTGTTCGGGAACATTCGCCTGCCTCGCTTCCGAGGTTAACCCATGAGTTGGTGGCAACATTTTCAGGATCGGCTGGTGTCCCGGCGGGGCGGACCCGCCTTGGACGCCCTGCTGGCCCACGCGCGCCCCGAGCATTCGCTCGCGGAGCGCGTGGCGTGGG
>JANPGB010000563.1:0-1812 GCA_031423695.1 Verrucomicrobiota bacterium
GCGGACGGATTTAGTCTCGCTCTACAAAGCGGCCCACTCACACCGCCGCGGAACAATGGTGTGGGTGGAGGCAGCCGCCATGCTCGCTTTCGCTGTCATCCTCGTGCGCCTGAACCCGCCGTATGCAGTGAAGTTTCTCCTGCCTGTTTGGTATCTGGGCCAAGCTGCGGCTCTTGCGGAAAATTATCTTGAACACCATTTCGCCATTCCCGGCGACCGTCTCACGGACTCCGTAAGTTGCTACAACCGGCTTTACAACGTGCTGTGGTTCAACAACGGCTTTCACCAAGAACACCATTTCCGTCCCACGGTTCACTGGACGAAGATTTCCGAACTACGCGCCGTGATGCTGCCGGAGACCCGGCGGCGCGTTGTCAGGTTCGCACACTGGTTCAATTTCTCGCGGAAACCATCGTCTAAAGCACCGAGGAGTGATGGGTGAAGATATTGGCGCGTTGATGGCGGACTGGCTGGGGCGGTCGTAGCTCTCGATGTTGGTGACCTATTTCACCTCGTTGGTGAGGATGATGCGAAACTGGGTAAACGTGTTGATGGCTGCTGCTGCGCATGGAGCCGTGGCGGGCGACCCACACGGGAAGTTTCACGCGGAGCTTTTGCGCGCCCACGTTATAACCTGAGACGAGTTCGCCCCCGCGCTTGCTGCGCCGTTTTCGTTGTAGCACCCTCATTCGCATGACCGGCATTTCGATACAGAATGAGTGAACCACACCGCGTCGTGCTCATCGCGAGCGGCGACGGGACACTGGCGAGCGACGTGGCGCATTCCATCGCGGAATCCTGGCCGGATCGGCTTGTCTTCACGCTCGGCTTCCCCGGCGCGGTGTCTGCGCGCCTGAATGCCTCGACCCACCACGGCATCGCGACCAACCTGCTGCTCGGCATGGATTGCCTGCGTCTGGCGAACGGCAACGACCGATGAGCCGCCGCCGCTCACGCCGACGCCCGCAGCGATACCGCCGTCCGTTTGCGCTGCGAGCCTTGATCTTCATCGCCAAACTCGCGCTGCTCATGGCGGTGCTGCCGTTCCTTCTCGCGCTGATGTTCGCATTGGCCTTCCTGCTTCCCGGCCCTGCGTCCGGTCGGGTCGTCGGATCACTTTTCGACCGGATGCTCGATTGGCTCGTCGGGCCGGAGTCGCAGGAGATTGTCGTGACTGGCAACAGGCGGCGTCCCTTCCTTAAATTTTAGGAATGCAGGCGGTGCGTCATTGATGCGGAGTGTCTTGGAGTAATTGCTCATTGCTTCGCTGAACTCCGCAATGCGTTCCTCCTTGCGAGCCTGCTCCTGCTTTTCGCGGTCTCGCGATTCTGGATGTCGAGCACGAGCGACTCGGCCAAAGCCTGATCGACTTCCTTGTCGATGGCTGCGAGTTCCGCGTTCTAGCCGGTGATGACCCCTGTCAGCTTCTGCGTTTCCGCGTCAGTCGGCGACGCCTGGAGCTGCTAGGATGTATCAGCGATGCGTCCTATTAGAACTCCGCGCCGCTGTGAGACATCATCATAGACGGACTCGAAGTTCTGAGTGGCACGCTGACTCGCTGCGAACTTGCGGTATAACTCCTCCGCACGCGGCAGTTCAAAGCCACCGGGTGTGGTGAAGGTTTCGCCGACGCTCTGATAAAGGCCGTTCGCGTTATTGCGCAGCGCGTCCACGCCGCTGGCGAGGCTTTGCAACTCACCAAGCGTCTGACCTACGCCGCTTGTAGTAAGGCTTTCGATCAGCGCATCTGCGCCGACGATTCTCAGCAACTGTTCTGGGTCGCCAAACGCTTTCACATAAGCCTGAATCTGC
>JANPGB010000564.1:0-3612 GCA_031423695.1 Verrucomicrobiota bacterium
CGCAAAAATGTTTTGGTGGTACAACATGTATTCCACCGCCAATTGGTCCATCACCCCGCGCCCGATGTATCCGGCGGATGGGCGAAAGTTTTTCGACATTTACGCGTGGCCGTATTCGATCCGCGAGGAGATTAAGAAGGATCTGGGCGAATTTCCGTTCCCCGCATTCTGGGGTCCGGCAGCGGGTGTGGATTCGTCGCGGTTTGCGGCGGATGCCGTGTCGCGCTGGATCGCGGAGTCCGCCAAATGGATCGAGCGCAAGTGTGCGCCAACGCTGAACCTGATTTACCTCCCGCATTTGGATTACAATCTCCAACGCTTCGGGCCTTGTGTTGAAGGTAGGGCGGGCAGTCCTCTGCCCGCCGTCGGCGCGCACGGAGTGACGCGCCCTACCAATCCCATCATTGCAGACGACTTGCGACGCATTGACGCCATCGTGGGCGACCTGATTGATTTCTTCGCCAAGCAATCGGTGCAGGTGGTTTTGCTTTCCGAATATGGCATCAGCGCGGTCGATACGCCCATGCATCTGAACCGCCTGTTTCGCGAACGGGGCTGGCTGACGATCAAGGAGGAACTGGGGTTGGAACTTTTGGACTGCGGCGCAAGCCGGGTCTTTGCCGTGGCGGATCATCAGGTGGCGCATGTTTACCTCAACGACCTCTCGCTGGAGCGCGAGGTTCGCGCGCTGCTGGAAAAGCAGCCGGGCATTGACGAAGTTTGGGGCGAGGCGGAAAAGCAGACGCACGGCCTCAATCATTCTCGTGCGGGCGATTTGATTGCGGTGGCCAAGGACAATGCCTGGTTCACTTACTATTATTGGCAGGATGACAATCGTGCTCCCGATTTCGCGCGCACGGTGGATATCCATCGCAAGCCTGGTTATGACCCGGTGGAGCTTTTTCTTGATCCCCAGATTCCGCTGGCCAAAGCGCGGATCGCCTGGCGGCTGCTCCAAAAAAAACTCGGATTCCGGATGCTGATGGATGTGGTTCCGCTGGATGCCTCGCTGGTCAAGGGCTCGCATGGTCGTCGCCCAAAAAATTCCCAGGAGTGGCCGTTGCTGATTTCGTCGCGACCCCATCTGCTGCCGGAAGGGGTGATCAACTCGACGGAGGTATTTCAAATCTTGCGGCAGCATATCATGGAGGTTTCGCTGTGATTCAATCTGCAATACGGGCCGTCTGCGGCGCGACCGCGAACGCTGTGGCCCGGCGGAATTTCGGCGGGAATCAAATCTTAGCCTTGACAGAGGCGTTGTTAAAAAGCGGAATATGCCCCGAATTCGCCTGTATAAATTGTCTGCCCGCGCCGGGAATGCGCGCGCTTCAGTTGCCTGGGTGTTGAATGAATCATGAAAAAATTTAACGTCGCGATCGTTGGGCTGGGTTTTGGTGCGGAATTTATCCCCCTCTGGCAGAAGCATCCGCATGCGGCGTGTTATGCGATCTGCCAGCGCGATTCGAAGAAGCTCAATGCCATCGGCGACTATTTTGGTGTGGCGGTACGTTACCAGGATTTCGCCGCCGTGCTCAAGGACAAGAATGTTGATGTCGTACACATTAACTCCCCAATTCCCGACCACGCCTGGATGTCCATCGCGGCGCTCAAGGCGGGCAAGCACGTCGCCTGCACGGTGCCCATGGCCACGAGCATTGCCGACTGCAAGAAGATCGTGGACCTTGTGAAGAAGACCGGGCTGAAATACATGATGATGGAAACGGTCGTCTATGCCCGGGAGTATCTCTTCATGAAGGAGCTGCTGGATCAGGGCAAACTGGGCAAGCTCCAGTTCGTGCAGGCAAGCCACCAGCAGGACATGGACGGCTGGCCGAATTATTGGCCGGGCCTGCCGCCAATGTGGTACGCGACGCATTGCGTCGGGCCGGTCGCGGGATTGATCGGCAAATCGGCGGAATACGTGAGCTGCTTTGGCTCGGGCACCGTGCGCAAGGAGCTTCAGAAACATTACGGCTCACCGTTTGCGGTCGAGACCGCGCACATCAAGTTCGCCGGGACCGATGTGAACGCCCGCATCATCCGTTCGCTGTTTGACACCGCTCGCCAATACCGCGAGAGCATCGACGTTTATGGCGACAAGGCCTCGGTGGAATGGCCGTTAGTGGAGCATCAGCCGCTAGTCATGCATACGGCAAAATTGCCCGAGCCGAAAATTCCGAAGTCGGTCGGGTGTCCCGATTTTGCCAAGCGACTCCCGAAGAGCATCGCGAAATACACCCAGCAGGGCGTCTATGATGCCAGCAAGAAAACGCATCTAAGTTTCACGCAAGGCAGCGGTCACGGAGGGAGTCATCCGCATCTCGTGCATGAATTCGCCATGGCGCTGGTTGAAAAACGCGAGCCGTTCCCCAATGCGAAGCAGTCCGCGAACTGGACCTGTGTCGGGCTGTGCGCCCATGAATCCGCGCTCAACGGCGGCGCGATCGTCAAGCTGCCCCCCTTCACCCGCTGAAATTTATTTCCGAAAAAAATCAACCAAAACAAATCAACGAACAAACTATGAGCAACACACCCGTCAGTAATGAAGCGATTGCAGCCAACGCGAAACGACTCCTCTGGGCCGGCTTCATGGCGATCTTTGCCGCCGGCGTCGGCTTCGCCATCCGTGGCGGCATTTTTGCCAATTGGGGATCCGAATTCGGCTTTACCGCCGCTCAACTCGGCGACATTGGTGGCGCCGGTTTCACCGGCTTCTGTTTCGGCATCATCATCGGCGGCGTGGTTGCCGACAAGATCGGCTACGGCAAGCTGGTCATCGCCGCTTTCGCCTTCCATGTGCTTTCCGCCGTGATCACCTTCGCGGCCATGCCGACCGGCATGCCCAAGGAAACCGCCTTCGCATGTTTGAAGTGGGGCATGTTTGTCTTCGCCCTGGCCAATGGCACTCTGGAAGCCGTGGCGAATCCGCTCATCGCGACGCTGTTTCCGAACAACCGCACGCATTATCTTAACATCCTCCACGCTTCCTGGCCGGCCGGAATGGTGTTCGGCGCGCTGGCGGGCTGGGTGTTCGGCGACGGCATGCATTGGGGTTGGAAAGCGCAGCTCGCGCTCTACCTCGTCCCGACGGTGCTCTACGGGGTCATGTTCTTCGGCCAGCACTTCCCGAAATCGGAAGCCAGTGTCAAGGGTGTCAAGCTTGGCGAAATGTTCAAGGATGTCGGCATCCTCGGCGGCCTCGTCATCTGCGGATTGCTGGTCATGTTCTTCAGCGGTCTGCTCGGCGGCATTCTCCCAAGTTTCATGGCGAAGGATGCGGACCCGAAAATGGTGGCCTCGCTGGCAACCAACATTTCCTACGGCATCGGCGGCGTGCTGCTCATTGTCATTGGCGTGATGACGCGTTTCTCCATGGGTTCGCTTTTGCTCTTCGTGCTCTTCATCGTCCACGCGATGGTTGGCGCGGTCGAACTCGGCACGGACGGCTGGATCCAGAACATCACCGGCAACATCCTGACGCCCGCGCAGGGCAAGTGGCTCTTCATCTTTACCTCCACCGCGATGTTCTGCCTCCGTTTCTGCGCGCACTTCATTGAGAAGACACTCAAGATCTCGCCCGTCGGGCTGCTCTGCATTTGCGCCACGCTCGCG
>JANPGB010000565.1:0-4861 GCA_031423695.1 Verrucomicrobiota bacterium
CGAAGGTTTCGCTCAACGCCACGATGCCGGTCATGATGTTGCAGAAATCATGCGCGAGTCCCATCGTGAGCGTGCCGAGATTTTCCTTCCACGAGAGATTCAACAGCCGGCGTTCGGCGATGGTCTGGCGGCTGATGTCGAGCCAGATGCCTTCGTAGCCGAGCAGCAGGCCGTTGCTGCTGAGGACGGGCTGGCGATGTTCCCACAGGTAACTGACGCGGCCGGTTTGCGCGTGGCGGATGCGGAAGGTGTTGGTCAGCTCGGCCGGGGAGCGCGCCGCCTCGCGCAGCCGGGCCATGAGCGGCTGGGCGTCGGCCTCGTGGATGATCTGCCAGAAATGCTTCGAGTGCCGCTGCCATTCGGCGGCCGTCACACCGGTCAGCTCCTCGATGCGCGGGCTGATGAAGGCGAAACTGAAATCGGGCCGCTGGCTGAAAATGATGCCGGGCCACCGATGGATGAGATTTTCCAACTGCACCTCGGCGCGGAGCATCCGCTGGAAGGAGTCGTGGATGGCGACGCTGCTCCAGGAATTCTCCGGAAACAAATTCTCCAGTTCGCGCGCCGGCGGGACGCCGGACTCCAGCCGGAGGAAAACGGCGGTTTCATGCCGGCAGAGTTCGACACCGAGGCGCTCGGTGAAATCATTTTTCCGGGCAATGAGTTCGAGGTGGTCAAATTCCGCCGGGCCGGCGAGCAGTTCCTGGATTTCCTTCCGCCAGCCGGGGTGCCGCCGGCCGATCAGATCCGGGAGCGACTGGCCGGTCAGTTCGTCGGGCGTACCGCCCAGCCAGAGGGCCAGAGGGGCGTTGAGGCTGCTGATTTTTCCGTGGCCATCCACCACCGCCAGTCCGCCGGTGAGCCAGGTGGCCGGAGGAGCCGCCGGGGGTGGAGCGCTGGCCGGTCCGGGTTCACTGGAGGGCAGGGCGCAAATCTTTTCTCTGTGGCTCACGATGGGCACAGCGTTTTGTCATTCGCCGACGGGAGGCGGCCGGTTTGAAAGTGCTTCACTGGCTGGCATTAAACAAAACCAGCGCCCGGGGACAAGAACTAATTCCATCAAAATGGGGCAGGGGGCCCGGGCGGGCCGGCGGCCGCGGCCGAAAACAAAATTGCTTGGTGGAACGTCGCCGGCCGTTATAGTTGGCGGCATGGTACACGTTGGCACTGGCTATGACGTTCACGCTTTCGCCGAGGGGCGGAAATTAATTTTGGGTGGAGTGGAAATTCCGTACGCGCGCGGCCTCGACGGTCACTCGGACGCGGACGTCCTGATGCACGCGATCTGCGACGCCCTCCTCGGCGCGCTGGGCGAGGTGGACATCGGCCATTTTTTCCCGAACACCGATCCGCGCTGGAAAGGCGCGCCCAGCAAGGTTTTTCTGGAGGAGGCGTCGCGGCAGGTGTTGATGCGGAGCGGCCGGATTGTGAACGTGGACGCCACGCTCATCGCGCAGGAGCCGAAGATTTATCCGCACATCGTTCAGATGAAAGCGAACATCGCCGATGCGCTTGGCCTGCCCGTCCGCCGCATCGGCATCAAGGCGACAACCAACGAGCTGATGGGTTTCATCGGCCGGTGCGAAGGCATCGCGGGAATGGCCGTGGCCAGTGTGGATCTGCCGGATTGAATTTTTAACTTATGCCCAAAGCCGAAATCAGTTGGAAGCGCATCACCGAGGACGGCCGGCCGCTTCAGGTCAACGCGCAGCGCGTCGGGCGCGAATGGCGGTTCAGCCAGCGCGAGAAGCGTTTTGACCAGTGGATGGCGGTGGCGGAGCCGCCGCTGGAGGACTGGCTGGAACTGCTGGACGCCGTCCAGCGCATGATCAATCGCCGCCGGTTGCAGCCCGAGCACGAGGAGTTGGTGCGACGGCGGATTCGCGAACGCTTCCCGGATGCGAAGCTGGATTAGTCCGGGCGCACGGAGCTGCGCAGGCGTTTCTTTTCGCCCTGCTTGGATTTGTCGGCGAGCAGGCGTTCCTTGGCGCGGCGGGAACGTTTTCGTTTCGAGCGGCGGATCTTTTCGATCTCGGCGCGCTGGGCGGCGACGAACCCCATTTTCTTTTCCTCGATCTTGTCGAGCAACAGTCGCTTGGCCAGAAAGCGGTTCATGGCCTGATGCCGGGTCGTCTGGCATTTCACCCGCAGCCCGGTCGGCCGGTGCAGGAGCATGACGCAGGTGGAAGTCTTGTTGACGTTCTGTCCGCCGTGGCCGCCCGAGCGGACGAAGGTTTCCTCAAGATCAGCTTCGTTGACGCCGAGCGCGGCCATGCGCTGCGCGAGCTGCGTCAGCTTGTCGGCATTGGGAAGGGACAGACTCATGCCGGGAGCGTAGAAGGTTTGCGCTTGAAGTGCAAATGGCATGGTTCCGCTCTTGATTCATCCCGCCCGCCCGATACAACATCCGTGCATGAAGCATCTCCGCATCTTTATCCTGGCCGCGCTGAGTCTGGTCGCAATGTTGCCCGCTGTTTCCGCGCGTGAGTCCGTGAAGCTGGATGCCGACTGGCGTTTCAAGATCGGCGAACAGCCCGGCGCGGAACAGAAAACTTTCGACGACCACGACTGGCAGGCCCTGTCCATTCCGCACAACTGGGGCTGGGAGGACGCGCAACAGGGGAAAAATTATTATCGCGGCCCCGGCTGGTATCGGCGCGATTTGAACCTCGGCCAGCCCGCGCCGGGCAGGCGTTACTTCATACGCTTCGAGGCGGCGGGTTCGGTGGCGGACGTTTATCTCAACGGCAAACTGCTCGGCCAGCATCGCGGCGCGTTCAGCACGTTTTGTTTCGAACTCACCAAGGGTCTGTCCGACAGCGGCACCAACCTGCTCGCCGTCCGCGTGAGCAACGCGACGAACTCGGACGTGGCCCCGTTGAGCGGCGACTTCTGCGTGTTCGGCGGCCTTTACAGGCCCGTGCAGCTGATTGAAACCGCCGGCCAGAATTTCGCGCTCACGGATCACGGTTCACCGGGAGTTGCCTGGCAGCAAACCGTCGTCAATGAAACAAAGGCCGAACTCGACGTGATCGCACAAATATCCAA
Source organism: Verrucomicrobiota bacterium (assembly GCA_031423695.1). GTDB lineage: Bacteria > Verrucomicrobiota > Verrucomicrobiia > Limisphaerales > CAIQOK01 > CAIQOK01. Next base: position 3,049 of record JANPGB010000565.1, read on the forward strand.
CCCGCTGAAAACGAATCGTGATCTAGTTCTAACGGCACGCGTGCTCGACGCTTCCGGCAAGCCTGTCGCCAGCGGGGAACAGATCATCAAGGTCGCGCTCCAGTCCACGGCCCCCTATGCGGTGCGCGTGGAGGTGCCGGCGCCGCATCTGTGGAATGGACTCAAAGATCCCTATCTGTACCAAGCGGTCATCGAGTTGCGCACGAAGGACGGCGCGGTGCTGGACACGGTGGAGCAGCCGCTGGGCCTGCGCTACTACAAGGTTGATCCGGACAAGGGATTTTTCCTGAACGGCCGGCCGTATCATCTCCACGGCCTCAACCGGCATCAGGATCGGAAGGACAAGGGTTGGGCCATCACCGAAGCCGACATGGACGAGGACATCGCGCTGTTGAAGGAAATGGGCTGCACGGTCATCCGTTGCGCGCATTACCAGCACAGCGATTATTTTTACAGCCAGTGCGACAAGGCGGGCATTCTTGTGTGGGCGGAAATCTCGCAGGTGGACCGCATTGATGCTTCGGCGCAGTTTGCCGAGACGTCACGCAGCCAGTTGCTCGATCTCATCCGCCAGAACGTGAATCACCCGTCCATCTTCGTGTGGAGTCTGTTCAACGAAATCCGCGCCAACACGCCCGACCCGCACCGCTTGCTTCAGGATTTGAAAGTGACCGCCAACGGCGAGGACCCGACGCGTCCGACCATCGCCGCCACCTGCACCGACGCCTGGCCGCAGATGAACAAGATTTCCGACCTGCTCGGCTGGAACATTTATCCCGGATGGTATTCCGACTGGGGACCGTTGACGGATTTCGGTCCGAAGCTTGAAGCCTATCGCCACACCAGCCGTCACGGCGGCGTGTGCATCAGCGAATACGGCGCGGGCGCGAACGTGTTGCAGCATGAGGAAAATCCGAAGAAGCCCCGCAACGACGGCCAATGGCATCCCGAGGAATACCAGGCCATCCTGCACGAAGCCGCCTGGCCGCAGCTCAAGGCGCAGCCGTGGATCTGGGGCACGTTTGCCTGGTGCTTTGCGGACTTCACGAGCTACTGGCGCAAGGAGGGCGGTGTGAAAGGTCTCAATGACAAGGGGCTGATCACCTACGACCGCAAGGTGAAGAAGGATGCCTTTTATTTTTACAAGGCGAACTGGTCGGCGGAGCCGATGCTCTATCTGACGAGCCGCCGGTTTGTGGAGCGCACCAATGCCGTGACGGAGGTGAAAGTTTATTCCAACGCGAAGGAGGCCGAACTCTTCGTGAACGGTGCGTCGAAAGGGTTTTGCCAGAATGATGGCAACTCCGTGTTCGTCTGGAAAGGCGTCATGCTTTCGCCCGGCGAGAATCGCATCGAAGCCAGAGCCCAAAGTGGCGGGAAAACTTTGACGGATGAGTGCGCGTGGACGTTGCGGCATTGAACCCGCGCGAACAGGCTCTCCGCGCAGGCGCGGGAAATATGAAATTGCACCGCCGACCTTTTTCAGCTAAGGTCACTGCATGAAAGCGAAGGCCGCCGTAACTTTGGAAACCAGCGGGGATTCCGGTGAACTCACCGCGTTTCTGCGCGCGAGTCTCAAGGAGTTGACGGCCATCCATCGCGCCAACAAAGCCGCCGACACGGAAATCCGCAAGCTGCAATCCTCCACCCGCAAGAAGCTCGATCGCATCTGGGAAAATCTCCGTTATGTTCAAGCAGTTGGCTGAATTCGTCACCAGCCTGCTGTTTCTCGCCCGCGACACCGGGGAAAACAAACAAGCCATCACCCAGTCGCGCCGGGAAATGGTCGAACTGGCCACTGCCGTGGAAAAAC
>JANPGB010000566.1:0-2315 GCA_031423695.1 Verrucomicrobiota bacterium
ACGTCGTGCTGCGGAATTTGTTTGCGCAACACATGCCGCGCGGCGCCGCTTTCCAGCACGAGAATTTTGAGATGCGGCGTGAACCGCTCGGCTTCGCGCCGCCAGTTGTGCAGCACCGAGGCCGGGCAGATGACCAGCGACGGCTTGGGATCCTTTTTGTTCTGCTCTTTCAGCCATGCCAGCCAAGCGAGCGTCTGCAGCGTTTTTCCGAGGCCCATGTCGTCGGCAAGAATGCCGCCAAGCCGGATGTTCGTGAGGTGGACGAGAAAATCAAAACCCTCTTTTTGATACGGCCGCATTTCCGCCTGCACGCTGGCTGAAACTTCCGTCGAGGGGATGCCTTTGAAATCCCGCAGCCGCTCGCGCAACGCCCGGGCCTGCGGCGAATCGGCAAAGCGTTGCAGGCCGGCCTCGTCCAGATGCGCGGCCTGTTCCATCCCGATACGGTGCGCGACGGGCACGAGGCCGTCCACGCCCAGGTCGGCCATCGCTTCGTGCGCGGACTGCACGGCGGCGGTGTCGAGTTCAACCCAGCCGGAATCGGGCAGCTTGACGTAGCGGCTCGTGGCGGCGGCAAGGCGTTGCAGATCGGCGGCGGTCAGCTTCAATCCTTCCTGCTCCCAGTCGGCGGACACGGATAGCCAGTCAATGCCGCTGCCCTTGACGACGAGACGCGGCTTCAATTGCCGCGGCGCGAGAAAGAGCCTGTGAAAGGCGGGGTTACCGAGAAATTCCGTGTCCGGCGGACGCTGCGGCCAGATGCGGGCGAGCGTGCCGAGAAAATTTTCATTGGCGTCGCCGACCCACAGGCCCGGCTCCGGCGTGAACCAGTCGAGCTGGCGCAGCCAGTGCGTGGCGGGTTCGAGCAGCGGGTCGTCGAGAATCTCCGGCTTCTCGCTGGCGCGGTTTTTCAGGTCGCTCTGTTTCCACTCGGTGCCGTTCCAGAACCACTGGCTGCCGTCGCGTTTGCTTTTGGCGAGCAGGCGCAGGCGGACGGTGTCGTCGAGCAGTTCCAGAATGAACTGCGGCGTGGCGGCGTGGGCGGTGCAGAGCTGGTCCCAGTCCACGCCGTTGGTGGACTTGGTGTGGCGCAGTTTTTTCAGGAGGCGGTGGCTCAGTTTTTTAACCGGCACACACGGATTGCTCTGCCAGTGATCCAGCACCGCGAGCGGCGGGGCGTTGCGGAGCAGATAAAAGGTTCCGCCCGCGAGCGCCAGCGGCGGATGGCTTGCGAAGAAGTGAACTTCCGGAAGTGAAAAAGTTTTGCCGTCGGGCAGCGTGAGCCGGTGCGTGAAGGCGAGTTCGCCGCTGTCGCGGTCCAGGTGCGGCGCCAGTTCGGCGACCTGGCCGTGGAATTGAATTTTCTGGCCGTCGGGGGATTCGAGCCGGGCGGCGCGGCCCCAGTGCGCAAGCCAGTGCAGCAGTTCGGCGTTGGTGAGGATCAGCGTGTCGTTGCCGTCCTTCCGGTCGTGATGGGTTTCGGCCAGCCACTGGATGAACTCCCAGTCGTCCGGCAGAAACAATTCCTGCTCGTGCGCGGCGCGCGTGGTGAGCTCGATGATTTCGCGCAGGGACCGGATCTTGTCACCGGTGCGCGGGCGGATGAGGTGGAACTGCACGCCGAGCCGCAGGCGGGCGGGCTGTTCCTCGTCCGGCTGGGGCTGGCAGACGACGCGCAGCGACGCGCGCGGCGAGTCCAGATGCATGGGCTTGGCCGGAAAGAGCCAGTTTTCCAGCTCGCGCACGAGGGTTTGCTCGTGTTCCGCCGCCTCCACTTGGGCGAAGCGGTTCAAGTTCGCGTATGGCTGCAGTTCCGGCGGCGTGGAACGTTTGGCGCGCAGAAACAAGAACGCCAGTTCCTCCAGCCTCGGCTTGCCGGTCTGGGCCAGCATGTGCGGCCACCAGTCGGTGGCGGGAAAATCCTTGCGCGAGAGGGAGAGCTTCTCGAAATAATCCTCCAGCAGCAGCCACGCGCGTTGGGAATCCGGGCAGGTGGCAAAGCCGCGGAGCATCTCCTCGCGTCCGGCCACCGCTGTTTTGGTGTCGGAGAGTTCACGTCGCAAATCCGCCAGCGCCCCGTAGGTCTGGGAGAGCACCTTGTGATGGGCATCGTACTTCGTCGTGCCGACGGAGCGTGCCCCGTTTCCGTTCTTGCTAGAATTCTTTGCCATTCTGATTAAAAAAACCCGATGAACCACTAAACGACCTATCATCTCGACAAATGCCGGCGCTCGGGTCAATCAGAAAAGGAATAATTTTGGGGTGTGCCGTCCGGGAATACCCGGCCAGCCGGAGCCGTCGGCGGCCGGCCGGCC
>JANPGB010000567.1:0-7320 GCA_031423695.1 Verrucomicrobiota bacterium
TCACGTTTTTCCGCCAGCTCCCCGCGGCCGTCCCCGGCGGCTACCGCCTCTTCGCGAATCTCCTCTCGCTCGGCAAGGAATGAAGCCACCGGACAAAAAGGTGGACGGCGATGAAGCCCCCGGCGTGCCCGGCTTCCGCACGTGGCGCGGAGTTTATATTTTTGTCTTCGCGGCGTTCGCCCTCGTCGTCGCCGCCCTCGCGCTCTTTGCGCGCGTCTTCGCATGATCTCCATCGATTGGATCGTGCTGCTGGTAACGATGGTCGGTATCGCCGCCTATGGGGCGTGGCACACGCGCCACACCGATCACCTCGACACCTACCTCAAGGGCAGCAAAACCACGCGCTGGGGCACCATCGGTATTTCGGTGATGGCCACGCAGGCAAGTGCGATCACGTTTCTCTCCATCCCCGGCCAGGGTTTTGAAAGCGGCATCGGCTTCGTGCAAAATTATTTCGGCCTGCCGCTTGCGCTCATCATCGTGTGCGCCGTCTTCCTGCCGATCTACCGCAAGCTCGGCGTTTACACCGCGTATGAATTTCTAGGACAACGTTTCGATCAGAAAACGCGTTTGCTCGGCGCGGGACTTTTTCTCCTGCAACGCGGCCTCGCCGCCGGTGTCACGATTTACGCGCCAGCCATCATTCTCGCGACCGTGCTGGGTTGGCGACTGGACCTCACCATCGTCGGCACGGGCCTGCTCGTAATTATTTACACCGTCACCGGCGGCAGCGAAGCCGTGAGTCTCACTCAAAAATGGCAGATGGGAATCATCTTCGCCGGCATGATCACGGCGTTTTTGATTTTGCTCGCGCGGCTTCCTGAGGGACTCGGCTTCACCGGCGCGGCGCACGTCGCCGGTGCGATGGGCAAACTTCACGCCGTGGATTTTTCCTTGGACGGGGACAAGCGCTACACGGTTTGGACGGGGATGCTCGGCGGAACTTTCCTGATGCTCTCCTACTTCGGCACTGATCAATCGCAGGTGCAACGCTACATCGGCGGCGCGGCTTTGCGCGAGGGGCGGTTGGGCCTGATGTTCAATGCGCTGCTGAAAATTCCGATGCAGTTTTTCATTCTCTTGATCGGCGCGTTGTTGTTTGTGTTCTATCAGTTTCAACCCGCGCCCGTCTTTTACAACCGCGTCGAATGGCAGCGTCACGCCAGCGGCTCGAACGGTGCCACCTTTCGCGCTCTGGAGGAAAAGCACGCCGCCCTGCACCTCGTCAAACAAGAAAAAATCCGCGCGTGGTTGGACGCCCGGAAACATCCCGAAGCCAGCAACGAACTGATTGCGCGCGCGGCCATGCTCGAAGCCGAAGCCGCCACCACTGCTGTGCGCAAAGAGGCGAAGGCCGCCCTCACTGCTGCCGATCCGCTCGCCAAGACCAAGGACTCCGATTACGTGTTCATTGGTTTCATCCTTGAACAACTGCCCCACGGCGTCATCGGCTTGCTCATTGCCGTGATGATCGCCGCCGCGCTCGGCTCGAAGGCAGGCGAGCTTAACGCGCTTGGCACCACCACGACCATTGACCTGTGGCGGCACTTCCGTCCGCTCGACGCACATGACGAACATCGAAACGTCCGCGCCGCGAAAAGATTCACCGCGCTTTGGGGCCTGGTGGCCATCGCCTTCGCCTTGTTCGCGGGCTTTGCGGAGAATTTGATCGAAGCCATCAACATCATCGGCTCGATTTTCTATGGCGTGGTGCTGGGGATCTTCCTCGTGGCGTTCTTCGTGAAACGCGTCGGCGGCACGGCGGTATTCTGGGCGGCGGTTGTGGCGCAGGCGTTCATTATCGCTCTTTACGTGCTGCGCCATCACTTTTCGGCGCTCGATATTTCCTATCTTTGGTACAACCTCATCGGCTGCGGTGCGTGTGTGATCCTGAGTCTCGCGCTGCAAGCCTTGCTGCCGGACCGGCGGCGGCAGCCAGCCAGCCCATGAGCAACGCCCCGGTCATCTGTTTCGGCCAGCAGCCCTGCGGGTTTTTCCCGAAACGCTTTCTCGCCGCCAAAATCTTCACCGCGCGGCGGCTGCAAAAGGAGACGGGAGGCGAACTGGTCTTCTTCTATCACGACAGCGACCACGATCCGCGCGAGACGCAGACGGTTCTTCGCCATCGCAAAACCAAGGAGCCGGCCATCCTGAACTTTGCCTTCGCCAACAAGGTGCAAAGAAAATTTTCACCGCTCTACCTCAAGCGCATCGCGCCCGACTGGCAGGCGAAGACCGAACTGCAACTGCCCAACTACGTGGAGCGACGCAGCATCGAAGTTTTCAAAAAGACCGTCGCCGCGACCGTCGCCGACTTCTGTCTGGAGATGTATCGGCTGATGGGGTTGCTCGACGGTGTCCGCGTGGTGCGCTCGAGCGACCCCGCGTTACGGCTTGCGGCTTGCGACATTCCCGAATTCTTTGCCGACGTTGCATACGAGGGTGAGATTGTCCGGGCGCGCTTTAACCAGGATTCGTTCCAACTTCACGAGGGCGGGAATTCGTTCATCACCCTGCCGTTGACGAGTTTCACCAAGGAACAGATCAGCCCCACGCGCGACACCCGGCTGCGTTGGATGCAATCCGTGCTGCACTGCACGCATTACGTTGCGGGCGCGGGCGAACAGGCCTATCTTCGCCGCGAAGACGCGCCCGACATTAATTACATTCAACGCGACGCCATTGACCGCTCCGATGAAGCCTACACTGAAATCCCCACCTGAACTCCCGGCGCTGCTGGCCTTCGGCGCGCATCCCGACGACATCGAATTCGGCTGCGGCGGAATCATCGCCAGCGAAACCGGCGCGGGTCGCAAGGTGCACTTCGTCATTTGCTCCAAGGGCGAGTCCGGCACTAACGGTACATCGAAGCAGCGCATTGTCGAAGCGAAGAAGGCAGCGAAGCATCTCGGCGCAACGATTGAATTCATCGCCCTTGACGGCGATGCGCATCTGGAAATACGGGCCGCGCACGCGGTCAAATTGGCGGGAGTGCTGCGCCGCTTGCGACCGGGCATTGTGCTTGCGCCGAGCCTAATGGAGAACCAGCACCCCGATCATTGGCGGCTCGGAAAACTCGTGCGCGATGCGTCCCGGCTCGCGCGTTATGGTGGCTTAAAGGAATTGCGGCGCGCGCCCGCCCATTCGATTGACCAGTTGTTCTATTACGCGGTGACACCCGAAGCGGAGCCGCGTGATATTTCACCGGTGCTGGTGGATGTGTCGAACCAGGAAGTCATTTCCGCGTGGACGGCGGCGATGGCGGCGCACCAATCCCAGATGCAAACGCGCAACTATGCCGAACTGCAACTGACCCGCGCCCGCCTGCTCGGCGCGCGCGCAGGCATTGGCTACGCGATGGCTTTGTTTCCCAATGACCCGCTGGTGTTGGACTCGCTGGAGCAGGTGGGTCGGGGCGCGCGGAGATTTTAGAAAACCTCAATGGCCACAGAGCAACTTAGAAATTTTGAGCCGGTCATTTGGGGCTCCATTTGGAAACGGGTCTTAACTGGGGACAGGAAAGTCCCCAGTACCCGCCGACAGGAATGTCGGCGCTACGTAGCGCAGGCTTTCCAGCCTGCGGGTTCCGGCGACTTTCCAGTCGCCGGTTTCTCCGCTGGGCAGTTCAGCACGCAAGAATCGCGGCAAGCTGCACCCGTCTGCCGTCGTGCGGGCGCATGTCCGGAGATACGGGTCTGCGACCCGCAGCAGCAGCGCCCACCCGCAAGCGCCAGAAAAATCGGACACCCGCCTTCCTGGCCACCCGCTGCGGCTCACAGAGCCGCGCTCCTAAGCCCATGAAGATCGGCATCACCTGTTATCCGACCGTCGGCGGCAGCGGCATCCTCGCCACGGCGTTGGGTGAGGAGCTGGCCGCGCGCGGGCATGAGGTGCATTTCATCAGCTATGAACGTCCGTTTCGCCTGCCGGAGAATGCGCCGCGCCTGCATTTTCATCCGGTGGTCATCAACGACTACGACCTGTTCAAATACCCCGACTACACGCTTCCGCTCTCCGTGAAGATGGCGGAGGTCAGCCGGGACTTTCAACTCGACGTGCTGCATGTCCACTACGCCGTGCCGCACGCCACGGCGGCGATTCTTGCACGGGCAATGCTGCCAGCCGCGCAGCAGCCGCGCGTGGTCACAACCTTGCACGGCACGGACACGACTTTGCTGGGCCGCGATCCGGGTTACGGCCCGGCCATTCATCACGCCTTGACCCACTCGGATGCGGTGACGACGGTGTCGGCCTTTTTGAAAGCAGAAACCCAGCGGGTGCTCGGCTTTGAGGGGCCGATGGAAGTCATTCATAATTTTTTCACGCCGCGCCTGCCCGTTCGTTCGCGCGAGGAAGTTCGCCGTGAACTGGGAGTGGGGAATGAAGTGTTGCTGTTCCACTCGTCCAATCTGCGACCCTTGAAGCGGATTGACCTGCTGCTGGAAACCGCTGCGCAGATCCGACCGCGTGAAGCGTTCAAGCTGCTGATTCTGGCGGGCGGAGATTTCGCGCCCTTTGCGAGTGAAGTGCGCCGGCTGGGATTGGAGGACCGCGTAATCGTGCGCGAGAAGGTCAACGACATCGAAGACCACCTGCAAGCCGCCGATCTGGGATTGTTCACCTCGGAGACGGAAAGTTTCTGCCTGAGCATTCTGGAGGCGATGTTTTTTGGCTGCCCCAGCGTCGCCCGGCGCGTGGGCGGCATCCCGGAAGTGATGGCCGACGACGTGACGGGTTTGCTGGTGGATTCCGCCGAGGCCGAGGCGCTCGCGCGGGCCGTTGAAGGCCTGATCAAAGATCCGGCGCGGCGGCAGGCTTTGGGTCATGCCGCCCAAGCCCGCGCGCGCAACCAGTTTTCCGCCGGCGTCATTGTCCCGCGTTATGAAGCGCTCTATCGGCGTCTCGTGAAATAAATTTCCAGCCCGGATCAAAAACTTTTTAGGAATTTTCCGCGGGCCAGGGGCAAAATGATTTCAACCATCGTCCCGCCAGCCATTGCGCAACGACCGTTCCGTGCGAAACTGTCCCGGACGCATCTGCTTGAGACACCACGATAGTTTTCCTGAGTCCTCTCCTGACCATGCCCACCGTTTTATGAGAAAATTATTCTGCCTTTGTGCCGCCCTGTTCGTCTTTTGTCTGGCCGGGGAATCCCGGGCCGGGCCGGATCCCAGAAAAACTTTGCCCGGCCATGGGGGCGGCAACACGGGAACGGTGCTGGGCCGGATTCCCGACACCGACCGCCTGAATCTGGCGCTGGGATTGCAGTTGCGGAATCCAGACCGGCTCGCGGTTTTGCTCGAACAGATTTGTGACCCGGGCAGTTCCAATTATCGGCGCCATCTCACCCCGGAGGAGTTCACGGAAAGGTTCGGACCAACTGAAGCGGAGTACCAGAAAGTCATCGGGTTCGCCGGCAAGCACGGCCTGACGGTGGTGGGGACGCACGCGAACCGGATGCTGCTTGATGTCAGCGGGTCGGTGGGCGACATCAACCGGGCGTTCCAGGTAACGATGCGGCGCTATCAGCATCCGACGGCGGCACGCACCTTTCACGCGCCTGATACGGAACCGTCAGTCGAAGCCAGTCTGGCGATCGTGGACATAAGCGGGCTCAACAATTCCGCGCCGCCACATCCCCAGTTCGTGATCACCGCGCTCAATACAAACAACCATCTCGAGGCGCAGCCCAATGGCGGATCGGGGCCGGGCGGAGCTTTTCGGGGAGGCGATTTCCGCGCCGCGTATGCGGCGGGAGTGGCGCTGTCGGGTTCGGGGCAGGTGGTGGGCCTGGTCGCCTTCAACGGCTACTACGAAAATGACATTCGCAGCTACGAAAGCCAGGCGGGCCTCGCGACGACGCCTCTGGAAAATGTTTTGATCGGAGGCTTCAATGGAATTCCCACGGGCGGCGGCTTTGGAAGCGCGGAAGTTTCGCTAGATATTGAGATGGCAATCTCGATGGCTCCGGGCCTGGCCAAAGTGGTGATTTATGAAGCCGGGCCCGCCGGCAATCCGAACGACGTTCTGAACCGGATCGCGACGGACAATATGGCCAAACAAATCGGCTGTTCCTGGGCCTGGGGCGGCGGATCGCGCACGACCACGGATCAAATCTTTCAGCAAATGGCGGCGCAGGGCCAATCGTTCTTTCAGGCCTCCGGCGACCGCGACGCGCTTCTGCCGGGGGCGGTGGATAATCCTTCCGCAGCGGTCACGCCCACCAGCAGCCCGTACATCACGCAAGTCGGGGGCACCAGTCTGGCAACGGGCGCGAACGGGGTCTGGGCTGCGGAAACCGTCTGGAACGCCGGCGGCGGAACCGGCAGTGGCGGCGGCATCAGTTTCTACTACGCCATTCCAAGCTGGCAACAAGGCATGGACATGACAGTGTGCCACGGGTCCACGATCAACCGGAATTTTCCCGACGTCGCGCTGACGGCGGACAATGTTTATGTCATCTACAACAACGGCCAGTCGGCCGGCTTCGGGGGCACCAGTTGCGCGGCGCCGTTGTGGGCGGGCTTCGCGGCATTGATCAACCAGCAGGCGGCGGCCAACGGGGCTCCGGCCATCGGCTTCATCAATCCGGCGCTTTATGGACTGGCCAAAACTTCCAACTACCTGGCGTGTCTGCATGACATCACCACCGGGAACAACACTTCGGGCAGCAGCCCCAATGATTACTTCGCGGTTTCGGGCTACGACCTGTGTACGGGCTGGGGCACGCCGCGCGGACAAAATTTAATCAACGCGCTCGCCACTCCCGAACCTTTGAAAATTTCCCCGCTCGCGGGCTTCATCGCCCGCGGCCCGGTGGGCGGCCCGTTCAGTCCGGCGTCACAAAATTTTATTTTGAACAACGCCGGCGGCGCGGCCTTGAACTGGAGTCTCGCCAGCACGGCCGCCTGGATCGCCTTCTCGCCGGGGAGCGGCACGATCGGGGCCAATGCTGCGGTCGCCGTCACCGTGAGTTTGAGTGCCTTCGCTGACACGTTGAGCGCGGGAATTTACACCACGACTCTGGCTTTCACCGACATCGGCAGCGGGCTGATTCAAACCGTTCCGGTTTCGCTGCTGGTCGGCCAGCCGCTGGTCACGAATGGAGATTTTGAACGCGGCGATTTTTCCTTCTGGATCCTCAATGCCAACGGTTACAACCTCGTGGATACCGGCAGCGGGTTTGGGTTTAGCCCTCATGCCGGCGGCTATGCCGCGATTCTGGGCCAGTATGGTTCGCTCGGCTATCTTTCGCAGACGCTCCCCACAACCCCGGGCCAGGCGTATTTAATTTCATTCTGGCTGAACAGTCCCGATGGC
>JANPGB010000568.1:0-1911 GCA_031423695.1 Verrucomicrobiota bacterium
TTATCGGGATGTCAAAAGACAGCCATGTTGGGCCACTTGCAGATCGAAGAGATACGGTTGCAGCCCGGTCAGGAGCACCGGGCCGCCGCCGGATCCTGGCGTTTTGTGTTCGTGCAAAACGGCGCGGCTTACTGGTTGCAAGCCGACCGGACCCGTCCGCTGGAAGAGGGCGAAATGATGGTCCTCAGTCCGGGCATTGGCGGCAGCGTGCGCGCCAGCCAGATCAATGAAGTCGTGCTGCACACCTTCAGTTTTTTGCCCGAGTTGCTGGGCGGCTTTTTCACGCTGGCCGAGCGGCATTTTTTTGAAACAAAGGTCGCCGGCAATCTTACCGACGCGCGCTTTCTTCCCCCGGCGCATCCGGCCACGCGGCGGTTGGCCGCCATCGCCGGCAACTCGGAGGGGCGGCAACCGCTGGTGCGTCGCGCGGAATTGCTCGGTCTGGCCGTCTCCATTTTCAACAGCGGCCTGGCGCGGCTTCGGCTGCCCGTGACGCGCGCTTTGTCCGCACGGCACCGTTTTCAGCAGCTCATTTCCACGATGCCCGACACCGAATTGGTCAATCACACGCCGGAACAGCTCGCGCAGCTTTGCGGTTGCAGCCCGCGTCATTTCAACCGGCTCTTTCACCAGCAGTTCGGCAGTTCCGTCCGCGCGCGGCAGACCCAGCTGCGTCTGCTCAAGGCGCGGCAGCTTCTGCGCAATCCCGGCCTGCCGGTCGCGCAGGCGGCGGCGGACAGCGGCTACCGGCATCTCAGCCGGTTCAACTCCCTGTTCAAAAGTAAATTTGGCATGACCCCGACGGAATGGCGGCAGCGGCGGGACGATCCCGTTTCCGGCTGACCGCGCCGGCCTTTCGTGTCCGGCTCCGTCACTGAATTGTAACCTGTCCGCCATACGGCTGTCATTTCGCGCCCCTAGCATCAGTACATGAGTTTGAATCGCATCTGCAAAATGCTGCCGTTGGTCTGGTGTTGCGCGGCCACGGCCGGGGCGGCCACGCCGCTGGCGGAAACGCGCTCGACCTTGGAAAAGTGGGTGGAAACCCGGCAGTTGATTTCCAAAACCCGGAGCGACTGGCAGACGGACAAGGAAACCCTCGAACAAACCGTGCAGCTTTACGAACGCGAGCTGAAGTCCATAGATGACCAGATGTCCAAGGTGTCCACGAACAACACCCAGGTCGCCCGGGAAATGACCGAGGCCACGGCGCTTCAGAAGCTTTCCAACGAAACCCTCGACGGCATGCGGCAGTATGCCACGCAGTTGGAGGCCCGCGTGAAAAAATTTGTAACGCAGTTGCCCATGCCGCTTCAGGACATTCTCAAGCCGCAACTCGCCCGGCTGCCCGCCGATCCCGCCAACACCAAGATGCTCGCCGCCGAGCGTGTGCAGGTGCTGGTCGGCGTCCTCAACGAACTCGACAAGTTCAACAACTCCGTGAACGTCTTCTACACGGAGAAGCGCAAGAATCCCGCGGGCGATGAGGTCGCCGTGCAAACCATCTACGTCGGACTGGGAGCGGCTTACTTCGTGAATGAGGCCGCAGATTTCGCCGGCACCGGCACTCCCGGCCCCAATGGCTGGGAATGGGCGGTCAAACCCGAGATTGCGTCCTCGGTGCAGGAGGTCGTGAAAATATACAGCAACAAGAAGGCGGCCCGCTTTGTGACCCTGCCTGCAACCGTTCGCTGAAATCAGCGGACCCATTTTTACAATGACCAAATCACGACTGAAAATCTGCCTCGCGCTTTTGCTCGCGGTTCCGTTGGCGGCCCGCGCGCAGACGTTGGAAGGTGTCCAGACCGGCGCGACGGATGATCTCCAAAAGGCCAGTACCGAACTCTCCGCTGTCCGGCAGGAGATCGAAGCTGAACGTCTGCCGCTCGCCCGCAAGGTGACCGAGCTTGA
>JANPGB010000569.1:0-8340 GCA_031423695.1 Verrucomicrobiota bacterium
GTTGCCAGCCAACGGAGTGTATTTGGTTTGGAAACTCAGCGGCCATAAACTAATCCGTATCACGAAGCCCGACTCGACAAGCGAAACCAAGGCAATGGTCAGCGCGCTGTTTATGGGAGACTGATTCTGCACACGATTAACCGAAAGAAAAATACTATGAAATTTAAACCTCAAATCAAATGCGGTTGCTTGTGGATGTTGTTTATTCTAACCGCTGGCTCAACATCTTGGGCCGACACGCCAATTATTACGAGTGTCTTTTCTTCAACAAATCAGCCGCCAAGTTTTACGGGTACCAAAGGTTGGAGTTTTTTTAATTACGGCCTAACAAACGCCGTGTCGATCACGCAACTGGGCGTTTTCGACAGTGGTGGAGATGGTCTGACTAACCCTCATCAAATTGGGTTGTGGAGACTTAATGGAACTCTCCTCGCCTCCGCCACGGTTCCCGCAGGCACGGCTGCTCCATTGGTGGATGGATACCGTTACGTGACGATCTCACCGGTGACCATTCCAATGGCAATCAACCCGCTCGACCCGGGCACCGCTTACATCATTGCCGCGCAGTACTCGGTTGATGACGCCGATGACCTGGTTTCGCCGCTCGCTTCGGGAATCGCGCCGGGTATGAGCACATGGACTGATGGCTATCCCTCCGTCGGCTGGTACGGCTTTGGATCGAATTTACCATTCCCCGGCACAAGAACCTACCCCATGATGGAAGGGAGCGGTGGGCGTACATATTGGGAACCGAACTTTCAATTCGTGGTCGTGCCGGAGCCTGCCATGCCGCTCCTGCTCGCGCCCGGCTTACTTTATCTGTTCCTGCGTCATCGCAAGCTTGGCTGAATGGACTTAGGAATTAAACCCCATGGAGCTTAAACCGCTATTGAAGTTAAACCATTTCCTAGTGACCGCCGCAAACCTCTTGTTCATCGCCTCGACCCATGCTGACACACCGGCTTTCGTGTTTGCGAATACATTTGGCAATCCGCCGTCCAGTTTCACTGGAACACGCGGCTGGGAATTTGGTCGCTGGAATACCCAGACAAATGATCTCCTCGTCACCCAGCTCGGCGTGTTTGACAGTGGTGGCGACGGGCTGGTCAATTCTCACCCGGTTGGTTTATGGCGCGAGAACCCTGGTGGTCTTACCGGAACGTTTCTGGCCTCCGCGGTTGTGCCGGCGGGAACAGACGCTCCTTTGATAAATGGATACCGCTGGGTTTCGATCTCGCCGGTGGTCATTCCGTATGCCTTCGCTCGCTACATTGCCGGAGCGCAATTTTCGGCGGGCGATGCTGACGCCTTGGTCGCGCCATTGCCTTCCAGCCTGACCCCCGAAATAGGGCCGCTGCTAGCCTCCAACGGAAGGCTGGTGCTTGGCCCTGATCTGGCCTACCCATACGGCTACAGCATTCCACGCATGGAAGGGCAGATTGGGGAACAGTTTTTTACGCCAAGCTTTCAATACGTCATCGCCCCCGAACCTGGGATGCCGCTCCTTCTTGCGCCCGGCTTACTTTATCTGTTCCTGCGTCATCGCAAACTACGATAAAGGAAGTGGAAAGTGAGAACGCATCTCCAATTGCTCGCTCTGATTTTGCTGCTGATCGAGAATTTTCCTGCCCATGCCCAGGGCATAATCTTTGAACTGTACGCGTCCAACCAAAGCACCCGTGGTGCCATGAAAATAAACGCTGGTGCAGCTTCTCGGCTACGAACGCTTCTCACGGAAGCCAAAGCTCGCCTACTCTGACTGAATAGCCAAACGCCTTGCCCGCCTCGTGGAGCTGTCCCGGACAACCCAAGGGCGTGGTTCAGGAGTTGTTCACTCAGCACGCCCGGTTCGCCTTCGGTCATGGCTGCAACTGTTCCCGCTATGTCAGTCGCCAGCTTGAACCACCAGAGTCTGGCAATCAAACGTAGAATTGAATTGGCAGGCGGGCGCGTTTGTTAACCTGGCCTTGCCTTGATTTGGCGAATGCAACGGCTTACGGGATTCAAAGCAAAAACAATCCATCCTTATTCTCGCCTCGTCTCGCCTCGGCAAGCTCGCGGAAAAAAACTCCCAGCAGCCAGACATTTTTGCCGGGTGCGGCCGGCTTTTTTACGTTCTCAGGCAGCCCAGATGCAATTCATCCTTTGTTTACAGGGATTTATCCCGCCCGGCAAAACCCGCCGCACCCGTGGCATGGCCGCTGCTAAACGTCTCCTGACATGAATAGCGTCAGCACATTTGAAACAGAAATCCTGGCCGCCCCCGTCGTCACCGAAGCCCGGCTGCCGATGGGCCTTCTGGGATTCGAGCGCATCAAAGACTATCTGCTCATCGCCAATGCGAGCGAAGAGCCGTTTCAATGGTTGCAGGTGAAGGACAACGCCGCCCTGGCGTTTGTCGTCATCGATCCCTTTCTCGTCCTGCCCGATTACCAGCCGGACATCCCGCAGGCGGACGTGGAGTTCCTCGGATTGCAAGATCCGCACGACGCCATCCTCTTCAACATCGTCACGGTGCAGAATCCGACGCACGCCACGGTGAATCTCAAAGGCCCGGTGATTTTCAACCGCCGCACCATGGTCGGCAAACAGGTCGTGCTGGCCAACGCCAACGCCTACTCGATCCAACATCCGCTGTCCGTCGGCGACAACCGCGCCTAACCCGCACTGACGCCATGCTCATTCTCTCACGCAAATCCGGCGAATGTCTCGTGATTGACGGCCGCATCACGGTCAAGATCGTGCGCGTCGAAAGCGATGTGGTGAAGATCGGCATCGAGGCCCCCAGCGACGTGCCGGTGCATCGCCAGGAAGTTTATGAAGAAATCCAGCGCAGCAACCAGCAGGCGCTCACGCGCCAGAACGCGCCGCTGCCCCGCCTGCCCCGCTTCGCCGGCGCCCCAGTGAAAACCCCTCTCGTCACCAACAGCCATTCCACCAAAAACGCGACCCCATGATTATCAACGCCAACCCCCAGATTTCCAGCAGCCTCCTGACTTCCGCGCAGGCCCGGCCGCCCAGAACCAAACCGTCGGCCCCGGCGGAAAGTGCGGAGGCCTCACTCGCCGACCGGGTGATGATCACCTCCCAGAACATGGCATCCACCGTCTCACCGTTGCAGGACGCGGGTGCCACGCGGGCCGCGCTCCAGGCGGTGCGGAAACAATTTATGGCGCAGCCCAACGTCGCAATGCTCGCTCAGGCAAATCAACTGCCCCAAAATGCTTTGCGACTGCTGCAATAACAATGTCCAGCGAATTTCGTCGGTCGCCTTGATTGGCGAGACCGCTGGCTCCTTCCACGGGCGGGCTGAAACATCCCTCGGCTCGCCCGCTTCTTTTTCCCCAGGCAGACCCGCTGCCCGCCGCACCTGAGACCGCCCAACCTGACACACGAACATGACCTCCTTCACCCCCAACCGCGAAACCAGCCCGCTTGCTGCCCCTGCACCGGCAAAGCAAAACGTCACCCTGGATCGCGGTCTCACACTCGACCTCGGCGCCCACAGCTACATCCACGGCGGCAAAATCTCCAACCCCAGCGGGGCGTTGACGCGCCTGACCATCGGGAAATTTTGTTCCATTGCCACGGATCTGACCCTCGTTGGTTACGATCATCACAGCGAGTGGGCCACGATGTTTCCGTTCCTGGATGAAGGGCATCGCGCGCTCTGGCCCGGCACGGAAGGCATCCCCTATCCCCAGGCGCAGGAATTCGGTAGCAACAAGAGCCGCGGCGATATCACGATCGGTAATGACGTGTGGATAGGCTACGATGTCAAACTCTTCAAGGGCGTCGCCATCGGTGACGGTGCCGTCATCGGTGCCTGCTCCCTGGTCAACAAGTCGGTGGAGCCTTACACGATCGTTGCCGGCATTCCCGCGCGGCCCATCCGCAAAAGATTTACCGAAGCCGAAATCGCCATCCTCCAGAAGGTTCAATGGTGGAACCTGCCAGCCGCCGTCATCAACCGCCACATGGCACTGCTGTGCAGCTCCCAGATTACTGAACTCGAACTGGCCTTGGAGCAGGATCCGGATTTGTTGAAGGCCAAGGCAAAACTCCGGGCCGAAGCATTTCTCGCGCAGGCGGACGCCGCTTATGGCCGCAACGATCTCAACGCCGCCCGCGAAGCACTGACCCAGGCGCATCAGCTGGATCCTGATTCAGCCGAACTCGCCGCCTGCCTGGGCAACCTGCAGTTCCAACTGAACGACCTCGCCGGCGCGCTGATCTATTTCAAACACGCGGCGGAGCTGGCGCCGCAAGACGGTGACCTCCAGTTCCGCGTCGCCAACACCGCGTTGCTGTGCGGCGAAACCGAACTGGGCGAAGCCAGTCTCCGGCTCGCCTTGGAACTGAACCCCCGGCATCCCGGGGCGCTCAGGCTCGGCGCCAGCCACAGTTTTCAGCGGGGTCGCCACGCGGAAGCCGTCGAACATTCTTTTGCCCTGCTGGGTGCGGGTGTTGAGGATGTGGCACTGCTGCTCCAGCTTGGGGAAAGCCTGCGCGCCCTGGAAGATTTCAACTCCGCCCACTGGTGCGTGCAACGCGTCCTGGCGATTGATCCCGCCCATCCGGCCGCTCACGAGGCCCTGATAAAACTCACCTCCGCGCCCGCGCCACCGACACAAACCACGGCCCTGACCGTCGCCTGACTCTTGATCGCCATGAACACCGCCACCAAAACGCCACCCATCCAGGACCTGCTGCTGCACACGCTCGAATTCACCCGCGAATGTTTGAACCGGAGCGACTTTCCGGGAGCGTTCAACGCGTTGGACCGGGCCATCAAACTCTCGCCCGGTGATGCCCAGATCGTGAGCCAGCGGGGAATGCTTTCCCTGCTCCTGAAAGATTACGAAATCGCCCGGCGTGATTTTACCAAGGCACTTGGAATGGATCCGCGCTGCGCCCTGGCGCACGCCGGAATGGCCCGCTGTCATTGGCACAAAGGTGCCGGCAACGAAGCCGCCGCCGCCGCCAAACGCGCCTTGGAGATTGATCCAACCAATGACGATGCGCTTGATGTGCTGGCCGCCGTGCAGTCGTCCCAACGCAACGGCAAGACCTCTGCGAAATCAGCCGCGGCGCACGATTCAAAAGCCGCCCCGACACCGGCCGCCTCACCCTCCCGGTCCGCCCGCCGCGGGGTGTGGAATTTTCTCAGAACGGGGTGCGACTATTTCGCCGACGCCAAACCGCCGCTGTTGAACCAGCTCCATCTGCAAAACAGCCGCGTGCTTCCGCGGCGCAAAGATATTCTGAAGGTGATGCCCAAAGGCGGCGTCTGCGCCGAGATCGGCACCCAGACCGGAAATTTCGCGAAGCAGATCCTGCGGACGATGCAGCCAGCCAAGCTCCATATCTACGACCTGGATTTCACGGGTTTCGATCACACCTATTTCCAGTCCGCCATCGGCCGGGGTGCCATCAAGCTGCACCAGGGTGATTCGGCGGCCCTGCTCGCCGCGATGCCGGACCGGCATTTCGATTTCATCTACGTGGACGGGGATCATTCCTACAAAGGCGCCGCGCGCGATCTCGAACAGGCGGAGCGCAAGATCAAGGCCGACGGCTGGATCGTCTGCAACGACTACACCATTTTTTCGCCGCTGGAAAAATCCAACTACGGCGTCTATCGCGCGGTGAACGAGTTCTGCTGGCAGCACGGTTTTGAAATCGTCTATCTCGGACTGCATCAATGGGGCTATCACGACGTGGCGCTCCGGCGGATGAACCCGGCAGACGCCGCCGCCGCTTCCTCACGACGTCCGCCGCACCAGAAACGTAAAAAAGTTTCCACCGCCCGGAGCCGCGCACTGATCGAATCTCCCGTCCAGGCCGCCGCGCCCGTCACCCCGCCCAAGCCCGAAGCGCCCGGCGTCAGAACCGTGGAGGCCGCCGATGTCATCCAGACCATCGGGGCCGGCGATGAAATGTTCACCGGCGACAAGGCGCATTATTTTGGTGTCGGCAAATCCGCGTTGCATGGCATTGAGACCGCCTTGATGGCCGCCGGCAAACCGGCCAACAGCATCCGCAACATTCTTGATCTGCCCTGCGGTCACGGCCGCGTGATGCGGTTTTTCAAGGCTGCTTTCCCCCAGGCCCAGATCACGGCGTGCGATTTGAACAAGCCCGCCGTGGATTTTTGCTCGCAGACATTTGCCGCGCAGCCGGTGTACTCAAGCGTGGATGTGAACCAGATTCCGCTGCACGGAAAATACGATCTGATCTGGTCCGGCTCGCTGCTGACCCATCTGCGCCCGGAAGCCTGCGCGGAGTTTGTGCGGCTGTGGAACACCCTCATCAATCCCGACGGCCTCATCGTTTTCACCCTGCATGGTCGGTGGGTGGAACGCTCGCTGGCCACGAACCGCTACACTTATGGTTTGAAGAGCGCCGACGTCACCGCGCTGCTCAAGGAATATTACCAGACCGGCTTTGGCTATGCCGACTATCCCGGCGCGTCCGGCTACGGCATCAGCGTTTCCTCGCCCGCCTATGTGCTGTCGCAATTCGTGGCGCTGCCCGACCTCAAGCTCATCAGCTACCAGGAAAAAGGCTGGGACAACCACCAGGACATCGTCTGCCTGCAAAAGCTGGCCGCCCACGAGCCGATGGGCTGAACTGCTCCGACAAAAAATCTGTTATGACAACGAAACCAGATTCCAACCCGGTGACACAGCGCTTTGCGCTGTACACCAGTTCACGCGGCAATTATTTCTTCCACGAAATCCGCGACCTCATCGGTGCGGGCTTGAAGGAACTCGGGATCACCGTGGAGATGCGCGACGAGCGCGCCGGCTTTGCGCCCAAGACCGACTGGCATCTGGTGATTGCGCCGCACGAATTCTTTGAGCTTGGCGCGGGCAAGGAACTGGTCGCCAAGAAATGGCCGACGAACCTGATCCTCTTCAACACCGAGCAGCCGTCCTCCTACTGGCTCGCCCTCTCGGTGAAACATTTTGAGCGCGCCGCCGCGATCTGGGACATTGATTTCGATTCTTCGCTCCGGATCTGCAAGCGTGGTTATCAGTGCGACTACCTGCCGCTTGGCTGCGTCACCGGTTCGCCGATGCTCCAGGAAGTTTCGCAGCTCCCGCTCATCGAGGAGACGCGCTCGTTGTCGGCTGAAGTCCGCGCCCGTTCCAGTTTCCGGCAACCCTTCGGTGCCCGGCCGATTGATCTCCTTTTCCTCGGCCACGGCTCGCCTCGTCGCGAAAAATATTTTGCCCGCCACGCCAATCGGCTCAACCAGCTCAATTGCTTCTTCCACAAACCGGCCGCCTCGCGCCCGATGATTCCGGGTCAGACCACCAACATGAACACGCTGACCTCGGTGGGGTTGTCGCAGCGCAGCAAGATTCTGCTGAACATCCATCATGGCGTGGACAAATATTTCGAGTGGCACCGGATCGCCCTGCTCGGCATCGCGCAGCGGACGCTGGTCATCACCGAGCCGTGCAGCATCGCCCCGCCGTTCCGGGCGAATCTTGACTACGTGGAAGCGCCGCTGGACGAACTGCCCGACCGCATCGAGCATTATCTCAACTCGCCCACCGGCCAGGCCGAAGCGCAATGCATCATCGAACACGGCTTTGAAACCCTGACCACGCGCTGCCGACTCAGCGACATGCTGCGGCCGCTGGTGGAACAGCTGAACGCCCCGGCGGCGGCTCACATTTACACCGGCGAACGCTTCTTTCCCGTGGCCGCCAGCCCCATTAAAAATCCGCAGGCGCTTTCCCTCTGTGTGGTCACGCCCGACGTGGCCGGCGAGGGCCAACATGCCGACTGTGGTTCCGCCCAGGTCGCATTGGCCGAAACGCTGGCACTGGCCGGTCATCACGTCACGCTGCTCCATACCGAGCCGCGCTATGGCGAAGGGCTGTCGGGGAGTTACTGGCGGAAAATGTTTTCGGCCAAAGGCATTGATTATCTGCTGCTGCCCTCCCATCCACAGTTGCCGGTGGAGGCGACGGAAGCGTGCAGCCGCTCCTACGAAACCTATCTGTGGTTGCGGGAAAAATCTTTCAATGCGGTTCATCTCCCGGAAACGCACGGCATCGGCTTTTACAGCCTGCTCGCCAAGAAACAAGGGCTGGCCTTTTCGCAGACCAAGTTTTGCTTGAGCTCCCACAGCCCGCGCGCGTGGCGGCGTGAAGCCAGCCAGCAGTTTCTCAACAATCCCTACGAACTGGAGCTGGATTTCCTGGAGCAGGAATGTTTTCGCCGCGCCGTGCGTTTCCGGGAGATGAACCGCATTGAAAGATTTTTCCCGCAACCACAGATAGGTTTCGTAGGAGCGGCTGCACGCTTCCGTCGCCTCCACCG
>JANPGB010000570.1:0-4795 GCA_031423695.1 Verrucomicrobiota bacterium
TCGGCCAGTGCTGCCACCATCAACGGCACCGGCTGGAAAGGCACATCCGACAGCAACTGGAATACCAACGCGAATTGGGACAACGCTTTTCCACCGTCTGTCGATGAGCGGAATTTGTTCTTCGGCCAGGGTTACAAAGCCGCGGGCGGCGGCGGCTCCACCACGGCGAACAATAACCTCAGTTGGACCGGCTATCGCATCACCTTTCAGGACAGCAATGCGGCCGGCAACGGCACCGACGGATCGTCAGCCAATGACACGGCCTTCACGATCACAGGGAACGGATTTACACTTTTTGCTTTCGGCGGGAATTTCCCGCGCATTGAGAACGGCTCCTACCTCACGCAGACTTTCACTTTAACCAGCGGGCAGACCATCGTGCTGAGCGACGGAAGTGGAAACAACAAGGCGGAGATAAATCCCGTAAACGGCAATTTGCATTTCAGCACCGGCACAAAGGTTGACCTCGCCGGAAATACTCAATTGCAGATTTTTGGGAACAACGGCAACATCGTTACCTTCAATGACGTTATTTCCAGCTCTGGGAATGGCGGTGCTAATTCGGTAGCCATCAACCAGAACAGTACTGTCGTCCTCGGAGCCGCCAATACCTACAGCGGCGGCACCTTCGTCAATGCGGGCAAACTCCAGTTCGCCGCTGGTGGCAGCGCGAACAGCTCGACAATTCGGATCGGCGACACGGCAGTCACAGCCGTGAACGCCGAAGTGGACCTCACGCCGCTTGCCGGCGGGTTGACTCTGCCGAATACCTTCAATGCCCGTTCGGGCAACGCTGGTACGGCCACCATTGCGTCGCAGAATACCTCCGGCACCAACATCCTCTCCGGTCACATCGAGTTGGATAAGGCGTTGACCATTACCCAGGCGGTCGGCGGCACGCTAAACATCACGCAGGTCAAGGGCATCGACAATACCACCGGCATCGACATCAAGGGCAACACGCTGACTCTCGATTCCGGCGGCGTTCCCTCCAACACAGGCATCTTTAACCTCAGCGGCACCATCTATAACTCTACGGGCAGCGGCAACGTCACAATCCGCCGCGGCGCCGTCTTCCTTACTGGAGCGAACACTTACTCGGGCACCACAACCCTTGGCTTCGCCGGTGGCGTCGGCAGCCTCACCGATGGACCTGCGATCGTCATCGGCAATAAGGCCGCCTTCGGAACCAGCGTCGTCAACCTGAATGGTGCCTTCATTTCCACCAGCACCGACCTGAGCGGTGCAAATGCCATCGCAAACGCGACGGTCAATTTGAGTTTTTATAACAACTTTGCCGGAAGCAACAATGTCGAATTCAGCGGCACAGTGAGCCAGACCGGTGGAAGCTGGCTTATCAACAATCAAATCTTGGGCAGCAAGGCCCTGATCCTGTCCGGCACGGTAAATACTTTCGGCACCATATTCTTGAACGGCAGCGGCAACACGATCTTCAGCGGGAGTATTGCCACCGATGGTGGTGGTCTCGCCCTTAACGGTACGAATTTGGTGACGCTCTCCGGCGCTGCTGCTAACACGTTCAACGGCACGACCCTTGTCGGCGGCGGCGAACTGGACTTGGACAAAACAGCAGGTATGGACGCCATCGCCGGCCCTCTCAATATTCAGGGAGGCACAGTGAAGCTGCTGGCGTCCAACCAGATCAAAAACAGCGTATCCGTCACCATGTCCGGTGGCGCGTTCAGCCTCAACGGCCAGACCGAAACGATCACCTCGTTCAGCAACAGCGGCGGCACCTTCACGACTGGGGCGGGCCACCTGACCGGGACGGGCGCATCAATCACCTGGTCGGGTGGAACGAACACCGTCAACAACGGCGGCCTGGTCGAGGACGGGCACATCGTCATCACCGGCGGGACCAACACTGTGGAAGGTGGAGCCGCCGGCGGCGTGCTCCAGCTCAACAGCGGCACGGGCCTGGAGATGACCGGCTCAACCCTGACCCTCAACTCCGATAATACCGTTGCCGGCAAGCTGCTGCTCAAAGGCAACGTGACCATCAACAGCTCGGCAACCACTTCCAACATCAGCAGCGGTCTGGCACTGGCCAACAAAGGCACCGTCGATCTGGACGGAGTCACCCGGACCTTCACCGTTGCAGACGGTGCCTCCGCCACCGACCTTGCCATCAGCGCCGTGATCATCAATGGCGGAGTGACCAATGGCGGAGTGACCAAGGCGGGAGCGGGCACGATGACACTCTCCGGGGCAAACACCTATACCGGCGGGACCACGGTCACCGGCGGCACCTTGCTCGCCGGAGCCGATCAGACGCTCGCCACCTCCTCGTCGCCAGGCTCCTCCTATGGCCTCACCCTCAACGGCGGGAATTTCGACCTCGACGGCCGGATCATCGGCGATACCTCTGCGCAGACGCGGCTCGGAACGCTGACGTTGAGCGCCAATTCCACGTTGACCCTCGAACTCGGCGACTCCTCGCAGTTTGTCATTTTCAACGACTACAACCGCACGGGCGGATTGCTCACCATTTTCAATTGGGCCGGGACTGGTGCGGGCGGGACCGCTGGAAGAATCCTCTTCCACACCGCCTCCGCCAACTTCACCAGCCTCGAACTCACCAACATCGCATTCGATTCCTTCGGTACCGGCGCGACTTTGATCAACTTCAACGGCAACTTTAGCGAACTCGTTCCCGTCCCGGAGCCCGGCGCAATCGTAGTCGCTGCCGGACTCCTTGGACTCATCGGATGGCGCGAGCGGCGGAATGCCGTGGTCTCCCGTCGCGATTTGGCGCCGGCGTGACGCCGGGCTGCCGAAAGGCAGGCCGCAACTAGCTTCGTGTTCCGCCAAGCAGGAAAATCGTCCCTACTTCTTCCCAAAGAGCCGCTTCATATTCGCGAGACCCTTCACCGCGATGTCATCGCGCTTGGGCTCCATCTTTCTCCAGATGGCTGCCGCGCGGGCGATCACTTTTACATCCGTCGTAAAGCTCTCGATCACCACATCGCCCTGGTAGCCGATCTTCTTCAGCGCAGGCACGATGGATTTCCAGTCGATGTGATCCCCGCCCGGCGTCCCGCGGTCGCAACCGCACGCATGGAAGTGCGCCAGGTGTTTCCCCGCCTTCACGATCGCATCCGCCTGATTCTTCTCCTCGATATTCATGTGGAAAGTATCGAGATGCAGCTTCACCGCCGGACTACCCACCGCCTTGATCAGCTTCAGCCCTTGATCGCAGGTATTCAGGAAGTCCGTTTCAAAACGATTCAGCGGCTCGATGCAAAGCTGCACGCCCTTACTCTCGGCATACTTGGCCAGCGGCTTGAGGTTCTTCACTACCAGGTCAAACTGCTGCTTCTTCTCCGCATCATCATGCGGCCCGATGAGGCCCACGACGGAATAGATCGGCCCGATGATCGAGGGACACCCCAGCAGCACCGCCTGGTCGATCAAACCCCGCACATAATCGCTCGCCGTCTTCTGCTCCTTCGACGATCCGCGCAAATCCCGCCCCGGCCCCATGCATGCGCAAATACTACCGATCTTGATTCCCGCCTTGTCGGCCGCCGCCTTCACCCGCACCGGGTCGATATGTTCCAGAGCCTCGACGGGAATCTCCACCGTTTCAAAGCCCCACTTCTTCAACTTTGAAAAAAGGCTGATACTGTCATTCGTGAAAGGACTCGCGTAGAGGAATGTATTAAGGCCAAGGCGCATAAGAGTGAGATTTAGAGGGTGGATCGTAAAAGGGTGAACGCCGCTTTTGCCGTGAAATCCCCCGGCGAGTCAAGTCCGGTGAGCAGTGTATTTTCTTGGATAAATTCGCGCCCCATCTGAACGCCGTCAATTTTATGTAACTAAACCACGCGGCAAACGGGCCGCCTTTCATCCGAGAAATGTCGCTGGCCATCTAGACGACTAGATGCTTCCTCACGACCTCATCCGTCAATTCTGCCACCGGCCCGGCGACGACAACGGCTCCCCGATCCATGATCGCAAAAGTATCCGCAAGCTCTTTGCAAAAATCGAGATACTGCTCCACGAGCAAGATGGACATATTTCCTTCCTTCCTCAGCAGCTTAATTGTTTCACCAATCTGGTCGATGATATTGGGCTGGATGCCTTCCGTGGGCTCATCGAGAATAAGCACCTTCGGCTCCGTTAGCAGAGCCCGCGCGATTGCTAATTGCTGTTGCTGGCCACCGGAAAGCATTCCGCCTTTGCGCGGGAGGAATTCCTCCAGAATTGGGAAAAGACCGAAGATGCGGTCAAGCTTGCCATTCACTTTCTTCCCATGAGCCACGGCACCAATGAGAAGGTTCTCTTCCACGGTCAGATGTGGAAAAATTTCGCGGCCCTGCGGCACATAGCCAATCCCCATTTTGGATCGCGTTTCGGGATTGCGACCCAGCAGCTCCTCCCCATTGAGTTGAATGGAACCCGCACCTGGCTTCATTAGTCCGCAGATATTTTTCAACGTAGTCGTCTTGCCTACCCCATTGCGACCCATGAGACATGTGACGGCGGCATTGGGCACTTCAAGATTTACTCCGCGGAGGATGCGGGAGCCACTGATGCTGACTTCGAGATTTTGAATAGTGAGCATCGGTTAGTTATGTTTACCCTTTCGCCCGAGATACACCTCGATGACTTTTTCGTTGTTCTGGACTTCATCGACCGCCCCTTCACATAGGACGTGCCCCTGGTGCAACACAGTCACCTTCCTCCCGGCGGCAATCTGTCGGACGAAAACCATATCGTGTTCGATCACAACGATCGTATGTTTACCCGCAAGACTAAGGAGAAGCTCCCC
>JANPGB010000571.1:0-2048 GCA_031423695.1 Verrucomicrobiota bacterium
GATTTGGATTCCTTTTCCAACCGCTGTTCGCCGCCTTCACCGGCGTCGGCGCCCAGAACGAGGCGGATGCCGCCCGGTTGATCGAGATCGGCTGCCGGCCCGAAGCCGTCCACGTGCCGGGCAATTTGAAATTCGACACGGCCAACTTGAACATCACCAAGCCGCTCGACGTGCCCAGCCTGCTCGCCCAACTGGGTGTTCCCCCCGACGCGCTGTTGCTGGTGGCGGGCAGCACCCACGATGGCGAGGAGGAGATTCTCGTGGAGCAATTCCTTCGCTTGCGGGCGAAGTTCCCCAAACTGTTTTTGATCCTCGCGCCCCGCCATTTCGAACGGGCTAAAAATCTTGGGCGGCAATTAAGCAAGTCCGGCGTCAAACTGTTTTACCGGACGGACCTTACCGCCACCACCCGCCTCACGCCCGGCTCGGTCGAGTGTCTGCTGGTCAACACCACCGGGGAGCTGATGAACTTTTATCAGGCCGCCAGCCTCGTCTTTGTCGGCAAAAGCCTCACGGCGAACGGCGGGCAAAACCCCATCGAACCCGCCGCCCTGGGCAAGGCCACCGTGTTCGGACCAAACATGCAGAACTTCGAGGACGTCGCGCGGATTTTTCTGGCGCAGAATGCGGTGATCCAGGTGCGGGACGCGGCGGAGCTGGAAAAAGTCTTCACCGACCTGTTGGGGAACGCAGCCCGCCGCCGGGAACTCGGCGAGCGCGCGGCCAGGGTGGTGCGGGAAAACATGGGCGCGATCGACCGCACCGTGGACATGATCATCAGCCACCTGGACACGGGCGAACTGTACATCACGCCCGGAAACGGCAGTTACCACTTGACCCGGTGAATCAAGTGAATCTCGCCTGGATACGGCCAGTCTTCCGGTCGTGCGACTAGCTTTGCCCGCACCGGAATGCGCTAGGCATGATCCCGCTTCTGCGCGAAATTTTCATCGCGCCGCAGCAGGTAATCGAAAAATCCCAGCTGCCAGAAAATTTTTAACTTCGTGCCCGGAGTCCTCGCCGGCTCGGGGTCCGGCATGCAGATCGCTTTGACCAGGCATTGTTTCAAACCGCTTTCCCACCGGCGCAACGTCATGTCGCGCCCGATACGGACAAAGACAAGAACATAATCCGTCCTCAAAACACAGCGCCCCGTCGCCACGTTGAAATCCAATCCGCGTTGGGCTTAGCTGCGAAACGCGGCGTTACCGGGATCGTTCGCAAGCAACGGACGCTTCAAGAGCGTGTTGAAAGTGACAAAATAAAGCGCCGCATCGAAACGCTGGAGGCGAAAGGGCGGGCGCTCTCCGCAACTGTGCCGTCATGATCGCCTCGGGCATCACGCCCGCAGGCCAACGCGTCATCCTCGGAGTGAGCGTCGCGCTCATTGAAGCCGAAGTCGCCCGCGCCATCCGCAGCGTCTTCAACTGTCCCAATCGCCTAGCCGCCGAACATTGGCTCAAAGAAATCGTCGGGCACTGCGCCAAGAGCGCTCCCAAACCCCCCGGGTCGCCGGAAGAAAATTTACCGCAGGGGCTCATGGTGTTCACGCTTCCCGCCGCCCACCAGAAACGGATGCGCACCACCAATGCGCTGGAGCGCGTCCACCAGGAACTCAAACGCCGCACCCGCGTCGCCCGCGTTTTCCCCAACGAAAAATCCATCCTTCGGCTGATCACCGCGCGTTATGCGAAACCAGCGGCGATTGGAAAACTGGAAAAATCCACCTCAACGAGGAAAACCGAAACCCAGCCTCAATTTAACACGTTATGAATTTACGGAAAAAGGAGTGGCTTGGCCCCGACACGGAACTGTTCCGCCCTGCCACGCGTAAAATGTGGGTCGTTTCCGGATATTTCCGGATATTTCATTGACAATTCCACCTCTTTTTCCTAGCCTCGCCTCAACCCTGAGCCAGCGAACAAACAACATCGTAAATTTATGAAACAATCAGTCTGCTTTCTTGGTGTGATCACTCTCCTGGCCGCCGTATCCTCCTCCCAAGCCCAAGTTTCTATTTCCGCCCTCAGCAGTTTTGGCGGCGGTGA
>JANPGB010000572.1:0-10403 GCA_031423695.1 Verrucomicrobiota bacterium
CCGCTGAACGTCACCTTGCCGGAGGTGCTCACGGTCAAACTGCCAAAGCCATCGCCCTGCGGTTGGGTCGCGTCACCGGAATCGCCCGCACCCGGGAAGATGAGCGTGTATCTGCCGGCGAACGGAGCGGGGTTGGTGAGCGTGTTCCACCTTGAGCCTTCGGCATCCAACGCTGCCAGCCAGATTCCGTCGCTGACCGCGCCAAGCATCCGGCCGTTGTCCGAAGTGTCCATCTGGAGCCGCAGATTCAGCGGCGCGCTGGCACCCCGGCTGATGCGGTTGGAGGCGACGCCGAAAGGATTGAATGTGCCGCTGATGGAATATCTGGAGCTGCCCAGTTGCAGGGTGCCGCTGTAACTGCCGCGGCCGCTCAGAGTCGCCGAGAAAGAACCGGAACTAGGCACCTGCACGCCGTTCGTATCGAAGAACAATCCATTGTACGAGCCGGAAACGGGCACAAACGGCGGCGCGGGCGGCGCGTCGGGACAGCACCAGTAGGCCAGGACTTGCACGGCATCAATGAACCAGCCCGTGCTGCTGACGCCTTGATCCGTTCCGCAACGCCAGCGAAATTGCGCGGTCTGCCCGGACGCCGCCGCGGGCAGGCTGACGGTGGTGGTGATGAATCCCCCGGAGTTGCCGCTCCAGGCTTTGCGGCCCGCAAGCGGGCTGGCCGTTGAAGCCTTGATTGTCTTGTCGTATCCGCCGCCAACAAAGCTGCCGCCCGCCGCCAGGATGTCGGTGAATGCATTGGTGCCGATTTTAATTTCCAGCACGCCTCCGTCGAAACTGGGTTCCAGATCGAAGTTGTGCCGGAAGACCAGCTGCGCTCCGCCGTGCGGGAGCGGCAGCGCGGGCGAAACCAGCGTGTTGATCCCGGGACTGGCGGAAGTACCAGAATAGGCGGCGTTCGGGGCGGTGTCAGATCTCTTTTTACTCACGGTCCAGGCCGGTTGCGCGCCGCTCCGGGTCGTGGTCCACCATGCAGGCAGGGTGGGGGCCGCCTGGCCGTCAAAATTTTGCAGATAAATTGCCGACAGCGTGCCGAGTGGAATGTTGACGGGGACGAGCCCCAGATCCGCGCCGTCATCCTGGAGTGCAAACGTCGCCACGAGAGTGTCGCCGCACAGGCCGGCGGCGGTGAAGGTGAACGGGACCGTGACCGCCGCGCCGTTGGTGACCAGCACGCCGGCCGTCTGCGGCCCGCCGGGGTGGACGACCCCGTTGGTCTCCAGCAGGGTGATCTTCAAATCCGTGGTGTTTGCGGTGCCGCGGTTTTGAAAGCTGAAGTTCACCGTCACGGTTTCGCCCGGATCAACCGCGGCGTTGACCGGCGAACAGTCCTCGCCTGACACGGAAAAGCCGCCCGGCACCACGACGGGTTCGGGAGTCACGGACGCATTGTAGATAACCAGTGCAAAATCCTGCGCGGGCGCGGCGCTGTTTCCCCCGATGGCATCCGCCGTAATGTTGAACCCCGTGACCGTAACGGTGAACGGACCCGACACCCCCGCCGGGAGAAAAACATGCTCCACATTGTTGAGCCCGTCCGCCGAGCCGCCGGCCACGGAGTCGGGGCCGCTGAAAACATTGCCGTTGTAGGTCACCCCGCCCAGGGTCACTTGGAGATCGAGATCGTTCACCAGCGCCGCGCCGGCGGTGGTGCTGCCCGGCGCATCCGTCCAGGCCAGCGTCACGCGCACAGGCTTCGCCGGATCGGAAACAAAACCGCTGAACACGCGCGTCTGGCCGCTGGCAGTGAAGTTATCCTCGGGAACCTGGTCGCGCAGCACGCGCGCCACCCTGTCGAAGGCGGTGCCGAGATTCACCTCGCCCAAGCCTTGATTCGGCGACGGCAGCGTGTCGTTGGCGTGGTCGCCCGTGAGGTAGCGCGCGGAGTTCATCAGAAACGCCTTGGTCATCGCCGGACTGGGCGGGGCATTGCCCGGATTCAATCCGAGGTTGATGAAATACTGGCGCAGCAACGCACAGGCGCCGGCCACCGCCGGCGTCGCATGGCTGGTGCCGGAGGAGATCGTGTAAAATTTCTGGCCCAGCGGAAAAAAATTGTTCGCGCTTCCCACGGTGCCGCTCCCCGACAACCCGCAAACGCCGGTGCCGTCGAAACACGCACTGGCGCTGCCGGTGCCGCTCGTGGTGGGAAGGCCGGCCTGCGGCACGCCGCCCAGGATGTGCGAGCCGGGCGCGACCAGGTCCGGCTTGATGCGGCCATCGGCGCAGGGGCCGCGGCTGGAAAAATTCAGCAGATCATCTGCGCTGTCGGCGTCCGTGTCGAAAGTGTCGCAACCGTCCTTGCCGGAAGCGCTGCTGCCGCCATTAAGCGTGGAGAGTGAGCGGACATTTTCAGAAGCGCCCACGGTGATGACATTTTTCGCCGAGCCGGGGGAGTCGATGGTCTGCGCGCCCGGGCCCTCGTTTCCGGCGGCGAAGACGATGACCATTTCCCGGTGATTCCCCGCCGCGCCCACGTCGCGCACCAGGGAATCGTAAATCTCCGCGTCCGAATCGTACTCGCCGGCGCCGGTGCCACCCCAGCTGTTATTGCTGATGCGCGCGCCGCGGTTGTACGCATCGGTCAACAAAGTCGCGTAATCCGGACTGGTGAAATCGTTGGCCACACCGCTGTTGTCAAAAATCACGGAAGAACCAATCTTCACGAACGGGCAGACGCCCAGACCGTGATTGTATCCTGCCGCATCCGTGTGCGGAAATCCGCCCCCAAAAGCAGCGTAGCCGGCGAGGATGTGGGCATTGAGGTTTCCATGGCCATCACACCCCTGCAGGGTGGCCCCGGGATTGAAGACGGTCCGTTGAAATCGGTTGTATGCCACCCGGCTCGCCAGGGAGATGTCGGCCTGCGGATACAATGCGAAATGACCGGGTGCGGTGCTGCCGTTGTCGATGCCGCTGTCGCTCACATCCACGAGAAAACCCGAGGCATCAAACTGCGCCTGCGTAAACCCTTTGTCCGCCAGCCAGTCCAGATAACCCGGCCCGCCGGGCAAGCTGCCCGCCAGATTGCCGGCCATGATTTGATCCTGCCGCTCGTCGCGTTTCTTGGGCATGGAATACGGATGGATCGAAACCACGTCCGGCTGCGCCGCAACCACGTCCAACTGCTCCGGCGGAAGGGCGACCGTGAGGTTGCGAAAACCCAGGGCCAGCGTCGTCTTGATCACCGGTGCGAGCCGCAATTGTTCGATGAGTTGCAACGTCGCAACATTTCCAACGGGGTCGTCCACCAGTTGAATGGTGAAGGTGCCCGTGCCGCTGGCGGTCCGGCCGGCCAGGGCCTTCGCGACGGGGGCGCGTGCACTGGGATGAACCTTGTGGTCACCCGCATACTCGCCGGTCCATTGCACGAAGGGATCCGCCGCCGCCCAGACCTGCAATTGAGCCAGCGCAGCCGCATCGCCATAGACCAGATACGCGTTCTGCGGCAGGTAGTGGACGATCTTCACGCCCGTCAACGCCAGAGCTTGGAGCCACTCCGTTTTGACCGGACCGATGAACTGGATCAGGTGCAACCGCCGGCCGGGGAAGGTCGCCGGAGTTTTCACCAAGGACGACCGGGCAACGGTATTCCGCGTGTCCACCGACTTGGCGTTCAGCTGGATGGTGTCCAAGCGATCCAACACCTCCACTTGGTGGGCGGCAAAAACTTTTGCCGGAGGAAGCTCCGGCACTTCGATCAGTTGAAAGCTCTGGTAATCGGCCAGCACACGACCGCCTTGCGCAACCAGCGCCTCCGTCAGCGCCCGGTCCGTCACGCGCAGCTTGTGCGGCCCGCCCAGCGCCGACGCCGCCAGGAGCAACGGCAACAACAAACCCAGTCGCATAAAAACAAATTTCATCATGACCCGGTCGCGAAACGGAGTCCGCTCCATTCGGCTGGACCCTGTGGCTGGTCTTATTTAGCACAACCAACGTTCAACAGCAACGCAGCGGCAGTCGGAAATTAATTCCCCGCCGCCAGCAGGCACTGTTGAAGCCAGTTCAACAGGAGGTCCGGCAGGCAACCGAACAGGATCACCAGGGCCGCCAGCACGCTCAACACCACCTGGGTTAACACCGGCGCCCGCAATTCCCGGGCGCTCGCAGCCACATCCAACACATAAATCTGCTTCAACACTTGCAGATAGTAATAGAGCGACACTGCGCTCATCCCAATGGCGAGGATGACCAGCCAGATCAGTCCCAGACTTGCGCCACCCGCTTTCACCACGGCGGCGAAGAGGTAGAACTTGCCGAAGAATCCCGCCAGCGGCGGAATCCCCGCCAGCGACAACATGAAAATCATCATGCAGAAGGCGACCACCGGCGAGCGGCGGCTCAAGCCCGCGAAGCTCGAAAGCTTGTCATCCCCTGCCCCGGCTTCCACCACCGCCACCACACCAAACGCGCCGATGGTCGTCAGGGCGTACGTCACCGCGTAAAAAATCAGCGCCGCCAGACTTTGCTGGGTGTGCGACAAGATTCCTAGCAGCATGTAGCCCGCGTGCGCAATGGCCGAATACGCGAGCAACCGCTTCACGCTGCTCTGCACAATAGCGACGAGGTTGCCGAGAATCATCGAGAGCGCTGCACCAATCGCCAGCACCGGCACCCAGCCCGCCAGAAAACCGTGATACGCCGCGCTGCCTTCCGCGCCAGCCAAGCCAATCATCATCACCTTGGCGGCGATAAAAAAGCTCGCGACCTTGGAACCCGACGCGATAAACGCCGCGCTCGGAGTCGGCGCGCCTTCATACGCATCCGGCGCCCAGAGATGGAACGGCACGGCGGCGACTTTGAAGCCAAATCCGATCACCGTCATTACCAGCGCGACGACGAGCAGCGGGTCGAGTCCCTTGCCCGCCAGCGCTGCGGCAATTCCGTGGAGATTGGTGGAGCCGCTCAAACCGTAGATGAGACTTAATCCAAACAACATGAACGCCGCCGACATGCCGCCGAACAAAAAATATTTCAGCGCGGCTTCGGCGGATTTGATGTTCTGCTTGTTGAACGCCGTCAGGATGTAGAGCGACAGGCTCGTCAGCTCCAGCGAAACGAAGATCATTAGGATATCCTCGGCGCTGACCAGGAACATCATGCCCACCGTCGCCAGCAGAATCAGCGAGAGATATTCACCGACGTGGTCGGTGAACGTGGCATCCATCGAGATCAGCACGGTGAAAATCGTCAGCACCAGGAGCGCGATTTTGACGAACTGAGTGAGCGGATCCATCACCAGCATTCCGCTCAGCGAGCCGACGGTTTCGGGCAGGAAGACCATCCAGACAATCGCCGCCGCGCACCCCACGCACGCGATCATCCCGCCGATCACAAACCTCAGCCGCAGTTCCATCCCGCGCATCGAAATCAAGTCAATCGCCAGCACCGCCAGCGCGGTGAGCACCACGATGGTTTCCGGCGCGGCACAACGAAGCAGTTCGAGGTAGTTCACTGCACGCCCCCCTTCCGCAGCCAGTCAAATAATGGCGAATCAAAACTCGGCACAATCACATCCAGCAGCAGGCGCGGGAAAAGTCCGATGAGCAGCGACAAGCCGATCAACATCACCGCTCCGATGCGCTCGGGAATGGAAATGGGTTCGAGCGGATGGGGCTCGTATTCCTCTTCCGTTTTCGCCTCGCCAAAAAACGCTTTCTGCAAAACGCGCAAAGTGTAAGCCACGCCAATCAAAATGCCCGCGCCCGAAATCACCGCCAGCGTCGGAAACGCCTGCCACGCGCCGATGATCACCTGTAACTCCGCCACAAATCCGCTGAAACCAGGCAACCCCATCGAGGCCACGCACGCAATCACGAACGTCACCGCCGCAAACGGCATCGCCTTGGCCAGCCCCAGGCCTTCCAGCTTGGCCAGTTCCCGCGTGTGCGTCCGCTCATACACCATTCGTCCCACCACGGCGAATAGCAGTCCTGCGATGGTGCCGTGCGAAAACATCTGCAACACCGCGCCGCTCAGACCAATCGTGTTCAGCGTCATCAAGCCGAGCAGCACGAAACCCATGTGACTCACGCTCGAATAGCCGATCACGAATTTAAAATCCTTTTGCACCAGCGCGACCATTGCGCCATAGACAATCCCGATCACCGCCAGCACCGCGAAGAAATATTTCCACGCCTCGAGTCCTTCGGGAAACAAAGTCATCGCCACGCGCAGGCAGCCGTAGGCGCCGAGTTTCATCACCACACCCGCGAGCAGCATCGAAGCCGCCGTCGGCGCGGCCACGTGACCGGTCGGAGCCCAAGTGTGGAAAGGCCACATGCCCGCGAGGATTGCGAAGCCCACGAACACCAACGGGAATGCCCACATCTGGAAATCGTGCGGGAACGGAAATTTTGCCAGCTCCAGCACATTGAAAGTATGCGCGCCAGACACGACATAGGCCGCGATCAAACCCACCAGTACCATTGCGCTGCCGATGAACGAGTAGAGCGCCAACTTCATCGCGCCGTATTCCTTCCGGGTCGAACCCCAGATCGCGATGATGAAATATTTCGGCACGATGGCGATTTCGTAAAACACGAACAGCAGGAACAAATCGAAACTGAGGAACACGCCATACACGCCGCCGATGAGTGCGAGGTAGAACGCGAAGAATTCCTTCGCTCGATGCTCGATGTTCCAGGAGAAAAGAATCCCCCCCACTGCGGCCAGCCCCGTGAGCAACACCAGCGTCAGACTGATCCCATCCGCCGCGAGATGATATTCAATGCCGAGCGACGAAACCCATGGCAGCTTGGCCACCGTGACGATCTCGCCCGCCTTGAATTGGAAAAATCCCGCCAGCGCAACCGCCAATCCCGTCAGCGCCGAAAGCATCGCGACCGCCCGCGCCGCGCGGGCATTGCCCTTGGGCAGGAGCATCAGCACCAGCACGCTGAAAAATGAAATGTAAATCGTCCAGGCTAACATTTTAAAATTTCAAATGCTCCACCATCCGCACCACCGTTGAGTTGACGACCCCGAGCAAGAGTTGCGGGCACAGCCCCAGCACAAACATCAGCGCGATGGGCATCGCCACCAGCACACGTTCGCTCAGCGTCAGATCGGGAAACTTTGACCACGCCTCATTCAACGGCCCGTTGAAGACGCGTTGCAAAACGGTGAGGATGAAAATCGCCGTGACCAGAATGCCGATGACTGAGAGCGACGCGGAGCACATCGCAAGCGGGAACACGCCT
Organism: Verrucomicrobiota bacterium; assembly: GCA_031423695.1. GTDB lineage: Bacteria > Verrucomicrobiota > Verrucomicrobiia > Limisphaerales > CAIQOK01 > CAIQOK01. The sequence goes on from JANPGB010000572.1 coordinate 7,215, forward strand.
TTGAAGATCAGGAATTCGCCGATGAAACCATTGAGTCCGGGCAGTCCGAGCGACGAGAACAGCGCGATGCCCATCAGCCCGCAGAACACCGGCGCGACTTTGCGCAGACCGCCGAAGTCGTTCAACCCGCGCAACCCGCCGCTGCGTTGCTCGATCAAGGCGATGAACCAGAACAGCGTTGCCGCCGTGAGACCGTGATTGAACATTTGCAGCAGCAAACCGTTGAGCGCGGCGGCTTTTTCTGTCGCGGGCGCGAGGACGTTACTGCCTGAAGTTGCGACTGCGAACACCGCGAGCAGGCAGTAGCCGAGATGGTTGATAGACGAGTAAGCGAAGATTCTTTTCAAATCTTTTTGTGCGAACGCGGCGCAGGCGGAGAACACAATCGTGATGACCGCGAGCGTCAGCAGCGGCGTACGCAGCCAATGCATTTGCTCCGGGAAAATCGGCAGCAGGATACGAAGGAAGCCATACACACCCATCTTGGACATCACGCCGGTGAGCAGCATCGTGGTGGAGGACGGCGCTTCGGCATAGGTGGCCGGCAGCCAGGTGTGGAACGGCATCAGGGGCACCTTCACCGCGAAGCCGAGCAGCACACCGCCAAAGATCAGCCCGCACATCTGGTGCGCCGTGAAGGCGTGACCAAACAGTTGCCAACCAAAGTTGGTCGAGATCGCATGTCTGATTTCACCATTGCCAGCCATGGTGGCCAACGTGGTGAAGTCCAATACACCCGGTTGCCCCGGCTTGCTCGTCGCCAGGAATATTGCCAGGAACGAGAGCAGCATCGCCACGCTGCCGACCATCGTGTAGAGGATGAATTGCGTAGAAGCGCCCGCGCGTTGCGGGCCGCCCCACAGTCGCACCAGGAGGAAGGCCGGAATCAGACTCAGCTCCCAGAAGATGAACCAGTGAAAAAAATTCAGCGCGGTGAATGTCCCGAACAGTCCGGCTTGCAGGAACAGGATGAGCGCATAGTAAAGGGATGAATCGGTAGGGCGCGTCACTCCGTGCGCGCCGTCGGCGGGCAGAGGACTGCCCGCCCTACCCCACGCCGCCAGCATCGCCATCGGCACCACGGTGGCTGTCAGCAAGACCATCAGCAATCCGAGACCGTCAATGCCCAGGAAATAGTTGGCGCCGAGCGATGGAATCCAGCCGTATTTCTCGACGAACTGCATCTCGCCCGAGGCCGCGTTGAAATTTTCCCACAGCACGAACGTCAGCGCGAGCGAGAGCAGGCTGACGAGGAAGGCCATTCCGCGGGCAAGTTTCCTTTGTTCGCCCAAACCGATCACGATCAAGCCACCGATGAGCGGCAGGAAGGTCAGCAGGCTCAATAACGGAAGGCTGGTCATTTGGCACCTCCCCAAATCAAGAACAGCACCAGCACCGCAAGCGCGAGGCCGATGAGTCGAAGATAATTTTGCACTTGGCCGTCCTGAAGCCGCGACATGAATCCTCCGCCCCGCGAGACGCCTTCGCAGCCCTGATCGAAGCCGAGGTTGATCACAAATTTGTCGAACGAGTCATTCACCCACCCAAGCCCGACCGTGAGCAAGGAGACCAGCAACACCACGCCGCCCCAAATCCAAGTGTCGAGGAAGTCGCAAACCGAGGCGAACCACGCGTTGAAGCGGATGACGGTGAGTTCGTAAAGCTCATCGATGTAAAACTTGTTCGCGAGCAACCCGTAAATATCCGGGCGCGCTTTTTCGAGAACGTCCACGTCGGTGGCTTTCTGAATTGGCTTGCGGCCGTAAAGCCACCAGCCGAGCGCCATGCTGCCGAGCACAATCACGGAAGAGAGCAGCATCAGCGGAATCACGCCACCTTCGGAAAATTTGGCGAAGTTCAGTTCGGCGGGATGTCCTTCCAGGAAATCCTGAAACCACGGCCACGCGGGTGTGCCAATCAATCCGAGCGCAATGGCGAAAAACGCGAGGATCATCAGCGGCGCGGTCATCACGAGCGGAGATTCGTGGCTAGTGGTAGGGACGCGTTCCACCGCGTCCTTAACTTTTTTAGAATGGGACGCAGTGGAATGCGTCCCTACCGAATGCGCCGCGCGATTCTTGCCGAAGAACACCAGCGCTACCTGGCGAGTCATGTAAAACGCCGTGAGCAGCGCGCCGAAACAGCCGAGGTAAAACGGAATCTGCGAAACGCTCCAACCGTGGGCGGCGTGGAGAATCTCGTCCTTGCTCCAGAAGCCGGAGAAGAACAGTGGGAATCCGCAGAGCGCCAACATGCCGACGGCGTAGGTCGCGAAGGTCACGGGCATGAACTTGCGCAGGCCGCCCATGTGCCGGATGTCCTGCTCCTCATGGCAGCCGTGAATCACCGAGCCGGCACCCATGAACAGCAGCGCCTTGAAGAACGCGTGCGTGATGAGATGGAACATGCCCACCGCCACGCCGCCGAGGCCCAAACCCATCATCATGTAGCCAAGCTGTGAAACTGTGGAGTAAGCGAGGATGCGTTTGATGTCGTTTTGCGCGACGGCGATGGACGCGGCGAAAACGGCGGTGATCGCGCCAATCCAAGTGATCACTTGCAAAGTCACCGGCGGAGGTGGAATCACACCGCTAACCGTGACAAACGAACTCATGCTCATCAACGGATAAACCCGCGCCACCAAAAACACACCCGCCGCCACCATCGTCGCCGCATGAATCAGCGCGCTCACGGGCGTCGGGCCCTCCATCGCGTCGGGCAGCCAGACGTGCAATGGCACTTGACCGGATTTGCCCACCGCGCCCGCAAAGATCAGCAAGCCAATCGCCGTTGAAACCGCCATGCCGACGCCGGTGGTTAGCACAACCATCTTGGCGAGCGCGGTTTGTTCCATGCAGCCGTGACCGTCGTCGTAGAAAAGCAGCGTGCCGGTTTGCGAGTAGAGCCAGACGATGCCGAGCAGGAACGCCACGTCGCCGATGCGCGTGGTGATGAACGCTTTTTTCGCTGCCGCCGCCGCGCTGGGTTTGTGATACCAGAAACCGATGAGCAGATACGACGTGAGGCCGACGATCTCCCAGCTCATGAACAGCAGCAGCAGGCTGTTCGCGATGATGACACCCAGCATTCCTCCGGCGAACAGCGCGAGGAACGTGAAGAACCGCGTGAAATTGTCGTCGTGCGCCATGTAGCCGACGCTGTAGATGAAGATCAGCGTGCCGACAAACG
>JANPGB010000573.1:0-13500 GCA_031423695.1 Verrucomicrobiota bacterium
CGTGCTGCAACCCGTCCGCGCCCGTGACGAGCAGTTCCTTCAGCAACTCCGCGAACTGCAACCCGACCTGATCGCCGTGGCGGCGTACGGACAGATTTTGCCGACGAGCATTTTGGATCTGCCGCGCTATGGCTGCCTGAACGTCCACACCTCGCTGCTCCCGAAGTATCGCGGCGCTTCCCCGATCCAGCGGGCGGTGTTGAATGGCGATGCCGAGAGCGGCGTGACGATCATGAAGATGGATGCCGGCATGGACACCGGCGACATTCTCACCCAGGAAAAAACCCCGATCCTGCCCGAGGACAATTCACAAACCCTCCACGACCGCCTCGCTCAAATCGGCGCGGCGTTGCTCGCCCGGACGATTCCCGACTACGTGGCCGGAAAAATTCAACCGCGCCCGCAACCGACCGAGGGGGTCAGCCACGCGGCCAAGATCAAGAAGAGCGACGGACAGATTGACTGGGCGCGGCCGGCGCTGGCGGTGTGGAATCAGGTTCGCGGCATGACGCCCTGGCCGGGAGCGTTCACGTTCCTGCCCGGCCAGCCGCAGCCGACGCTGCTGAAAATCTGGTTGGCGGAAGCCGCGCCGCAATCCGGGACACCGGGGGAGATTTTGAGCGTGGACAAGGCCGGCATCCTCGTCGGCTGCGGTCAGGAATCTCTGCGCGTGCTCTCCGTGCAGCGCGAGGGCGGGCGCCGGCTCACCACGCAGGAATTTCTGGCGGGTCATCCGTTGCAAGCCGGAAAGAAGCTCGGTTAGCCGCGTGAACCGGATACTTCAGCCGCCCAACTTCCGGTGTGCGGCCATGAAACTCTCGACACGAGCGGACTCCACCGATCCCTGCCAGGCGCCGTCTGTTTTGAATTCCGAACCGACGATGAAGCCGTCCGCCGCTGCGTAAAATTGTTTCAAGTTTTTTGCCGTCACGCCGGAGCCGAGATAAACGGGGAGGTGCGTTTGCTTTTTCACGACCACCACGTCCGCGCGTTGCGGCGCATCCCCGGTCACGACGCCGGTGACGATCACCGCGTCGCCGCGCAGGAACTCGACCGCGTGCGCGGTTGCACCGATGCCGACATCCGCGGTGATGGCGTGCGAACTGTGCTTCTTCTTGATGTCGGCCCAAATTTGGATGCGCTCCGCACCGATGCGCCGGCGAAAGCGCAGCAGTTCCGCAGCGGAGGATTGGATCAAGCCCTCATCGGCCACGTGCGCAAACGCGAATCCTTCCGCGCGGATGAAATCCAGACTGGCGGCGTGCGCCACGGCCATCGCCTCGGGGTTGGCCCCGGCCAGCACCTGCACCCCGCAAGGCAGCCGGCTGGTTTGCTTCACGCGCCGGGCGATCACCGCCATGGCCGCGACGATCTCCGGCCCGACCCCGCCGCGCAGGTACGGCGTGTCATGCATGTTTTCGAGCATCAGACCGTGAACGCCCGCCGCGCGAAAGGTTTCCGCTTCCGCGACCGCCCGGGCTTCGATGGCTTTCAAATCCATGCGGCTCGCCGGCGTGCCCGGCAGGGCTTCGAGATGGATCATCGCGATGACCGGTTTGGCGGTGGTGAAGATCGGATTCATGTGAGGCATGGAAAAATCATAACGCCGGTTTTCCGGATGAGTCCAGCGTTTCCACCGGCCTGCCGGTGGCCGCGCTGACGAGGCGTTTATATTCCTCTCCGCCGACCAGCCGGGGTATGGCGTGGCAGGTTTTTTCGAAACCCGGAAAATTCCAGAGGTTGGGAAAATCTCGGCATTGCTGCGGCTTCACCGCCTGCACGGAACAATCGTCGCCCGTGAGAAAAATGCATTCGCCATTGGGCTTGTCGAGCAGGCTCAACCCGCGCCGATCCGGGCGCACGCGAGTGAACTGCTGGATGAAATTCACCTCGCTCAACTCTTTGAACGCCGCAAGCCGCGCAATCTCCGCGTCGGTCATACGCACCTGGCCCGGCCAGCGGCAGCAGGCCGTGCAGCGCTGACATTCATGAAAAATCGGCACGCCGCAGATTATTCAACTGGCCCGCCAAGGCCAAGACTCCAATGGCGATCGCCCAGCCCCGGCAACCTTCAGCCGCGAGTCAACTCGCCGCCAGATCCGAATTGCGCCCTTGTTTTTGACCGCCTGCTCCACTATCTATTTGCGGCCTTCAATCGAATGAACAGGACGCTCATCATTGTGCCGACGGTCAACGAACGGGAGAATCTTCCGCGCGTGGCGCAAAAGCTTTTGGCGCTGCCGGTCGGCGTGGACATGCTGGTGGTGGATGGCAATTCATCCGACGGCACAGGAAGAATTGCGGACGAACTCGCCGCGAAACACCCCCAGATTCATGTCGTCCACGAACCCAAGAAAAACGGCCTGGGCCGGGCCTACATTTCCGGTTTCAAGTGGGCGTTGGAAAAAAATTACGAGTTCATCTTCGAGATGGACTGTGATCTTTCGCACGACCCGGATGAAATTCCCAATTTCCTGAAAGCAGCCGAGCAGCACGACCTGGTGCTCGGCTCCCGTTACAGCGGGGGCGTGCGGGTGATCAACTGGCCATTAAAGCGGCTGCTCCTAAGCCGTTGCGCGGGGGTTTATGTCTGGCTTGTCACCGGCATGCCCTTCACCGACCCGACGGGCGGCTATAAATGCTTCCGCCGCCGCGCGCTTCAGGCGCTCGAGCTAGATAAAATCGAATGTTACGGCTACGGTTTCCAGATTGAACTGACGCACAAACTGTGGCGGCAGGGTTTCAAGGTGACCGAGGTGCCGATCACTTTTCCCGACCGCACGCACGGGGAATCGAAGATGACCGGCGGCATCGCCAACGAGGCGTTCTGGCTGGTCTGGCGGCTCTGGCTGCAAAACGGCCTGCGGCGCTGGCCGCGCGGCTCAAAAAAGAATTGAGGCGGCCAGCAACTCTGCTAACGTGCCCGTCAGGCTGTCGCGGAAAACCAGCCTGTAAACAAACACCGCATGTCATCAGAACTGTCTATCTTCGCCGCGCGCCTGCGCGATCACATTGCCGTGTGCGGGGAAGCGCTCGCCACCGGCGCGCGCGCTTCCAACCCAGACCAACGCGCGCGGGCTGAAACTGAATTCAACAACCTGGCGTTGTCACTCTTCGCGCTCCAGTTCCGACACAACGCGGCCTACCGGACGATCTGCGAGGCGAGAAACGTTCAGCCGGATTCCCTGACCCATTGGACCGGGATCCCCACCGTGCCGACCTCGGCTTTCAAAGAGCTCAGGTTGACGAGCCTGCTGCCGGACGAACGCACGCACGTCTTTCATTCCAGCGGCACGACCGAGCAACGGCCGAGCCGGCATTTTCATAACGCAGAATCGCTGGGAGTTTATGAGGCTTCATTGCTGACGTGGTTTCAGTTTCACATGCCGCGCACGAACCACCTGGCGATCCTCACCCCTGCGCCCGGCCACGCGCCGCACTCGTCACTCGTGCACATGTTCGAGGCCATCCGCCGGAACTTTCTTGCTTCGGACCACAGCTTTCTTGGCAGAATCGAGAGCGACCATTCCTGGACTTTGGATTTTCAGGCGGTGGTTCGGGCGTTGGGAAGCGCCGGCCATGAAAACGAACCCATTGTCATGCTGGGCACGGCCTTTTCGTTTGTGCATCTGCTGGATTACCTGGTGGAAAACAATCTGCACTTCCGGCTGCCGAAAGAATCCCGGGTCATGGAAACCGGCGGCTACAAAAACCGCTCGCGCGCCCTGCCTAAAGCCCAACTGCGCGCGCTCCTCACGGAACGGCTGGGCATCCCCTCCGCCCAGATCCTCTGCGAATACGGCATGAGCGAACTGAGTTCGCAGGCTTACGATCTCGGGGCTCGGGGAAATTCAACCGTGTTTCATTTCCCTCCGTGGGCGCGCGTGCAAATCATCTCGCCGGAAACGGGCCTTGCAGTCGCCGAGGGCGGAATCGGGTTGCTGCGCATCCACGATTTAGCGAACGTTTTTTCCGTGATGGCGATCCAAACCGAGGACCTGGCGATCCGCCGGGGCGACGGCTTTGAACTGCTTGGCCGCGCGCCGGCCGCCGAACCGCGCGGCTGCTCCCTCCGGACGGTTGATTCGTAAAACGCAAATTCCGTGAACCTCCCCAATTATTTCATCGCCGATCTGCCGTCCGGGGCCACCCTCACCGCCGCGATCATCGGCGAGGCCTGCCAGACGTTGAAACACAACCGCGAAACCTATCTGGCGGGACGGTCAACCTTGAGTCTCGTGGAATCTTTTTGTGGTCTGGCCGAGGCGTGGCTCGAACCGGAATATCGTTTTCGCAAACTCGCGCTGGAAAATGCGGCGGCCACCGGCTTCGCCCGCGCCACGCTGGCCAACGGGCTGGACGCCTTTTTCAAGACGTTCACGCCGGAAAATTTCAACGCCCTGCTCGTCCAGGATTTCGGGCACGCCCGGCGGTTGGATGAACTGGTCGCCACCACCACGGAGGAAAAGCAGTCGCGCAGGGCGCTGGTGCGCGGCCCGGAACTCATCGCCCACATCGCGGCGGGAAACATTCCGAACCCCGCATTGACGGGAATAGTCCTGGGTTTTCTGACGCGCTCGGCGCAGTTCGTCAAGTGCGCCAGCGGCACGTCCCTGCTGCCCCGCCTGTTTGCCCATTCGCTGTATGAGGTGGAACCCAAGCTGGGCGCCTGCCTGGAAATCGCCGAATGGGCCGGCGGCAGCGTGGAGCCTGAAACGGCGCTGTTCGCGGAGGCGGATTGTGTCACCGCCACGGGCAGTGATGAAACGCTGGCCGCCATCCGCGCGCGACTGCCGGTCAACACCCGCTTTCTCAGCTACGGTCATCGCGTCAGCTTCGGCTATGTCGCAAGCGGAGCGCTGACCAGTTTCAACACGAAGCGGCTGGTGACGCGTGCGGCCACGGACATCGTCGCCTGGAATCAGTTGGGCTGTCTGTCGCCGCATGTGATCTACGTGGAGCATGGCGGCGCGGTGGCGGCGGAGCATTTTGCCGAACTGCTCGCCGAGGAGCTGGCCCGGCGGGAGGCCGCTGAACCGCGCGGCGAGATTGCCGTGGAAACGGCGGCGACCATAGCGTCCCGCCGCGCGTTTTATGAGGTGCGCGCCGCACATTCGCCGGACACGAAATTCTGGCGCAGCGAAAATTCCACGGCGTGGACGGTGGTTTACGAGGCCGATGCGCGCTTCCAGCTTTCCTGCCTGCACCGGTTTATTTACGTGAAGGGCGTGGCGGATTTGAAGGCGGTTTTGGAAAGTGCGGATGGTGTGCGGGGACAAGTTTCCACCATCGGCCTCGCCGCCCCGGAAGAACGGGCGCGGGAACTGGCGCTGCAGCTGGCGCGCTGGGGCGCAACGCGCCTTTGTCCGCTGGGCCAGATGCAGAACCCGCCGCTGAGCTGGCGGCATGATGGCCGGCCGGCGCTGGGCGACCTGGTGGCATGGACGGATTTGGAATTATGAAATTGGAACTGCGAAAATCTTTTCAGTTTGAAGCGGCGCATTTGCTGCCGCATTTGCCGATGGGACACAAGTGCCGGCGGCTGCACGGACACAGCTTCCAGGTGGAGGTGGTGGTGACCGGCCCGCTGGACGCCAGACTCGGCTGGGTGATGGATTACGCGGACATTTCGGCGGCGTTCAAACCGCTCTGGGAACAGCTCGATCATTATTACCTCAACGAAATTCCGGGACTGGAAAATCCGACCAGCGAGAATGTGGCGGTGTGGATCTGGCAGAAATTGAAGCCCAGGTTGCCCCTGCTCACGGAAGTCGTGGTGGCGGAGACTTGCACGGCGCGCTGTGTTTATCGTGGCTGACGGCGGAAATTTTTTGCAATTTCGCCGCCGCCAATTCATCTTTCGTCCATGACGCAGCCGCTCGCTCTGGTCGTGTATGAAAAGCTCCTGCCCGGCAGCCAACTGGTGAACCGGTTGCAGGATCTGCATTATCGCGTACAGGCCGTGACGGACGCGGACACGCTCACCCTCTGCGCCCAGCAGGAGAAACCCATGCTGGTCCTGGCGGATCTGACCTCGACCACCCGTAATGTGTGCGCCGCCATCAGTCAGCTGCGCCAAACTCCGGGCACAAACCACATTCCGGTCATCGCCTTCGGCCCGGAAGACGAAGCGGAACTGCAGCAATCGGCGCTGGCAGCGGGCGCGGCGCTGGCGACCAGCGAGGCGGCGATTTTGAACCACCTGCCGGAGCTGCTGGAACAGGCGCTGCACGTCGAGTGACGGGACGGGCCGCCGGCCGCCGGATCTGCGTGGCCCGGAAACCTGGGTGACCAAGCCGGGCCGGAAATTTTATTCTTAAACAGAAGCTTGACCGTATTTTTACGTAGCCTTATTCTCATGGCGGTTTGAGGCGCATGAGTATTAAAAAGTATTTGCCGGCTGGAATGCTCCCGCGTTTGGTGCCGGTTTTATTTTTCAACACGCCTCATTCAACAGGAGAAAAAATATGGCCAGCGGCAAAGTAAAATGGTTCGACAACAAAAAAGGGTTTGGCTTCATCTCACAGGACACCGGCACGGATGTCTTCGTGCATCATTCCTCTATTCTGGGTCAGGGTTTCAAGTCTTTAAACGAAGGCGAACCCGTCGTTTTTGACGTGGTGCCCGGCGAAAAAGGCTTGAAAGCCCAGAACGTCAAGCGCCCGGACGCGCATTAATCGGGGTCCCGGTCCAACGGCTCCGGCGTCGGCGGGCGGATTTTTCTTTCGCCGCCGCGCATGTTTTCCGTTAGGCTGCCCAGATGCCGGGTAACGCCGACCCCATTCACAGCCTTTATGTTCATGTGCCGTTTTGCGCGCAGAAATGCGCGTACTGCGCCTTTTTCTCCGAGGCTTCCAGCGGTGAACTGATCAATCGCTACGTCGGCGCGCTGATCCGCGAACTGGAGCTGGTCGCCCCCGATCTCAAGCCGCGCACCGTCTTCTTCGGCGGCGGCACGCCCTCGCTGCTGAATCTCCGGCAGTGGGAGGAAATCCTCCGCGCCATGGAACGCCTGAATCTGCTGGGCGCGGCAGAGTTCACCGTTGAGTCCAATCCTGCCACCGTCTCCGCCGACAAATCCAAACTCCTGCGCTCGTTCGGCGTGAACCGCATTTCGATGGGAGTGCAGTCACTGGATGAAAATCTGCTTGACCGCCTTGGACGGATTCATTCGCGCGAAATGGTTTTCAAATCGTTCGACACCCTGCGCGCCGCCGGCTTTGACAATGTGAACCTGGATTTGATGTTCGCCATTCCCGGCCAGACGATGGCCATCTGGCGCGCGACTCTGGACGAGGCCATCGCGCTCGGGAGCGAACATCTTTCCAGCTACGAGGTCATCTACGAGGAGGACACCCCGCTTTTTGAGCAGTTGAAAGCCGGTGAATTCGACGTGAACGAAGATCTGGCGTGCGATATGTACGAAGAACTGATTGAGCGTTCGTCGGCCGCCGGTTTTCACCAATACGAAATCGCCAACTTTGCCCGGACGGTCAGATGGCGCAATTGTACGGCGAGAACGCTGGTTTCCGACCCCAACCAGCCAACCAACCAGCCACCCATTCCCGCTTTCGCCAGCCAGCACAACGTGAACTACTGGCGCGGCGGTTCCTTCTACGGCCTCGGCCCCAGCGCGACCGGTTACGTGCGCGGCCTGCGGACGAAGAACTGGTCGAACACGCAGCTCTATTGCGATCAGCTGGAGAAAGGCCGCCGCGCCCTTGAATCCAGCGAGGAACTGCCGGCCTTGCGCCGGGCGGGGGAGACGGCGGGGTTCGGCCTGCGCATGAACGCCGGCTGGCCGTTCCAGGCATTTCAACAAGTCACCGGCCACGACTTGCGAGGCGAGTGGTCGGAGGACATGCAAAAACTTTCCGCCCAGGGTTGGGGAAAAATCGCGCCGGACGGATTTCGGCTGACGCGGCAGGGACTGCGCTTTGCGGATGCGGCGGCGGCAATGTTCTTGCGCTAGGCCTGGCCGCCAGCGGCCTTGACCGCGCCGCTGGCGGCCGCGACTTCACCCCCGCCCAGCCAGCGGACGGCCAGCGCGCCCGCACCGATGGAGATCACCCCGCAAATCAAATACGGCAGCGGCGGAATCCGCATGTAAAGCGTGGCCGCAAACAAGGGTCCCAGAATCCGCGCCAGACTGCCGAAGCTCTGCGCCACGCCGATGGTGGCCCCCTGCTCGTTCGCCGCGGTGAGGTTGGATAGCAGACCAAAAACGGGCGCGCGCGTGAGGCTGGAGCCGACGGCCAGCAGCGCCAGCGCCAGCAGCATTTTGATCCACGACCCGCCGCCCGCGTGCAGCAATCCCGACCACACCAGCGGGCCGTCACCTTTGAGGAATGGCAGCAGCGCCAGGCTCAGGCCGGTCATGAAAAGACTGATCGCAATCAACTTGGGTTCGCCGAACCTTTTCACCAGCCGGCCGATCATGCCGCCCTGGATGCACGCTCCGATAAGCCCGCAGAAGACAAACAGGTAAATCACGGTGGTGGCGGATTGGCTCTCGTCCCGCGCGATGCCCAGATTGAAATTGTCGCTGACCAGCAGGGCCAGCGTGCTTTCAAAGCAGCTGAACGCAAACGTGGCGAGGAAAAAAATCAGAACCAGCAAACCGATTTTCGGCTGCGCGAGCGTGTGCGTCCATTGGGCAAGGCGCGGGCGGTTGGCGGCCGGGACGGACGAGGGCTGCCGGCTTTCCACCAGGATGAAGAGCGCGAGGAAAAAATTGATCGTGCAAAGCGCGGCGGCCACCCAGCCGGGAGCGGTGCTGCCAAAAAATTTCAGGGCAATGCCACTGATCGCCGGGCCGAAAATGAAGCCCAGCCCGAACGCCATGCCGATCAGCCCCATTTTTTTGGAACGGTCGGCGGGCGGGGTAATGTCGGCGATGTAAGCCTGCGCCACGGTGATGTTGCCCCCGCAGATGCCGGCGAATGTGCGCGCGAGCAGCAACACCCAGAGCGCCGAGGTGGGGTTCTCCATCCCCGATCCAATTGCAAACACGACGTAGGACAGGGCCGCTCCGGCCGTGCTGAAGAGCAGGATGGGCCGGCGGCCGTGGCGGTCGGACAATTTTCCCCAGACCGGCGAGAACAAAAACTGCATCGCGGAAAACGAGGCGATGATCACCCCGATGACCAGGCCGCTGGCGCCGAGATGCCGGCTGAACACCGGCACGAGCGGCACGACAATGCCGAAGCCGATCAGGTCAATGAAGACCGTGAGAAAGATGACAAGAATCGAGGGCCGCCGGTTCATAACTGGTGCGGCCGGCCCGTGAGGTGGTTTGGGGTCATTTCTGACATGGTCGCAAGTCTAGGGACGGCCCACCGGGAGTCAAGCGGAGCGGTGCCGGCGGGACAAAAGTTTTCAGGCATTAAGTTTGCAGACAAACCCGCCGATAAAGCATCGTGCGGGTGCCGTAATGGCAGCAGCCTCAGGTTTCATTCACAGGCTTCCGCAGGACAAGAACATTTTTAGCGACATGGCCCAGCCAAAACAGCCCAAACGGGACATCCGGAGCAGCAAGACTCGGATCTTGCTGGCCGACGACCATGCCGTCGTCCGCTTCGGCACGGCGGCCCTAATCAACAAGGAGAGCGACCTCGAAGTCTGTGGCGAGGAGGAGGACGCCGCCCATGCGTTCAGCGCGATTGAAAAATTGAAACCGGATCTGGTCATCGCCGACATTTCACTCAAGGACAGCAGCGGGCTGGAGCTGATGCGCAACATCAAGGCCCAGTTTCCCAAAATGCCCGTGCTGGTGGTCAGCTCGCACGACGAATCCATTTACGCGGAGATCGCCTTTCGCGCCGGGGCGCTGGGCTACCTCATGAAACAGGAGGCGCTGGAGAGGATCATCACGGCCGTCCGCCGGGTCCTGAGCGGCGCGATTTATGTGAGCGACGCCCTCGCCGCCAAGATGCTTCAACAACAGGTCCGCGGACAGAACAACATCAACGAGTCGCCGGTGAAAAGCCTGAGCGACCGCGAGTTGGAAGTGTTTCAGATGATCGGCAACTGGAAAAAAACCGGCGACATTGCGAAGGAACTCCACCTGAGCATCAAGACCATCGAATACTACCGCGAGCAGATCAAACACAAGCTCAACTTGGGCAACGCCTCCGAGCTGACGCAATACGCCACCGCCTGGGTGCAGCGCGAGACGCCAGCCTGACGGCTCCGCAGCCCTGGCCTCGGTCTTCCTGATTCCTCCCCCGCTGGTTTCCTCCTTCCGTCATGGCATCCCCGCCCCCGGGGAATCCCCTGTGTTTTTATTCGATTACTACCGGGAACCGAACCGGTTTTGCCCCGATTGTTTGGCACCCTGGAAAAGGTATGTTCACGCCCGGAAGTATGAAACACACAGACATAAAACCGGCCTCAAGCCCCTCGATGCGCTCGCCGTGGGACACCCAGTTCGTGGGCTTGAGTGAATCCCGGGTGTTGCAAGCGACTGCGCAAGATCAAGCCGGCCCCCAGCCTTGCAAGGGCCTGTTTCTAAGCCGGCCTGAACCCCCTTCGCTCGTAGCACGTGGCGTCTGGAGGAAGTCACTTGCCCGGGGATCCAATGTTCAACCGGGAACAGCAACCTGCCCTGCTCCGCGTAATACGCTGCGCCCGGCCAGGTCAACCTCAACGCAGTTATGAATCTCAAAAATCAACACCATCCGCGGCCGCAGACCTTCACCGGTGCGGCCAAGCATATTTCGTTGCTGCTCCTGGCCGTTCTGGTGGCGAGCTCCGCGCCGGCACAGACGAAGTTCTGCAAGGCGGTACTTGCCAAACAAACCGTCACGCTGTCGGGTGGGGTTTTGATCGACAGCTTCAACTCGATGGACCCGGGCCAGAGCACCGGCGGCCGGTATGATCAGGCCAAGCGGCAGGATGGCGGCGATGTCGCTAGCGCTTCCGATGCGGTCAACGTCATCACCGGCACCGGCAGGGTGAATGTTTACGGTCACCTCTTCACCGGCCCCTCGGGCAGCGTCGTCATCAACGGCTCGGCTTCCGTCGGCAGCCTGGCGTGGGTGGATGGCGGAAACCGCAACATCCAGCCAGGTTGGTACTCGAATAATTTTCAGGTGACGCTGCCAGACGTGTCACTGCCGGGTGTGACCTTCGCCCCGCTGCCAAAGAAAGCAGGCAGCGTGAACGGGACGAATTATAATTATGTGCTCACCACTGGAAATTATCAGGCGTCCAGCTTCAGCCTGAGCGGCGGCCTGTGCATCAATGGGAAGGTGCTCCTCTACTTTACGAACGGGTTTCAGATTTCCGGCCAGGGCTTTGTCTATGTTGCGCCCGGTGCCAGCCTGACGGTTTACCTCGGGGGTCAGTCACAATTGTCAGGCGGCGGGGTTGTGAATGGAACCGGTTACGCCACGAACTGTGCGTATCTGGGATTACCCTCTTGCACCAGCATCCAGAACAGCGGCAATTCTGATTTTGTCGGCAGCATCTACGCACCAGCAGCCGACATCAGCCTGACCGGGGGCGGTTCCCAGACCCTGAATCTGGCCGGCGCGGTCGTCGGCAAGACGGTTACCATCAGTGGAAACTATCAGTTTCATTTCGATCAGAGTTTATGCGATGGCTGCCGACCGGTGGTGTTGGCCGCACCCCTAAATCAAACGAACTGTCCGGGAGCGGCGGCGATCTTCAGCATTTCCGCCCAGGGGCCCGGGCTGACCTATCAATGGTACAAAGGTGGAAATCTCCTGCCGGGACAGGGTGCCGCAAGCCTGCTATTGCCCACAGTCAGCGCCGCCGACGCGGGCATCTACGGCGTGGTGGTCACTTCAGCCTGTGGAAATACGGTTAGCAACAGCGCGACGCTAAGCGTTCGCACTTCGGTGAGCGCAAGTGCGTTGACGAACCAGACGAATTGTCCCGGCACGGCGGCAAACTTCAACACCGTGGCTGGCGGTACGGGACCGCTCAGCTATCAATGGTTCAAAAACGGGAATCCGCTCTCCGGACAGCAAAGCAGCAATTTGACGTTGACCAGCGTGGGCCTGAGCGATGCCGGAACTTACTCGGTAGTCGTGGCTGGCGCGTGCGGCAGCGTGAGCAACGGTGCGACGCTGACGGTGAACACCAGCGTCGCGATTGTGACTCCGCCAACAAATCAAACTTCAGCGGCAGGTGGCAGCGCGCAGTTCAGTATAAGTGCGACCGGCACGGGCTTGGGCTATCAATGGTATTTCAACGGTGGGGCCCTCCTGGGCAAGACCAACGGCAGCCTGAGTTTGAACGGTGTCTCGACCAACAGTGCCGGCGCTTACTGCGTGGTGGTCAGCGGCACGTGCGGCGCGCCACAGACCAACTGCGTGACGTTGACGGTGAATGTGCCGGTCACGGTGATCACCCCTCCGATCAATCAGACCAACTGTCCTGGAACCACCGCCGTGTTCAGTGAGACCGCCGCGGGGACAGCGGTGAGCTATCAATGGTATTTCAACGGTGGCCTCCTCGGTGGCCAGACAAACAGCCTGTTGCTTTTGACCAACGTCAGCTCCGCCAATGCCGGCACGTATTGCGTGGTGGCCGACGGCGCGGCGGGGGGACCGCTGACCAACTGCGCCACCCTGACGGTGAATGCGAACGTGATGGTAGTCACACCTCCGGCCAACTCGACCAACTGCCCCGGCACCGCGGCGATCTTCAACGTGGGCGCGACGGGCACTGGCTTGAATTACCAATGGTGGAAGGGCACCGCCGTAATGGCCGGCCAGACCAACAACATTCTGGTGCTGAACAGCGTCAGCGCGTTTGACGCCGGGACTTACTCGGTGGTCATCAGCGGCGCCTGCGGCAGCGTGACCAACAGCGCCGGCCTCACGGTAAACCAGAACACTTCGATCGCGCCGCTGGCGGGTGCGACCCGAAACATCGGTGGTAGTGTCAGCTTTACGGCTTCGGCTTCCGGCAGCGGTCCGCTCAGCTATGTCTGGAAAAGGAATGGCGTGGTGCTGCCCGGGAAAAGCACCAGCACCCTCACCTTGACCAACCTCCAACCTGCGGACGGCGGAACCTACACCGTGGAAGCCAGCGGGATTTGCGGCACGGCCGCGACCTTCAGCGCGGTGCTCACGATCAATCTCCCGCCCACCGTTGCCATCAGCTACCCGACGAACAACTCTGTGTTCGTGGCACCCGCCACGTTCACCCTGCTGGCCTCCGCGGCTGATTTGGACGGCGCGGTGACCAACGTGGAATTTTTCCAGTCCACCAACAATCTGGATTTCGTGAAAATCGGCGAGACCAACGTCGCGCCCTACTTCCTCGTGCTGACCAATGTGCTGACCAATCGCTACACCTTCACCGCGCGGGCGGTCGACAATCTCGGCGCGACGGGCACTTCGGCACCGGTCAACGTCACGGTCATCGAACGGCCTCCGCTGACGCTGCTAAGCAACGTCACCTTCGTCCCGCAAAACAAGCTGTTTCACCTGACGAACGTAGTCTTCAACCCGACCTACTCCATCT
>JANPGB010000574.1:0-6823 GCA_031423695.1 Verrucomicrobiota bacterium
CACCCCCTCTCCCACCACGACGCTCGCCCGATCTGGTAGCGGTTGTCGCGCGGCGACAACCTCGCCTGCGTGGCGCAGGCGACCGGCACGGTCGGGAGGCATGCCTTGGCCCCGGTGTTGCGCCGCTGGACGCGGCGCTGACTCCTCGCAGCGCGAGGAGTTCTACCCTGCGGCGCGAGGAGTTCTGCCATGCGGCGCGAGGAGTTCTACCAATCCCGTCGTGCGAGGAGTTCTACCATTTTCGTTGCGCGGAGAGTGCTACCTCCATGGTTTGGCAACCGCATCAGCGCGCGAAACACACAAATGGTTTTGACTTCACCGGGAGCGCGGGGCCAAATTTCAGATCATGAAATCCAAGGTCGCCGATCATCTGACTGCAGTCCCGATTGAAACCGCCGACGGCGCGTTCGTGGCCCGCTATTCCCGGCAGGGCCTGGCCGCGCTGGGTTTTCCAAGCCGCTCCGGCCGCGTGTCGCCCGGAATCCAACCGGCCGCCGTGTCCAAACCGGTTCAAGCATTTCATCGCCTCACCACGCTGGCGCTTGGAAGAGTACTGGCCGGCCGGTCGCCGGGCCGGCTGCCGCCGCTTGATCTTTCCGCCGGCACAGATTTTCAGCAACGCGTCTGGAGCGAGTTGCAGAAAATCGCGTCCGGCGGGACGCGCAGTTACGGTGAAATTGCCAAAGCCATCGGCAGGCCCCGCGCCGTCCGGGCGGTGGGCGGCGCCTGTGGTGCCAACCCGATTCCCGTCCTCGTTCCGTGTCATCGCGTGCTGGCCGCGAACCGCAGGCTTGGCGGATTTTCCGGGGGGCTGGAGTGGAAGACCAGGCTGCTGGAACGGGAAGGGATCAAATTGCCAGGCGGGTGAGGCTGGCGCGCGGCGCTGTGAGTCGCACTTCGCTCAAAGACCGACGGCCCTCGGTAATAAAACAAACCCGCTGTCAGGGCGCGATCGGCCGGCCGCCGGATTTGACGCCATTCACCCGGGCAAACTTCCGATACGCCGACCAGCCATCCAGAAAGCCGCGCAGATCAGATCCAAAGGAGCGGGCCAGCTGACGGTTGCCAAGCAGCTTGTATTGGGCGGTTTTGATCAGGAGCTGCACCAGCCGGCCGCAGAACATGAACAGCATTTTTGGCGCATTGCGATGTTCCCATAACAATGCCGCGCCCGTGTAACTGTAGATGTAGCGGGTCTTGAAAACTTCCTCCGTGCTGAGCTTGTGCTTGTGCCGGACGACCGCCAGCGGTTCATAAACAATCTGGTGGCCGGACTTCAGCGCGCGGTAGAACAGTTCGATGTTCTCGATGGCATACTTGATGATGGACTCGCCGCCGAAGCGTTCATCGAACCCGCCGAGTTTCTGGAGCGCCTCGCGGCGGAAGGTCATGCTGCTGCCGTGGCCGATCCCGAACGGCACCGGGGCTCCCGACTTCAGGTGCTTGGCAAAAACCTTGGTGACATTGGAGAGCAGGAAGCCAAGGCCGAAGCGGATGTCCTCTGGACCGAACACCCGGCGCTCCCCGCCCAGATCCTGTCCGGCGACTTCCTCGAACAGATCGGCGGCGTCGCCGCGGCTGTGTTGCACCACCCGGCCGGTGCAAATCCAGACCGCCGGGTCGGAAAAGTTTTTGACCGTCCGGCTCAGCCAATCCTGGGCGGGCACGCAGTCGTCGTCAGTAAAGGCGATGATTTCGCCGGTGGAGTGGGCGATGCCCTGATTGCGGGCGAGCGATTGGCCCCGGCGTGGTTCGGCAACATATTTGATGCCGTATTGCCTGGCGAGTTGCTCGGTTTTCTCCCGATCCGCGCCGGTGCTGCTGTCCACCACGATGGTTTCAAAGTCGGCGCAGTCCTGTCGGGTGATCGCCGCAAACGCCTCGCCGATGAAGTCGGCGCGGTTGCGGGTGATGACTACCACGGATGTTCGCATCGCTTTGCCTTTGGGAATTCCGGCGGCGGTTACTAGATCTCGCGTTTGTAGAGCCGGTAGTCGGTGGGGAACAGGCCCACCTGGTCCACGCACTTTGACTTTTGGAACTTGCGCTGCTTGAGCACCAGCTTGAAGCCGCGCTTTTCCAGCTCGTCGTCGTAGGTCTTGCTGGAATTGTCCGCTTCGATGGTGGCGAGCGTTTCCGTGTGGGGCACGTGGAAAAGATAGGGAACCTTCAGGTCGCACAAGCGATCCAGCCACCAGGCCACGAACTCTTTGGTGCATTCGGACCAACTGTGGATGTTCGAGGCGACATCAAAACTTCCGGGCTTTAGATTCGGCAGTTGATCAAACGCCGCCACCGTCGCGCGCTGGCAGCCGCGGAATTTAAGGTAGAAATCCGAGAGGAACGTCGAGGTGGCGACAGCATCAATGCAGGTGACCTGGCTGTGCTCGAATGCCGTGGTGAAGCGGTGGGCAAAGCGTCCATAGCCGGCGCCGATGTCGAGGAGTCGCACCGGGGCCTTGAGGTCGAGCCCGAGCGCGTTTTTGACAAAGGTGATTTCGAGCACGGAATCCAGCAGGTCGCGGCTGACCAGCTTGCCCGGGACAAACTCCCAGGTTTTCACCCCGAACAACTGATCCTCCGTGAACCGGTTGTACAGCCCCAGTTCGTCGGTCGCTTCGACATAAGCGCAGGACATTTCATAACGCCGGTCGGTTTTTTGAAAGTAGGCCTGGCTCACGTAATCGTTTTCGCCCCGGAACTTCAGGAGGTTGACTTTGTTCTCCCAGGGCGCCCAGAAGGAATGGGGCAGATGTGTCGCGGCGGCGTAGCGTCGTTTCAGATCCACCAGCGCGGGATTGTCCCTGGAAAGATGGCGCAGGACGTCCGGCGGCAGATCGCCCACGCGCGAAGTGCCGGGCTTGAGATAGCCTTTGAAGCGCCAGTATGCCGTTCCGAGTGCGACTTTCATAGATGCAAAACGGCCGCCACTCTAATTACATCCGCGGAGGGGTGCAACCTGTTTTCACCTGTTTTCACCGGCGGGAATTTCCACCCGATCCCGGCGGAAACGCAGATAATTCAGGACCTGTCTTGCTTGTTGCCGCCGGATTTGGTGAATTGAAAAGCATGGCAAAATACTTTGTGACCGGAGCCGCCGGCTTTATCGGCAGCAACCTGGTGGACCGGCTTTTGGGTGAGGGGCAGTCCGTGGTCGGCTGGGATGACTTCTCCACCGGCCAGAAGAAATTCCTGGAAGGCGCGTTGCCGAATCCCCGCTTCCAACTGGTCGAAGGCGACAACCTCAACCTGCCCGCGCTGACGCGGGCGATGGCCGGCTGCGACACCGTCTTCCACCTCGCCGCGAATGCCGACGTGCGTTTTGGCCTGGAGCATCCCCGCAAAGACCTCGAGCAAAACACCACCGCCACCTTCAACATTCTGGAAGCCATGCGCGCCAATGGCATCAAACGCATCGCCTTCAGTTCCACGGGCAGCGTCTATGGCGAGGCGGAAAAAATCCCCACCCCGGAGGACGCGCCGTTTCCAGTGCAGACCTCCCTCTATGCGGCGTCCAAAGTCTCCGGCGAGGGCATGATTTCGTCTTACTGCGAAGGCTTCAAATTCGAGGGCTACATCTTTCGTTTCGTCTCGATCCTCGGCGAGCGCTACACGCATGGCCATGTGTTTGATTTTTACAAGCAACTCCTCGAGCATCCAGGGCGGTTGAAGGTGCTCGGCGACGGTTTGCAGCGGAAAAGCTACCTTTACGTTCAGGACTGTGTGAGCGCCATGCTCCACGTCATGAACCTTGGCACCGCAAAAAAGGCGAAGCACGGCGTGGAAATCTACAACCTCGGCACCGATGAGTACGTGCAGGTCAACGACTCCATCGGCTTCCTCTGCGGCGCGCTCAGCCTCCAGCCCGCGCGGGAATACACGGGCGGCAACAAGGGCTGGGTGGGCGACAACCCGTTCATCTTTCTGGACACAAAAAAAATCCGCGCCACCGGCTGGAAACCGCAGCTCACCATCGAGCAGGGGATTCTGCGCACCGTCGAATGGCTGCGGCAAAACCAGTGGGTTTATGAGCAGCGCTCCTGAAAATCGGGAAAGCGGAAATCGGGAAAGCAGAAACAAAACTCGGATTAAAAAACGGGAAAGCGGAAACGGTTTATGGAAGACACTCAACCCATTCCAAAACAAAAATATGAAAACAGAATTGGAAGGAAGAACCAAAGAGTTTGCCGTGCGCGTGGTCAGGTTGATCAGGTCCTTTCCAAAAACTGTGGATGGGATTGAAGTCGGGAGGCAGTTGCTGAGATCCGGCACTTCCATCGGCGCGAACTATCGGGAAGCCAATCGGGCGGAGTCAAAAGGAGATTTCATTCACAAGGTGGGCATTTCAGAAAAAGAAGCTTCGGAAACAATGTCTTGGCTGAAGATTTGCGCGGCTGCGCCTTTGGGTGGAACGGAAGAAGTCCGGGCGCTTCTGAAGGAGGCCAACGAGCTTCTGGCGGTGGTCACGACTATCGGACGCAAAGCCAAAGGCAGGACCCGCCGGGTGGCTGGCATCGCTCTTTCGCTTGCGGTGCTTGCGCTTTCCACATTTTATTTCCGGCAATGAACGTCATGCTTTTATCAGAGAGTTTTTGGCGGCGGACGCTGGCGGGTTCCGTTTCGGCTTTCCCGCTTTCCGCCTTCCGCTTTTCCCCTTGTCTGCTTCCGACAAAGAACGCGTTTGTTTTATCAATTGGCTTCCTTCATGGACTGCCATCTTGTCCGTTTCGGCTTTCCCGCTTTCCCGCTTTCCGCTTTTCCCCATGAACCTTGTTCTCACCGGCAGCAGCGGGGGCATCGGGAAATTCCTGGCGGACACGCTGGCCGCGAACGGTCACGCCGTCTGCCGCCTCGCGCGATCGGCGCAGGAAGGTTTCGCCCTGCGCGGCGATGTTTCCAGCTGGAGCGACATGGAATCTGCGGCCAGTCAAGTGGCGCAAAAATGGAAATCCGTGGACGGCCTGATCTGTTGCGCGGGCATCCAGGAACCCATCGGCCCGGCGATGGAGATTGAGCCCGCCGCCTGGCGCCACGCCCTGGCCGTAAATCTTGACGGCACATTTTTTTCCATCCGGGCCTTTTATCCGCTGCTCCAAAAAACGGCGCGCCGCGCCAAGGTGATTTGTTTTTCCGGCGGTGGGGCGACGGGCCCGCGCCCGAACTTTGCGGCGTACGGCGTTTCCAAGACCGGCGTCGTGCGCCTTGTGGAAACGCTCGCGACAGAATGGCAGGCGCAGGCCCTCGATATCAACGCCGTGGCGCCCGGCGCGATTTTCACCCAGATGACCGAGCAGGTGCTGGCGAGCGGAGCCGCCGTGGCGGGCACGAAGGAATTTGAGCAGGCTTCCAAGCTCCCGCGCGACAATGCGGCCATCTTGCAGAAAGTGCTCGGCCTGGTGGAGTTTCTGCTTTCGGAACAGAGCGACGGCATCAGCGGACGTTTGTTGAGCGCGCCGTGGGACCCGTGGCCCACCCTGGACAAGCATCGCGAAGAGCTCGCCACGTCGGACATCTACACCCTGCGGCGCATCGTGCCGGAAGATCGCGGAAAGAAATGGTCTTAATATGAGCAAACCCATTCGCATCGCCCTCATCGGCTGCGGCCTCATCGGGCAAAAGCGGTTGAACAATCTGCCGCCCGGCAGCGTGGCCGTGGCGTGCGACCTCCAGCTGGAGCGCGCCGAAAAAATCGCCGCACAAAGTCCCGGCTGCGTCGCCACCGCTTCCGTCGCGCAAGCCCTCGCGTCGCCCGGGGTGGACGCCGTGATGATCGCCACCATCAATTCCTCGCTCCTGCCGGTGGCCTGCCAGGCGGTGCGGGCGGGCAAGCATGTGCTGGTGGAAAAGCCGGTGGCGTTCAACGTTGCGGGGTTGAAACAGCTGGAGGGGCTGGCCCGGAAACACCGGGCGCTGGTGCGCGTGGGCCACAATCATCGCTACCATCCGGCCTGTCTCAAGGCGCTGGAGATTTTTCGCAGCGGCGCCCTGGGACCGATCATGTTCGTGCGCGGCTGCTACGGTCACGGCGGGCGCGTCGGTTACGAAAAGGAATGGCGCGCCGACCCGAAGCTTTCCGGCGGCGGCGAGTTGATTGACCAGGGGGTTCACCTGATTGATCTGGCGGGGATTTTTCTCGGCGAGTTCACCCGCGTGGAAGGTCACGCGACGACGTATTTCTGGAAAATGCCCGTGGACGACAACGCCTTTCTCAGCCTGCGCAACCGGGCCGGCAACACCGCGTGGCTGCACGTCAGTTGCAGCGAGTGGAAAAATTGTTTCAGCTTCGAGATTTACGGCCGCGACGCGAAGCTGCATTGGGAAGGGCTTGGCGGCAGCTACGGCATGGAACGGCTGACCTACTACAAGATGCTGCCGCAGATGGGCCCCCCGGAGACGACGATTCATGAATTCCCCCGCGGCGACGAGTCGTGGAAAATCGAGATGCAGGAATTCTTCGAGGACATCCGCCTCCAGCGCACCCCGGTGCCGGGCTTGAAGGAGGCCCGGGCGGTGCTGAGCGTGGTGGATAAGATTTACCAAATCGGAAAACGCCCGCGATCGGGTGCGCGCTAAGGCGCGATGACCCGCAGCCCGGCGGCTTGCACGGAAAAGGCCGCCGGCAGATGGCCGGCCAGATCACCCTCGATCTCCAGCGCGGCCGGCGGCGCGCTGGTCAAGGTCAATGACGTCGACCGCAGCACCACGGCGGCTCCGGCGGGCAGGCGCTTTTTCAGCAGCAGTCCCGGGCCGCAGCGCAGGAGCATGCGCCAGTTCGCGCGCGGAAAAACACAGGCGTGCAGCAGCCCATCCTGCAAACGCGCGC
>JANPGB010000575.1:0-12076 GCA_031423695.1 Verrucomicrobiota bacterium
GTCGAAGAGGTGGATGGCTTCGGCTGGCTCATTTGGCGGGGGCAGTGGGTTTGGGAGCGACGGGCGCGGACATCGGCGCTACATACAGCGGCGTGTCGGAGTGCATGCTCTACAGATACGCGACGAGCTGCCGGGCTTCCGCTTTCGGCACGATCTCAAAACCGGCGGCGGGAGCGAATTCTTTCAAGCCTTGCAGCGCATCCGGCGAAGGCGCGCCGGAAATTCTCCGCTTCTCAAACAAAAAGCGGTAGGAGGGCATCGCCGAGCCAGTCACCACGGACTGCGGGGCGTAGAGATGATTCAGATGCGCGCCGGCGTCCGGCGAACGTGATCCGATGTTCGCCAAGTCCGGTCCGACCCGCAGGGAGCCGAGCATCACCGGGTAATCGTAAAGATAATCCTGCGCCACCGTGCGGCGGCTGCCCCAGCCACGGGCCATGTCCGGCCCCACCGACACCAGCCGCGTCTCGGCCTTGGCACCCGCCTTTTTGAAAGCCTTTGCCAGATCATCGGCGGCATCCATCGTCGCGCCTTGAAGCACCGTCTTCGGCAATGCGGCGGCCAGTCCGGCGACATTTGCGCCCGCCTGAATTTTTTTAAGAACCGCATCCACCGCGGTCAGGTTGGTGCCGGTTTCGGTCAAGATCACGTCCACCATCACGCCGGTTTGTCCGACCTGCTGGCTGTGGCACGCGGCGCAGTTGTTGGCGCGATACACTTCCATCCCCTGATGGGCGATGCCGGGCCGGGCCTGCGGGTACATTTCCGCCGTGTTGACAATGTTGGTCTCCTGCTGCTGCCGGCCGATCTGGATCTGCGGCGTCAGCACAAAGCCAAACCACGAAGCGGACAGCGCGAAAAAGGCGGCGAGTAAAACGAGCGGGCCGTAGTTCATGATTTGACCCCCGCCGTTTTCATTTCCGCCGTGGCGGCCGCGAAGGCGGGCGCACATTGAGCCTTGGCAAAACGCACCACCATTCCAGTCAGATTCATCGCAAACAACAAATGACCGAGCGCGACCAGCAATTCACCGGTGGTGCTGACACGCAGAAACGGCAGCGTCGCCTTGGTCAAATCCCCGAAACCAATCTGTGGATTGTTCAGCTTGAGTCCTTGAAGGACGCCGCCGATCGCCAGCGGAGCCGCCACCAAAATAATTCCAAACGCCGCGAGCCAGAAATGCGCGCGGACGGATTTCGCGAACGGCCATTCAATCCCCGTGACGCGCGGCAGGATATAATAGATCGCGCCGAAAATGGTCATTGCGAAAAAGCCGTACGTGTTCAACTGCGACTGCGCGACGGTGAACCAGGTGAAGTCCGTGATGGCGCTGACCCCGGGCAGCGCCGCCGCCACGCGCATCAGCCCGGCGAGTTGAAACATGCCCAGCCCCAAAATAATAAACCCAAACGCCGTCTTGGATTGTTCCTCGACGCGCGCACCCTGCTTCGTGTGAAAAATATTCAAGCCGAGGGCGATCTGCGGCAGGAGGGTCAGCACGGCGGCGATGGCGCTCAACGCCGGCATCCACGCGGGCAGCGGCGCGCCGCCGGGAAGGCCCGTCCAGCTTCCAAACAAAATCAAAGTCCAGAACGTGAACAGCGCGAGCGCGCGGCTGTGCAGCGGCCGGCCCACCAGTTTCGGAATGAAATAAAACATCGTCGCCAAGCCCACGAGCGCGAGCCAGACCAGATTCAGGTTCGCCGCAAACCACCAGGCGAGCACCGACTGCATCACGCCACGCACCGGGTGCAGGACGAGCATCAAGCGCGCAGTCGAGAAAATCCAGGGGAACCAGAATATCGCCGCGATCAGAAACCATTGCGACGGCTGGAGCGAGCGCTCGCGCCGCTGATGCAGCGTTTTCACCAACCCCATGCCGATGACAAGACTGGCGATGAACAGCAGCACCGCCGAGTAGCGCGGCATTTCCAAATAATCAAATCCGGTGGTGCTGCCCGCGAGAATTCCAACCACGCCCAGCAGCACGCCGAAGTTCCAAACCTTGCCGCCGAAGACGATGCCCAACGACTGTGACACCCGGTTTTGTCCCAGACCCGCAATGATCCACAGACCAACGCCGAGTCCAGCTTGAATCGCGAAGCCGTAAGTGAAAGCCATGGTCGCCACCGCGTGAACCCGCCCGTACGACAGCCACGCGCA
Organism: Verrucomicrobiota bacterium; assembly: GCA_031423695.1. GTDB lineage: Bacteria > Verrucomicrobiota > Verrucomicrobiia > Limisphaerales > CAIQOK01 > CAIQOK01. The sequence goes on from JANPGB010000575.1 coordinate 2,164, forward strand.
GTCGGACAACAAATTGGGCGCGTGAAATTTCAGCGAGGCGAGGAAGCCGAACGCCGAGGACACCAGCAGCCAGAACGCGGCGTGACCAAACAGCACGAGCAGCGGCAGTCGGCACGAAGCGTCAATATCGCCAGTCGAAACGGACTCGCAGCCGGAGGAAGTTTTGCAAGAAGTCGAATTCATCGAGCGGGCGGGAGGCTACTCGAAAGCGCTCGGCTTCGGGGGTGGCGGTGGAGGAACGAAAGTGGCCTTCTCCTCGCGCGCAATCAGATTGGCGCGAGCGGCGGCGGGATTCTGCCATTCGCGTTCGGCGAGCTTCATGGCTTCGGCGATCGGCAGACGAACGAGCCCCTTGCTCTGATCGATCCACGCGGCGGCGTTCAGCGCCTCCGCTTCCGTGGCGCGCAATTCTTTCAGCGCGGCGGCCCGTTCCGTGGCGCGGTTGGCATTGAGCGGAGCCGTCTGGGTGTAGTGCCGCATGGCCAGCACCAGCGCGCCCACGATGAGGAAAGCGCCCACGAGGGCCGCGCAATAGGCCCATTTCGTTTTGCACTCGCAACAGTTGTTGGATTCAGAATTCATGACAGCTCGATTCAATGGCCCTGGTCCGGCGCGCCCGACAGGTCATCGGCCTGATCCAGTTCGCCACCGGAAAGCTGTGTGGGCACCGGATGATACAGCCCCATGGCTTCGATCAGACGCGGGTCTTTGATCGGATACGGAGCCGCGCTGGCAAACTTGGCGAGGAAACGGTTCGCGAGCACGCCCGCGATCAGCGCGATGCAACCAAAGTCCAGCCAGATCCATTTCCAGCGGACCCCGTCAGGATGCGCCACCGGCAGGATGTTGAAGGCCATGTCCACGTAATGCATCAGCCACGCCCAGCAGCCAAGCGCGAACATGAAGGTGAACTTGCTCTTCACATCAATCCGCAGCAGCGCCAGAAACGGAACGAAGAAATGACCAAAAATGATGATCATGCTCCACCAGAACCAGGTGCCCTTTTCGCGCTGGATGTACCAGAAAGTTTCTTCCGGCAAGTTGCCGTTCCAGATGATGAAATACTGCGCGAAGGTGACGTAGGCATAAAACACGGTGAACGCGAACAGCATCGAGCCAATGAAGTAAAATTGATGCTCGTGCAGCACAGCGGTCAGAATGCCCTGCCGGCTGAGCACCATGGTGATGACGTACACCAAAGCCAGCGTCATCCATACGCTGCCGGCGAAATAGAAGACGCCATACATCGTGGAGAACCATTCATGTTCCAGGGCCGTCATCCACATGAAGACCGCCAGGGTCAGGGTGATGGCAAAGGCGAAAATGCCCCAGTAACAGTGAAACCGCATTTTGTAGGTGGGCAGCGACCCGCCGGTTTCATCCTGCTTCAAAGACCAGTAGCGCAGGCGGTTGGTCAACAGCCACCAGACCGCAAAACAAATCAGGGAGATGACGAGGAATCCAGACTGGGTGAACAGCGGCAGCTTCACCTTCAACGCGTGATCGGCCGCGGGATCGATGGACATCCAGTGGTAAAGATGTTTGCGCAGCAGATAAATCGGAATCCAGAAAATCGCCATCACCGGAAACAGCAGCGAGGCGAGGTGTTCGCAAAACCGGCGGATGGGCACCGACCAACCGGCGTCAAAGAGATGATGAAACATCACCAGGAACAGCGCGCCCGCGCAGACGCTGAGACAGAACATGTAGGCGAGCAGCCAGGAGAAGGCAAACTGACGCATGGCGTCGTGCTGATAACTCACCACCGCGCCGAGGCCCGCGAGCACCGCGCCAATCACGATCAACTGCGTCGGAACTTTTCGCCATTTGGAAAGATCCAACGGCGGCAGCTTGGCCGATTTTTTTTGCGAACTCATAATTACTTTTTCAAGGTGGCGCGCAGCTCGGCCGGCACGTCGTCCATCGAGGCAAGGCGGCTCAACTGGACCGCGCGCAAATAGGCGACAATGGCCCAGCGGTCTTCCGCCGGCACATTCGGACCGTAGGCGCCCATCAGGTTTTTGCCGTTGCTGATCGTATTGAAAATTTCGCCGTCGGCCATCTCGACGATGCGTTTGTCATGCAGATTCGCCACCACCGCCATGGCGCCGAGCTTTTTGGTGATGCCGTTGCCGTCGCCCTGCTGGCCGTGACAGGGCGAGCAATAGATGGTGAAGCGCTCCTTGCCGCGTTCCATGAGTTGCGCCGTCACGGGCAGCGGAATATTCTCCACAAAGTTCGTCGTGGTGCCCGGCAGCCGGCCGGTGAACACGGGCACGTCTTCGTGCGGAAAATATTCCCTGCCGCCGATCACCACGGCGCGGGCCTGGGGAATGGTTCCCGCCACCGGCAGTTGCGAGCTGAGGCCGTTGGGGAAAAACGCGTTGGGCGTTTGCGGCCGCAGTTTGAGCTGGCGCTTCATGTCTGCGAACAACTGAATCGGCGTGTTGCGCGTGAGCGTGCCACGTTTGTCAACGATGCCGACCACCGCCAGCACCCCCACCAGAAAAAGTAAAAGGAAGTAGCGCATTATTCGTCCACCATCTCAATGTGGTTGCTGCCCGCCGACGCCAACAACTTGGCCGTCTCGGTTTCGGAAAACTTCGGATCCTCGCACTCGATCACCAGGAAATACTTGTCATGCGTCACCTGCAGGAAGCGGCGGTTCTTGTGCAGCGGATGATGCAGCCGCGGCAGGCGGTTCAGAAACAACATGCCGCCCAGCGAACCAAACGCCCCGAACAGGATCGTCAGCTCGTACGACGGCGGAAACGCCGCGAACGGGCTGAACATGGGCTTGCCCCCGATGAGCACCGGGTAATCCACCGCGTTCAAAAACCAGATCATCAGCATGCCGGTCGTGTAGCCGATCACCCCGCCGCAGAAGGCGAACCAGCCGACCTTGGAATTCTTCAGGCCCATGGCGCGGTCCATGCCATGCACGGGAAACGGCGTGAACACATCCCACCGCGTGAACCCGGCGTCGCGCACCTTTTCCGCCGCGTGCATGATATCCGCCGGGGTCGTGAACTCGGCGATCACGCCGTAGGGTTTGGCAGTGCCGTTCATATCGTTGCATCTCCTGTCAAATCACCGGCATTGTCCGGCACGGCCTCCACATGTTTGGCCCCGCCCAGCGGATGATGCGGATCCGCCTGCGGCGTCACGCCCTTGACTTCCGAGATCGCAATCATCGGCAGGAAGCGGAGGAACAGCAGGAACATCGTGAAGAACAATCCAAAGGTGCCAATGAAGGTGCAGATGTCCACCCACGTCGGTTTGAAATAGCCCCAGTTGCTCGGCAGAAAGTCACGGTGCAGCGAGAGCACAATGATCACGAAGCGCTCGAACCACATGCCGATGTTCACCAGGATGGAAATGATGAACACGATCCACAGATTCTGGCGCATTTTCTTGAACCAGAAGAGTTGCGGCACCAGCGTGTTGAATCCCATCATGCAGGCCCAGCCCCACCAATACGGGCCGAACGCGCGGTTCAAAAAGTGAAACTGTTCGCTCGGATTGCCGCCATACCACGCGATGAAGAATTCCATGCCGTAGGCGTAGGCGACGATCGAGCCGGTCGCCATCGTCACTTTGCACATGATGTCAATGTGCCGCATCGTGATGAGATCCTCGAGTTTGAACATCACGCGCAACGGCAGCAGCAGCGTCAGGACCATGCCGAATCCGGAGAAGATCGCGCCGGCGACGAAGTACGGCGGGAAAATCGTGGTGTGCCAGCCGGGCAGCTGCGACACGGCGAAGTCGAGGGAGACGATGGAATGCACGGACAACACCAGCGGAGTGGAGAGTCCGGCCAGGATCAAATAGGCCTTTTCGTAGTTGCTCCAGTGCCGGTTCGAGCCGGTCCAGCCGAGCGAGAACAGGCCGTAACAAAACTGTTTGATCTTGGTCTTGGACCGGTCGCGCAGCACGGCCAGGTCGGGAATCAAGCCCATGTACCAGAACAGCACGGACACGGTGAAGTAGGTGGAAACGGCGAACACGTCCCACATCAGCGGCGAACGGAACTGCGGCCAGATCGGCCCGTTGGAGTTCGGGATCGGGAACAGCCACCAATCGTACCACACGCGACCGACGTGCAGGGCCGGATAAATGCCAGCGCACATGACGGCGAAAATGGTCATGGCTTCAGCGGCGCGGTTCACGCCCGTGCGCCATTTCTGGCGGAGCAGGAAAAGAATCGCCGAAATCAACGTCCCGGCGTGGCCGATGCCGATCCACCAGACGAAGTTGATGATGTCCCAGCCCCACATGACCGGGTGCTGGTTTCCCCAGACGCCGACGCCCGTGGTGATCTGATAACCGAGCATGACCCCGAGCAAGCCGAGCAGCAGCACACTCGGAATAAAGGAGGCCCACCACCAGACCGGCAGTTTGCCCTCGTTGATGCTGCAAATGCGGTCGGAAATCCAGCCGATGCTGCGATTGTTCCGCACCAGCGGAATGCGCGCCAGATCGGCGGGCACGTCAGGCAGCGCTTGCTTGCTCACTTGCGAGGCCATTAGTGCGCTCCTTTCTCAGCCGCAGCATGCGCATGGGCTTCGCCGGCTTCCGCGTGTGGATGTGCTTCAAAAGGGTTTTCCTCGCCCGACTGCTTCTTGAATTCTTCCAACGTCAGCGGCGATTGATAATAGTCAGGCATGGCCGGGTTCGGATTCCGCACGCGGGCCAGATAGGTCAGCCGCGGCTTGGTCAGCAGAAAATCCAGCAGGCTGTAATCGCGTTCCTGTTTCTTCAATTGCGATACGCGGCTGTTCGGGTCGGAAATGTTGCCAAACACAATCGCGCCCGCGGGACAGGCCTGGGCACAGGCCGTGGTGAACGAATCGGTCGGGACCACCACGTCGCCGGACGCGCCGGCCTTGACCTTCTGCGCGATCTTTGCGCCTTCGATGCGCTGGATGCAGAACGTGCATTTTTCCATGACGCCGCGCATGCGGACGGTGACGTCCGGATTCTTGGACATCTTGATCAGGTCCCATTCGTCGCTCTTGCGGGAGCCGCCGGACTCGGGTTCGAACGGGGCTTTGAGCCAGGTCAGCAAATCCCACTTGCCTTCCGTGCTGTGCGTGACCGCGTTCGGATAGAACGGCCCTTTCAGCTCTTCGAGCGAACGCTTGTTGAAATCCAGGAAATTAAACCGGCGGACCTTGTACGGACAGTTGTTCGAACAATAGCGCGTGCCGACGCAGCGATTGTAAGTCATCAGGTTCAGGCCTTCCTCGCTGTGCGAGGTGGCGTTGACCGGGCAGACGGATTCGCACGGGGCGGATTCGCACATCTGGCAAAGCATCGGCTGGGTGACGACCTGCGGATCATCAATCCACTCGGCGAACTGCTGCTTCGATTCGTCGTCGAAGGTGTCGAGAAACTTTTTCTTCGCCGGCTCGCCCGCGTAATAACGGTCAATGCGGATCCAGTGCATCTCGCGACCGCGCTTGACCAGATCTTTGCCCACGATCGGAATGTTGTTCTCGCTCTGGCACGCCATCATGCACGACGAACAGCCCACGCACGAGTTCAAGTCAATGGACATGCCCCATTGGTGATGGGCTTTTTCCTTGGCCTTGTCGAACGGGTTCGGATACAGCGGCGCCTCGATCGGCGGCGCCTCGGCGTTCATGCTCTTGGCAAAGCCCGGATGTTCGCGGAACTGTTCGAGATTCGCCTCGCGGATGATCGGACGGCCTTCCATGGACCAATGATCCTGGGTGCAGGCAATGACGTAGGTCGAGCCAGTCTTGCGAACCGTCGCACCGACGACGATGGAACCACCGGTCGAGGTCAGCAGCGGATAGGCGTTGAAACCCACGCCGTGACCGACGCGGCCGGACTTTTCACGTCCATAACCCAGCGCCAAGCCCAGCGTGTGATCCGCCTGGCCAGGTTGAATCCAAATCGGGCCGGTGACGGCGCGCTCACCGAGTTTCACTTCAAGCAGATCACCGTTCTGAACTGCGAGATCGGACGCGGTCTTGCGGCTGACGAGGACGACGTTGTCCCAAACCATCTTCGCAACCGGGTCGGGCATTTCCTGGAGCCAGCCGTTGTTGTTGTAACGCCCGTCGTCCACGCTGTAGTCCGCGTGCAAAACGACCTCGAGCTTGTCCTGCGAGGCGTGGTCGATCTTCGCCGAGACCACCGCTTTGGAAACCGCCGCGCGATCCAGCGAGAAACTGACCGGCTTGGCGGCGCTGCCCTTCAAGAAACCCTGGAACAGAAAACTTTTCCACTCGGTTTCAAAATCGCCCTTGGCGTAATCCACAAACGTCGCGCGCACCAAGTCATGCGCCTTGACCACGCTCTCGCCGGCGATGCGGGCGAGCACTTCAATTTCCGTCCACGCGCCGAACAGCGGAGCGATCAGCGGCTGCACCGGCACGAGCGTGCCATCGCTGGTGAGCGCGTCGCCCCACGATTCCAGAAAATGCGCGAGGGGCAGATGCCAGTCGCTCGCCCGCTTCGTCACTTCAAAAGTTTCGTCCTCGTAATACGCGAGCCGGACGACGCTCTTGGCTTTGGCCTGCGCCGCCGCCCAGTTCACATCCGCCGGCGCGTTGTAAGCGGGGTTGCCACCGAGAATCACCAGCGTCTCCACCTGCCCCGCGTTCAGCGCGGCGGCGAGTTCGACGATGCTGCCTGCGCCCAAATCCGGCGCCGCGTGAAATTCAACCGTCTTGCCGACATTCCCCAACACGGAGTTGATTGCATTCGCGAGCAGATGAATCGCGAGCGGCTGACGGTGACCGGCCACGACCAGCGATTCACCTTTGTGCGCTAGCAGATCTTTTGCGCACTCGGTGATCCATTTGGCATCCACACCCGCGGGCTTGCCGAGGGCGTCCAAGCCGGTGATTCCCGCCTGCGTCAAAATCTCCGCAGCAATTCCCGCCGCGACCTGCACGACCGAGCTTGCCGGAATCCGGAGGCGATGATCGGCGTTCATGCCGGTCAACGACATCAAAGCCTCGACGACATACAGCCGGTTCATCGTGTCTTCCGGCTTCTCAATTTTCCGGCCGGCGGTGAAACGACGGATGTTGTTGTGAACATCCTCTTCCGCGCCGATGAAATCGCAGTCGAGCGAAACGATGACCTTGGCCTTGTCGTAATTGAACTTCGGCTTCAACGGCGCGCCAAAGGCCGTCGTGGCGGCGCGGCGGTTCACGTCCAGATCCAGCGGCTCGTAGCTGTACCAGCGGGCTTTCGGTAACTTCTTCGCGATCAGCTTTTGCAGACGCACGCGCGTCGGCGAGGTGTTCTGCTCCAGCAAAAAGCCGAGGCCCGCGCCGCCATTGCCCGCGGCATTTTTAGAAAGCTGGTTGAGCGCGTCCATCGCCGCTTCCGGCGTGGCATTGTTGCCGCCCACCGTGAAACGACGGGAACGGTCGGGATCGTAGAGTCCGAGAATGGAAGCCTGCGTGAAACGGTCGGTGCCGCCGTTGCTGTCGGGATGCTTGGCATTGCCTTCCAGTTTGACCGGACGGCCTTCGTAGGACCGCGCGACCAGCGGAACCGCCGCGCCGCGCGTCGGCATCGCGGTGGCAAAGTATTGGGAAGTGCCGAAAACGTAGTTTTCGGGCTGCTTGCCGAAGGGTTCCAGCTTGTCTTCCGGACGACGACAACCGCTGGAGGCCAGACCCACGCCCGCCAGCATGAACGAGGCGGACATGATCTTGACGAAGTGACGGCGGGATACCGCGTCCATTGCGTCGGTGGCCCCGGCGGGAAATTCGCGTTCCATCCATTGACGGAACTCGGGGGTGTCCGCCAGTTGGTCGGTGCTGCGCCAGTACTTCCGGCCAAATTCAGGTTCGGGACAGGATGGAGGAATGGTTTTCATCGGTGACAGGCCCCGCAGCTTTGCAGCGACTCAACTTTCCACTCGGTCTTGGCCTTGTTGCCAAAGGCGAGTTGAGCAGTTTCAGATTCCGGCTGCCATTTCAAATCAGTGACCTTGTCCACCGGCCGCAGCTTGGTTTCGGGGTGACGATGACATTCAAGGCAGAACGCCATGCTGAAAGGTTTTGCGTGATACACCTCGTCCATCTGGTCGATGCGCCCGTGACATTCCACACAGCTGATGCCGCGCGTGACGTGGACGGAGTGGTTGAAATAAACGAAGTCCGGCATCTTGTGGATCTGCACCCATTGAATGGGCTTGCCGCTCGCGGCGCTTTCACGAACCAAGGCGAGGCGCGGGTCGTCCTTCAATACCTGGTTGTGGCAGTTCATGCAGGTCGAGGCCGCCGGGATGTTGGAAAACCAGGACTTGTCCACCGCGGTGTGGCAGTAGCGGCAGTCCACGCCAAGCTGGCCGGCATGAATGGCGTGCGAGAAGGCGACCGGCTGAATGGGTTGATAGCCGACGCGCGTGTACTTGGGCGTGAAATAATACCACACGCCCGCCGTCACCGCTCCGCCGACGAGCAACCCGCCGATAATGATCAATATCGGCAGCCGGTTGGTCCACTTTGGAAAAATCGCTGACATTTCAAATCGTCGTTAACCAAATCCAAACTGCTTGTTAAAAACTCAAACGGCGCGCTCCAGCGGGGAGCGGCTGCTTGTGAGAAACACCAGCCGTTAATTGCTTTAAGCACGGCAAAAATTGGTGCGCGTCGTCAAAAGCAAGCCAGCCAAACCCAGCGCCAGCGTTGAATCATCCGACTAAGACCGCAGGAATCTAAGAACTGCGCGCCGCCGCTGCAAGAAAAGTTTGTGAAATATTTCACGTTTTCTGTCAGCGTAATTATCTGCATTAGTGGGGGTGGAAAATGGGCGCGCCGGAAAGTTGGCCCTGCCTGCATCCGGCGGAACGGGATTGCGCCGATACTCCGGACCGGTCCAATTCTGCGAAAACAAGAAAATGTGCCGCCCGCCCAAGTCGGGCTGGCCAGATTGAAAAACTCGGCATCGCATGGCGCAACGCCGCGACGGCCGGTAAAATCGGTTTGCCAATCGCCCGGGTCTTTACTACGGTGCCGCCGTGCCCGTTCAACTGAACATCACAACGACCATTTAGCGTTCGCGAAAATCCCGCGAACGCCAACGCCTCAGACTCATGGTCCGGGGCGTTTTTGTTTCCCGATATGAAAACAGAATTAACCAAATTCACAGAATGGAACTCCCGGAAGTTCCGCCTGTTGGAATTTTGTTAATTCTGTAAATTCTGTCCAACTTTATGCCCGACGAAAACCAACCGCAGCCAAACGAACAGCCCGCCCCGCCAGCCGCCGCGAACCCTGAGCGCAAGACGCTCGACGACCGCGCCAAGATGACCGAACTGGAGCGCATCCGCCACTCCTGCGCCCACGTCATGGCCACCGCGATTCTGCGGCTTTGGCCCGATGCGCAATTCGCTTACGGCCCTCCGGTGGACAACGGCTTTTACTACGACCTCGAATGTTCGCATCGCATCTCGCCCGAGGACTTCGAGAAGATCGAGGCCGAGATGAAGAAGGAGATCAAGGCGAACAACACTTTTGAAAAGCTCACCGTCACGCGCGAGCAGGCGATCAAAGACGCAGAAAGCGGACGTCTCGGCGGACTCGGCGAGCGACCGGGAAACGCCAGCAAGTTCAAGCTCGACCTGCTCAAGCAGATTCCCGAGGGTGAGCCGATTTCCTATTTCAAGAACGGCGATTTCACTGACCTGTGCGCCGGGCCGCATGTGATGCGCACCGGCAACATCGGCGCGTTCAAGCTCACCAGCGTGGCCGCCGCCTACTACAAGGGCGACGAGAAAGGCCCGCAGCTCCAGCGCATCTACGGCACGGCGTTCAAGAACAAGACCGCGCTCGACGAGTATTTCAAGATGCTCGAGGAGGCCAAGCGCCGCGACCATCGCAAGATCGGCGCGGAGATGGGGCTGTTCGCGATTGAC